>JAFVBX010000105.1 GCA_017479675.1 Prevotella sp.
ACCCGCGCCTCCGTACCCACGTACCTCCGTACCCCCGCAGCTCCGTACCTCGCCTGTTCCTTCGCATAATCACCGCAGGCTCTTCCTGCCTCCACGTTATTACCTCCGATGAATGCCGTGTAGTCTTCCGTTCCGGCTTTACGGTCGAAATAGATAACTGGAATGCCCTTAGCCCTCACCTTGGCAATGGCTTCGGAGAGAGGGGCTGCCTCGTTGGGTGCCACCACAAGCAGGTCGATGCCGACGTTGGCAAGGCTGTCAATCTGCCGAATCTGCCGCTCCGTGTCGTCATAGGCACAGGCAATCACCACCTCCGCATCCTCGTCGTAGAGGTGCTGAGCCGCCAGCATCTCCTGGTTCACCTTCTCGCGCCACTGACCCGTGCCGCACTGCGACACACCAATCTTATAACTGCTGCCGCCGCCCGAGCAAGCCACCGTCAACAGCCCGCAAGTCAGAGTTAACAGCCAACATCCTACTTCCTTCTTCATTCTTAGTAATTCTTTTTTTCTAAATGCAAAGATAGTCATTTTCCTGCATCCGTGCAATCAAAAGGAAGAAAAAAATATAATTAGGTTCCCCCGAGTTTTCGTATTGAAAAAAACATTCCACATTCCACCTGAAAATTATTTACAAATTTAGCCCGAGTATGGAATAATATCGGTCAAACCGACCCATAACTTTGGTTTGACCGACCCATAACCTTGCTCAGACCAAGGTTATTCCACGGTCGGACCAACCCATAAGCACGGTCGGAAAACGCCTCTTAAACGGCAAAAATTGCACAAATCGAGGTCTTTGTGCAATTTCGGATTTGAATTTTCTTTACAACGACCTCTAAACAACTTGAATATTCAAGCACTTTTTGGAAGCAAACCCACTGATTTTCAATAAGTTACGACATAAAAGTATTACCAATATTCCAGAACTTTACGCCCCTTCAATTTTCAAACTCTCTGATTACCAGCCGTTTAACCCCGTTTTAAGAGGTGGAATGTGGAATGTTTTAGTGAGAATTGTTTTTTCGTGTGTCCTGAATAAGCAGATAAGATATGTCACTGTCAAAAAACGTGGACCCGCCACAGAATTGCGACGGGTCCACTTCCTGAAAAACTACTATACCTAAAGTATTTCGATGCTACGCTTGCGACATTGTCGCAAACGGTTTTGCAAGATGTAACACAACCTGTTAATCAATAAGCAACATATTTTTTTCCGTTTCTTATATATAGACCACGTTGCGGAGTACTATTCAATCTGCGGCCCTGCAGGTCGAAGCAGACATTGCCGGTGGTTTCGCACTCTTCAATTACTGTAATGCCTGTCGGGTCATATCGCTTGGTATCCAACGCCCATGCACTGATATTGACAGGGGTAGAGGCGGTAGCAAAGACTTCTGTCTCAATCTGAGTGGCATCGGTGGGGAAGAAGCGTACGCTATACGCCCACTTGTCGTTGACAAAGATGTCGGCAATGGAGCCGTCTATGAATACGTGTAGCTTAGAAAGCGGTTCGGCGAGCGTAACGGCATATATGCCATCGTAAATGCCATTATCATTGCTTACACGGCTCAGACCTGTCAGGTCGAGCGTCAGGCTCTTGGTGTCGGCATCGTAGGTGAGCGAGGCATTCTTCAGGAAACGGAAGCCGCAGGTGCCAGTGGTGGGAGTAAACTCACCCAACAGCTCTATCTGGCGACCGTCTACCAGCGCTTTTGACCCCAACAACGTCTCGTTGACACTGGCTGTCGTTGCGGTGCGCATAACTGTCAGTCCGCTATAGGGTTTCTGCACCAGTTTGCCGTTGGAATCGAGAGAAATCTCACGAGGCAGCGAGTAGTTGTGAGCCCATCCCATCTTGAAGTTCTCCTCAGTTCCCAACTTGTCAGGTACGATACCCAGCATGAGCAACTTGCCGTCTATAGAGGCAATGGTGGGCGAAAGGAGTCCGAAGCCCTCTTTCGACACGCCTTGCATCTCCAGGGGCTGTGCTGCCTGCTGGTCGGGAGTAAACTTGCCGTCAGCGCCAATAGAGCCCACCCAATACAGGGTGTGCACTCCACCAGCCATATCCAATGGTGTGCATGTGAAGAGATACTTGCCGTCTGCAAGTGGCGTAACGTTAGGCATTTCCCAGAAACGGCCATGTGCTGCCTGCGATGTGCCAGAGAAGAAGAGTCCCTGATATTCCCACTTTGTACCGTTATATTTATACAATACGCAGGTACCTATCTTTGCTTTATTGCTGGAACCCACGATGATATACTTATTGCCGCCTGCCGTAAAGAAATACGGGTCGCGGAAGTCATCTGAGCAGTCGGGCGTACATGGATTGCCTGCGCTCTCAATGATTACGCCCTGCTTCTCCCACTCTACGAGATTATCGTCCTTGGGGGCTGCCATCCAGATATAAGCCTTGGCGTTAGACACTCCTGTATATATAATGGTGGGTTTGCCGGCATTGAAAGCCCCGTCTTGGAAGACGGCACCACTCCAGCATCCCTTACCGTCGTGAGCCTCCAAACCATTAACGTTGGCACCCGGGGCAATGGCGACTGGTTCTTCCTTCCAACTGTTAAGGTCAGCAGAAGTAATATGTCCCCAGTGCAGACGTGCCATATAGGGACCGTTGCCGTTCTTCTGGAAAAAGACGTGATACTTGCCATTATACCAGATCAAACCATGTGTTTCGTTGGTCCACCCCTTGGCAGGCTGACCATGGAACAGGGGGCGCTGGATGTTATCGCCAAGAAGCGAACAAACGTCTATGGCACTGATGGCAGGCGCAGCGGCGGCAGCATACTCGCTGGCAATGGTCGCAGCAGTCTTGACGCCATTGTCGATACGCACCTCGTCAATAAGTCCGTTGAATGTATTCAGGTGATACGCTCCACTCATCAAGGTCTTGCGATCCTTGCCTATCAGGAACGGTGCCGAACCCATCTGTGCGGTACCGGGAATGGTTGCATGATGCCTCTCTACGCCATTGCGGTAGATGACTATCTGGCGGTCGGTAGAGCTCAACGTCACCACGATGTTGTTCCACTTGCCCAGTTCCACAGCATCGCCGCTGACATTAAAACTGCCTGAACGCGAGCCGTTGCCGAAGGTTACCCGATAGCCGCCCTGTGACGACAGGTCTATGCTGATGCCGGTATTGGTCGCCGGGTCATGGTTGCCGGCTATCATGGCATAGGAAGGCTCCAATTCTGCTTCATTGGCATTCATCATGGGATAGGTCTCCGGGGCACACCACAAAGAGAAGGTCATGTTAGCTGGTGTAACTCCTTCGTATGAGGGCGAAGCACTGACGTAGTTGGAATATCCGTCAAAGCGTGCCGCCTTGTTTTTTACTCCGTCAGCATAAGGCAGAGTCCGCACTCCGTTCATCGTGCCTTGAGCTGAGGTTACGACCTCGCCAGCATGGTCGTCAAGAGGGAAGTAAATACTCTGGGAGTCTGCAGCCGTCGCTGCAGACACCAGAGCAGATACTATGAATAGGATCCGTTTCATAGTAGGTTTTTTTGTTTCTAAATTGTGTTTACTTCAAATAATTGATGGCATTTGTCGTCAGCTTCTCAATGTTGTTCTGATAAACATTCTTTGGCTGGCCGTTAGCAGGTGTATCCTGATGCCATTCGTAAGCAGCAAAACCATTGATGAGCACCGTGCCCTTATAAGTGTCGGTAGGCTTGAACTCAATGATACCACCTACGCAGTAGTCGGTAACCTGACCCCAACCGCCGAGAAGCTCTGCCGTGTTGGCCTGCTCGAAGTTAGGTACGGTATTCACATCACCATTGTCGCCATAATTCTGACCGCAGTCGGCAGGAATCCAGAAACAGTTGTGATCCTCGTGTGTGCCAGGACCAAGCAGTGCGATGGTCTTCTGAGCCCAACCGTTATAGTTCTCCTGGGCAATGCCAGTGAAGATAGCGTGCTCAGAGCGGTTGTACGGTGTGCCCGTGCCGCTGCCCAGTATTGGGTTGACGCTCCAGATGTCATCGTGACTGCCACCGGTGGCGTCGCCGAAGCATGTTACATTGAATGCGATACGACCGATACCGAAAGCCAGCTGTGTAGCGTGGTTAGTGAGGTAGAGGTTACCACCTTTCTGTACGAAGTCCTTCAGTACATTCTGCTCATCAGCGGTGAAAGGCAACTTGTCAGCACCTATGCCGATGCCTACACGGTCAACCATCACCCAGATTACAGGATATTCCTCAATGTCAAGACCTGCAACGTCGCTGACATGGATAAACTGACCCTTGTCGCTTGCCACGAAGTTGTTCTGGAAGTATTCACCTGCAGCCACCTCGTCGTCATCGGGAAGTGCTGTATATGCGCTGACACCTGTAGGCAGCAGGAAGGCAGCCTTTGTCTTTGACTCCAACTGTACGGTGAGGCTTACGCCCTCTGAGAGTCGTCCGGCACTCTTGTAGATGGCCTTCACGGTGAGTACGTGCTCCTCGCCGTCAGCAATATTCTCAAAAGTGTATGAAGTGGTGCTGATAGGCAGGATAGCCTTCTGCGTATTGTCCAGGTAGACAGCAACCTCGTCGGCGCCGGAAGGTGCATTCCATGTGATGGTCACATTCTTTTTTGACAGCGTGTACTGAAGATTAGATACAGGCTCTGAGTATGGAGCATTCTCCAACTCTGTATCGCTACATGATGTCATTGTGAAGGCAAGAGCCATGATGGCTGCAATTGCCAAGAAAAAATATCGTTTCATAGGATTATTATTTTTAATTTGATTATTGGATGTGATTTAATTGTCTTTTCCCTTAGCAACGTACTTGCCATTAGAATTGGTTATCTCGTCAAGAGGCACGGGAAGATACAGCTCGTCTGCTGAAACATTAGCGCCCTGCAGATAGGAGTGATTCTTAACCTCGCGGCTATAGTAGGCGTTCATGGTCTGCTCAGCTATACCCCAACGCACGAGGTCAAACCAGCGACCGCCCTCCATAGCGAGTTCCAGACGGCGCTCCATACGCACAGCTTTGCGAGCATAGTCCTGTGTCCACTTGGCGTCAAGAGGATATTGACCAACTCTGTATGCCTGCTTCCAAGAGTCGATGTCGATAGGCATATTAGTTGTCTCTGCCTGCAATGTGCGCTCTGCCTTCTGGCGTACCTGATTGATTTCTGCGTTGGCAGTAGCGAGATCACTACCCAGCTCTATCAGTGCTTCAGCGTGAAGAAGCAGGATGTCAGAATAGCGCAGGAAGATGAAGTTCAGTTCGCTGAATCCCCAGGGTACTTCCTTACCGCTCTTTGAGGGCTCTTCCACAAACTTCTTACCAGAGTACTCACCATAGATATCCATAGTACGAACCCAGTTAGCGTTGTATATCTGAGAATTGCCGTCGGGTGACTTCCAAGGCATGCCGATACGTCCTACCGTGCAGTCCAGACGTGGGTCAACGGTGTAGTCGAGTGTCACGCCCACATCGCCCTTGGCATAGCGCTCTGCATCGTCAAGCAGGGGCAGACCTGTCACCTCATCGGTACGGTAGCAGTTTACCAAATCTTGTGAGGCGAGGAAGAAGTCGTCGCCAGTGCCATAGAGGTTGCCCTCTGAATATGTACAGTTAAGCATGTTAGCCCAGTTCACGAAGGCATGGCTGTTTGCCGTAGAGCACTGCATGGCGAAGATAGATTCCTTCTTATTGTTGTATTCTATCTTAGCGATATCATTGCTGTACTCATACAAATCATACTGACCAGAATTGACAACCTTGCCTGCCCACTCTTCTACCTTCGTCCAGTTTGTGGCACCAGGGCGCTGGGCATACATCTTAGCCAACAGAGCAGCTGCAGCATACTTGGTAGCACGACCCGCTGAAGCCTGTGTCTCAGGCAAGTCGTTGTAGGCAGCCTCGAGCAGTGGCAGGAGTTTGTCGTATATCTCCACCTGTGAGAACTCATCGTTGCGCACCTCGGTGGCATTACTATTCTCATCGAGGTAAGGCAGATACTTGAAAATCTTCAGCATGTCAAAATAGTAGAAGCAACGAAGGAACTGCATCTCGGCAACCAGACCCTTAAAGTCTTCTCTGCCGGCATCCACCAAAGCCTTCAATGCGCTGTTTGTACAAGCCAGGGCATAGAGGTCGTTCTGCCATTTGTTGAAACAAGACACATTGTCGCTGTTCAGGTTAGACATCTCCAACTGGTGAATGTTTTCCTCCATAGAGGTAGCACCGCCACCCTTCAGGGCATCATCTGAGCGCACGTCGAAGATCCAGTTGGTAGAGGGTCCTGCGAAAGCCTCGTTGTTGCCAAAATAGTGTGAGTATAATCCAGCATAGGCTGATGTCATCAGCTGTGTGGCATTATCCTCTGTCATTTGTTCTGCTATCAGAGCACCATAAGGCTGCTTGTCGAGCATGTCTGAGCAGGATGTTGTCATGCCCATTGCGATACCGAGCATAGGCAGTGTGCAGAGGGCCGTTCTTATGACTGATTTAAATTTGGTTTGCATAGAAATCAGGTATTTAGAATTATTGTTTGTGAGTTAGAGAGAAACATTGAGTCCAATAGAGAGGGTACGGCTGCGTGGGTAAGGGCCATCGTCGATACGTGCGCCGTACGCACCAGTACCGAGTTCCGGATCCAGACCTTTATACTTAGTAGCTGTAAAGACATTCTCAAGCTGAGCAAAGATATTGATGCTGTTCATGCGGAGCTTGTTACAGAAAGACGTAGGCACGTCGTAGCCTATCTTGACGTACTTCATCTTGAAGAAAGAACCATCCTCTATGTAGTAAGTAGAGAAGCGTGACTCATTGTTATTGTCAACAACAGATACAGCAGGCACAGAAGCGCCGGTGTTTGCAGGTGTCCAAGCATCGAGTGTGGAGGCACCGCGGTTGTTGAAGGCATTACCATAAGAGAAGAAGTCTGTGAGATGCTTCATGCTGTTTACCACGTCGAAACCGAAGTCACCGGTAAAGAACATTGAGAGCGTGAAGTTCTTCCACTTCAAATCGAGGTTAAGGCTCAAGGACATGTCTGGATTAGGATCGCCTATGATGCAACGGTCATCATCGGTTATCGTACCATCACCGTTGATATCACGGAAGATAAGACGGCCGGGCTCAGCACCTGGCTGGGTGGCATGGTTGGCAACCTGCTCCTTGTTCTGGAAGATTCCATCGCAAACATATCCGTAGTAAACTCCCATTGGCTGACCTTCTATCAGGCGGATATCGCCACCAATGGAGGTCTGGGCATCATTGAGCTTGGTCACCTTGTTCTTATAGTGTGCAATATTGAAAGAGCCGTCCCATGAGAAATCGCCATACATCGGTGAACGATAGTCAAGAGTTGCCTCAATACCTACGTTGCGCATGCTACCGGTGTTACGCCACTGAAGGGCATTGGGACCTGCCGCTGAGAGCACTGGAGGCTGTGTCAGCATGTCCTTGGTTGACTTTACATAGAAGTCTGTGCTGAAGCCAAGAGCGCCATCCATCCAACGTGTGTCGAGACCTACGTTGAACTGTGATGTCGTCTCCCACTTAAGACCCTCTGTTCCTTTGTTGCTAACAGCTAAACCTTCATTATACTTTGTACCCGTGCCGTCGAGGTCGTAGCCAGCGATGTTAGAGGTGGAGTAAGTGGTATAGGTAGCATAGTCGCCAATAGCGGAGTTACCGTTCTGTCCCCATGCCAGACGAAGCTTCATGTCTGAGAGTACGGAGTTCTTCTTCCAGAACTTCTCCTCCGTAATGCGCCATGCGCCGGAGAATGCGGGGAAGGTACCAGAATTGTTGCTCTTTCCAAGACGTGAGGTCCTATCGTAACGCAGCGTCGCTGAGAAGAGATAACGGTCTGCAAAGTTGTAGTCAGCCTTCCAGAAGAGAGAGAAGAGTCCCCAAGAAGCCTTGCCGCCACCATTTGACTGGTCGCCTGTTCCGGCACCAATTACCATATAGTTGTAGTCTTCGTTGAGGAAGTTCTTGCGCAATGCGTTGAAGTCGCTATAGTCATAGTTGATAGCCTCAACACCCATCAGACCGTTGATGGTATGCTGACCGAATGTGCCTAAATAGTTGGCTGTATTGGTCCAAGTCCACGTGTCGCCCTTTCCGAATGCACGAGAAACAGATGCTATGGTATTAGCATAAGTAGTACGGTTGAGGTTGTCGTTGTCAAACTGTGAGTGATCATAACCGAAGTTGGACTTCAGCGTAAGACCCTTGACGGGCTTTACCTCGAGGTATCCGTTGCCGAAGATACGCCACGACTCGTTGTCGTTCTCACGAGAGTTGTAGATGTCCTCCATGGGGTTTGACGCGTCCGAGCCACTGATAAGTTTGCCCACGCTGTATGAACCGTCACTCTGAGTCACAGGCATACCTGCAAACTGGCGCAGCGTATTGCCTGCTACACCTGCGTCGCCGCCGAAGCCACCTATATTATTATTCCAGCGTGCCACCATGAGGTTTTCACCTACTGTTACGTATTTCGAAAGGTTGTAGGTAGAATTAAGGCGGATGGTATAACGCTTATACTTACTGTACTTAGCCACACCGTTCTGGCTG
>JAFVBX010000106.1 GCA_017479675.1 Prevotella sp.
CTGTCGGCAACGGAGTTTGTGCTGGGCGTATTGCTGCTGTTTGCCATCAGCAGGCGACTGGTGACGAAGATAGTGCTGGTGATGATGGTGGTGATGACATGCCTGACGGTGTGGATATATGCTGCCGACCCGGTAGAGGACTGCGGTTGCTTTGGTGACGCATTAGTGCTGACAAACGGCGAGACGCTGGCGAAGAACATAGTACTGTTGGCTTTGGCGGTGCCTATGGCATGGAAGCCGTTGCTGATGCCGCGCTTCATAAGCATAAGGTGGCAGTGGATAACATACTATACGGCGGTGGCGGCGATAATATGTGTGTCGGCTTATTCGCTGTACTACCTGCCGCTGATAGACTTCAGACCATACAAGGTGGGGGCTGACATACCGGCACTGATGGCTATACCAGAGGGGGCTGAGGAGGCGAAGTACGAGACGACGTTCATATTGGAGAAGGACGGGGAACAGAAAGAGTTTACACTTGACGACTACCCTGACTCCACATGGACATTCGTTGACTCGAAGACAAAGATGATAAGCAGGGGATATGTGCCGCCTATACACGACCTGGAGATACAGGATGCGCGTTCGGGAGAAGACATAACGGACACGGTGCTCACAAGCAAGGGCTATACTCTCTTGCTCATAGCACACCATCTGGAGCAGGCAGACGACAGCCATTTCGGCGAGATAGACCAGCTCTATGAATGGAGCAAGGAGAATGGGGTGGCGTTCTACTGCCTCACCGCCAGCGGACATAAGGGCATAGAACAGTGGATAGAGACGACGGGAGCAGAATATCCTTTCTGCAACGTTGACGAGACGACGCTGAAGACTATGGTGCGCAGTAACCCTGGACTGATGCTGCTGAAAGGCGGCAAGATAATGGGTAAGTGGAGTCATAACAACCTGCCGGAGGCGGGTTCGATCCTACTGAGCGAAAGTAAAAAGAAATAAAGTATAAAGTAATAATAATCCAAAACAACTAAAAAAACTAAACTATGAGAAAGAAAATCGTAGCAGGCAACTGGAAGATGAACAAGATCCTGCAAGAGGGTGTAGCACTGGCTAAGGAACTGACAGAGACAGTGAAGAGTCCAAACTGTGAAGTAATAATTTGTACCCCATTCATACATCTGGCAACAGTGGCTGGCATCATCGAGGGAACACCGATAAAACTGGGCGCCGAGAACTGTGCCGACAAGGCAAGCGGAGCATACACAGGAGAGGTGAGTGCCGAGATGGTGAAGTCAACAGGTGCGGAATACGTGATACTGGGTCACTCCGAGCGCCGTCAATACTACGGTGAGACGGGCGAGATACTCAAGGAGAAGGTGAAGTTGGCACTGGCAAACGGACTGAAGGTGCTCTACTGCATAGGCGAGAGTCTGGAGGAACGTGAGGCAGAGAAGCAGAACGAGGTGGTGAAGACGGAACTCGAGGAGAGTGTGTTCAACCTCACAGCTGAGGAGTGGAAGAACATCGTGATAGCCTACGAGCCAATATGGGCGATAGGTACAGGCAAGACGGCAACGGCTGAACAGGCTGAGGAGATACACGCCTATATCCGCTCATGCGTGGCAGACCGCTATGGAAAGGACGTGGCTGACGACACTACGATACTCTATGGCGGTTCATGCAAGGCGAGCAACGCTCCTGAATTGTTCGGCAAGCCGGACATAGACGGTGGACTGATAGGTGGTGCATCACTGAAGGCTGCGGACTTCAATGGTATCATCGATGCGTGGAAGTAATAAATACAGATGAAGAAACTGATAACCATAATATGTCTGGCATTGGCGACAACGGGTGTTGCCAATGCTCAGACATTCATGGATGACTTGCGTCGCGACACTCCGGGGCAGGGTAAGGTGACGGTGGAGCAATCGAAAGAGATTGACGACTTGGTGAATGGCAGTCAGACAGGACAGACCGCAACAGCACCACAGCCGCAGCAGCAACCGCTACAACCACCGACTGCCCAGACTGGTGATGACAGAAACACTCAGCAGACAGAGGAGGAAAAACCCGACTCGGCAAAGAAGCAACAGCCAGTGATAGTGGATGAGGGTGGCGAGACGGTGCCGCCAGACATGCGCAAGAAGGTGATGCGCCGCAGCTATAAGATGCAGGGATACAGGGTGCAGGTATATTCGGGTGGCAACTCGCGTGCTGACCGTCAAAGGGCAGAAACAGCAGGAGCGGTGATGAAGTCCAACTTCCCCGACCAGCCTGTATATACTCATTTCTATTCTCCATCATGGAAATGTCGCATGGGAAACTACAAGACGCAGGCTGAGGCTCAGGCTTATCTGGCGAGAGTGCGTAAGCTGGGTTACAGGCAGGCATGTATAGTAAAGGGACCAATACAGGTGCAGTATTAGTTATGAAGTTTGTTTCGTGGAACGTAAATGGCCTAAGGGCGTGTGCCGGCAAGGGATTTGCTGAGAGGTTTGTTGAGATGGATGCCGATTTCTTCTGCCTGCAAGAGACGAAGATGCAGGCAGGACAGTTGGACATGGAGTTTATGGGTTATGAGTCGTACTGGAACTATGCAGAGAAGAAAGGCTATTCGGGTACGGCTATATATACTAAGCATCATCCACAGAACGTGAACTACGGCATGATGTGGCTATTGGGGGAGAGTATTGAAGAGCACGAGCATGAGGGTAGGGTGATAACCCTGGAATACGAAGACTTCTATATGATTACCGTCTATGTGCCTAACGCTCAGGACGGCTTGCGAAGACTTGACTATAGGATGAGGTGGGAGGACACCTTTTTATATTATATAAAGACGCTCGATGAGAAGAAACCGGTGATTTTCTGTGGTGACCTCAACGTGGCGCATGAGGATATAGACCTCAAAAATCCTAAGACGAACCATAAGAACCCAGGGTTCACTGATGAAGAGAGAGGAAAGTTCAGTGCGCTGCTTGCAGCTGGATTCAAGGACACTTTCCGCACGTTGCACCCAGAGGACGAGACGTACTCATGGTGGTCGTATCGCTTCCATGCAAGGGAGAAGAACGTGGGTTGGCGTATAGACTACTTCGTGGTGTCCGAAAGGCTGATGCCGAAGGTGGAAGAAGCAAAGATACACACAGAGATAATGGGGTCTGACCACTGCCCCGTAGAACTAACGCTTAGGGTTTAAGAGTTCAAACGCTTAGTTGGTTAAATTATCAATTATCAATTGTCAATTATTTAAAAAGTGCCGAGAAAGACTATAAAACCGACAAACTACCGCTGGGTGGTGTGCATGATGCTGTTTGTGGCAACCATGATCAACTACATGGACAGACAGGTGTTGTCACTGACGTGGAAGGATTTCATTGCACCGCAGTTTGCGTGGACCGATGCTGACTATGGTGTCATCACGGCATTCTTCTCCATCACCTATGCCGTATGTATGCTTTTCGCAGGAAAGTTCATCGACTGGCGAGGAGTGAGACAGGGCTACACATGGGCGGTAGCACTGTGGAGTTTTGGTGCTATGATGCATGCTTTCTGTGGAATAGCAACATGCGGACTGCTCACTGGCGAATGGTTCGTTTCTTTCGATGGTGCAAGAGAGACTTTGCATGATGCTGCCACGATAATGCTGCCTATCAGCACGGTGAGCATATATCTCTTCATGGCGTGCAGGCTGGTGCTCGGCATAGGTCAGTCAGGAAACTTCCCTGCTGCCATAAAGAAAACTGTGGACTATTTCCCCAAGAAAGACCGTGCCTTTGCTACTGCCATATTCAACAACGGTGCTTCGGCAGGTGCGCTGCTGGCACCGCTTTTCATACCGTTCATAGCCAGCCATTTCGGTTGGGAGATGGCGTTTATAGTAGTGGGCGCCTTGGGATATATATGGGTGATAGCATGGCTGATACTCTATAAGAAGCCCCAGAAGAACAACAGGGTAAACCAGACAGAGTTTGAGTATATTTATCAGGATGAGGACGAGAAACTGACAAGTCAGGGTATCGTTGACGAGGGACCGCGAATGAGCATAAGAAAGTGTTTGACGTATCGTCAGACGTGGGCGTTCTTCTTCGGAAAGTTTATGACCGACGGCGTGTGGTGGTTCTTCCTGTTCTGGACACCAGCCTACCTCTCCGACCAATACGGTTACTCGTCAGACTCCAGCATGGGTATGACGCTCATAGTAGTGCTCTACCTCATCACGATGCTGAGCATCGGCGGTGGCTATTTCCCGACATACTTCGTGGACAGATACTCCAATGAGCCATATCAGGCACGTATGAAGGCGATGTTCTACTTCGCCAGTATCCAGCTGATAGGTTTCTTGGCACAGCCCCTTGGCGGAATGTCACCGTGGCTGTTGGTATTGGTCATCGGTGTGCTCGGTGCAGGACATCAGGCATGGTCAGCCAACATATTCTCTATGGTGGGCGACCTGTTCCCACGCAGGGCGGTGGCAACGGTGATAGGTCTCGGCGGTTGTGCCGGCGGTATAGGCTCATTTCTCGTAAACATGGTGTCGGGTTCGCTGTTGTCGTATGCAGAGAATATGGGTGAGACGTTTTCCTTCCTGTCATACTCAGGCAAGCAGGCTGCTTACATGATAATATTCTGTATCTGTGCGGTGGCTTACCTGATAGGTTGGGTAGTCATGAAATTGATGGTACCCAAGTATAAACCTGTAATGATAAAGGAAATAGTCCCCCATGATAGTTAAAAAAGATTAAAGATAGAGGTAACTCAACTTTTATTTGTACCTTTGCACACGCGGTTTTTCGTGTGACAACCTTCGTAGAATACTAAAAGATTAAAAACAAAAAATAATTAAAATCTAAACAATGAGTTCTGTTACAACAAACAAGATGACCAACTGGCGTTGGGTCATGTGTGCGATGCTTTTCTTCGCAACAACGGTTAACTACATGGACCGTCAGGTTCTGTCGCTCACCTGGAAAGAATTTATTGCACCTGAGTTCCATTGGACGGACAGTGACTATGGTACTATTACCGGTGCTTTTTCCGTGTTCTACGCTATTTTCTGCCTCTTTGCAGGTAAGTTCGTTGACTGGATGGGTACAAAGAAGGGCTACCTTATTGCCATCGTTGTATGGTCGCTCGGTGCCGTACTGCATGCAGGTTGCGGTTGGGCAACAATGACTGCCTACGGACTTGAGAATATCGACGCTCTGCGTGCAGTGGGGGCAGGCTCTGAGCTTGCAAGCAATGTTGCGATGCTCAGTGTATATCTCTTCCTTGCATGTCGTATGATTCTCGGTCTTGGTGAGGCAGGAAACTTCCCTGCTGCCATCAAGGTTACTGCAGAATACTTCCCAAAGAAAGACCGTGCATTTGCAACGTCAATATTCAACTCCGGCGCTTCTGTAGGTGCGTTGGCAGCTCCTGCTACCATTCCACTGCTTGCCAAGGCTCTTGGCTGGGAGATGGCATTTATCATCATCGGTCTCTTGGGCTTCGTATGGGCTGGTATCTGGATATTCGTATATGACAAGCCTGCAGAGTCTAAGTTCGTAAACGAGGCTGAGCTTCGCTACGTCAATCAGGACGACGAGAACGAAAAGGCTGAGGAGGTAGAGGTAGAGGAGAAGCAACTGAGTTTTGCCAAGGCATTTACCTACAGACAGACATGGTCTTTCGCTTTCGGTAAGTTCATGACCGACGGCGTTTGGTGGTTCTTCCTCTTCTGGGCTCCTGCATACTTCCAGGATCAGTTCGGCTACGAGGCTTCATCAAACATGGGTATAGCACTCATCTTTACGCTGTATGCCATCGTTACCGTCCTCTCAATGTTTGGTGGATATCTGCCTAAGCTCTTCGTTGAGAAGAAGGGCATGAACCCATATCAGGGACGTATGCTCGCCATGCTTATCTTCGCATTCTTCCCGGTGCTTGCTTTGTTCGCACAGCCAATGGGTGATGCCTATGGTGCATGGTGGCCGGCAATAATCATCGGTCTCGTAGGTGCAGGACACCAGGCATGGTCAGCAAACATCTTCTCTACTACCGGTGATATGTTCCCCAAGAGTGCTGTTGCCACTATCACAGGTATCGGTGCTATGGCAGGCGGATGTGGCTCATTCCTCATCAACAAGGGCTCTGGTATGCTCTTCACATACGCTGAGCAACAGGGTGCTGCATTCCAGTTCATGGGATTTGAAGGAAAGCCTGCAGGCTACATGATAGTCTTCTGTATCTGTGCAGTGCCTTACCTCATCGGCTGGAGCGTTATGAAGCTCCTTGTGCCAAAGTACAAGCCGGTAGTTATAGACTAAGATAGGAAAGCTTAGGAAATCCTAAGATATCCTAAGAAAACCTAGGACGACTTAGGATATCCTAGGAAAATAAATAAGAATTATAAAGAATAAAGCCCTGCAAGATTATTCTTGCGGGGCTTTATTTATGTAGTTATCAAAGCTTTGACATACCTCTGCCGAGAACTTTGTGCCAGATGCTACTAATTGTGGCATTTCCCTCCAGATGAGTGAAGATATAGCCTCTTTGCTGTTCTGTATAATGTTGTATAGCTCATAGCAGAAGCCTGCATTGAAGTTGTCACCTGCACCTATGGTGCTGACGGTTTCTACCTGTGGCACGGAGAATGTCTGTCTGCCATCTGGCATGAATACTTGCACGGGATTGGCTGCATCGGTATAGATGAAAACGTCACAAAGGCTCTGTATGCGTTTATATGCCTCTTCGCCTGTCGTTGTATCGTAGAGTATGCTGAAGTCTTCTGCTGAGCCCCTTACAACCGTTGCAAGCCTCATATTCTCTTCAATGTTGTCGATGACTTCGGGCAGTTCATGTTTGTGGGATGCCCTGAAGTTTATGTCGTAATAGAGTATGGCACCCTTTTCCTTTGCTGTTCGGAGGAAGAGCGATACATATTCGCGTATCACGGGATTGATGGCAAAGAAGGAGCCAAACAGTACGATGTCACCTTGACTAATCTCTGGCATTCTGTTTGGCAGGTTCAGTGCTGCGTGGTCTTTATAGAACTGATACCGCGCATCGTTGTTATTGTCGAGAAAAGCCAAGGATATGTGCGACTTGGTGCCTGGGTGACGATAGACGTATTCCGTGCCTACACCATTGTCCTTGAGGAACTGTACTACGATGTTACCTATATGATCATCACCCGTTTCCGTCACCATGAGGCATTGGGAACTCTTGCCATCGCCCTTGCCTGCTGTCTTCATGCACCGTCCCAGTGATATCATTGCGTTGAATGCAGAGCCACCTGGCACGCCCTTTACTGGTTGGTCGTTCTTGAATATAATGTCATAGACAGTTTCGCCGAGTCCTATAATCATAGTATAATGAAAGAGAAACCCCTTGAAGAATAATCTCCAAGGGGTTTCATTATTTTGTTGTTAAGTTATTCTCTATTGATTTGAGATTACTTAGTAGTATCGTTGAAGATAGCTACGCGGTTGAACTCAACCTCGTCGAAGAGCTTGTCAGTAGCGCCAAGACCCTCAGTCTCGAGACGGTCAGCAGCGATCTTGTACTTCTTAACGAGAAGATCCTTAACTGCTGCAGCACGCTGCTCAGAGAGCTTCTGGTTGAGCTCAGCGTTGCCTTCTGGAGAAGCGTAGCCAGAGATCTTAACCTTAGCGTCCTTGTTGTTCTTCATATACTTAGCAATCATCTCAACGTTAGCCTCCTGAGACTTGTCGATAACTGACTTGCCCTGACGGAATACTACTGTTGGCTGGAGGTTAGCAACCTTAGCCTCAACTACTGGCTTGTTCTCGCAGTCAGCAAGAGCCTTCTTGAGCTGAGCAATCTGAGCGTCCTTCTGAGCGTTAGCGTTGTTAGCTGCGTC
>JAFVBX010000107.1 GCA_017479675.1 Prevotella sp.
CGGCATACATACCCCACGCGCTTCAGCCCAGTAACCATGCGGCTTCGCGAGGTGCAAGTGGGTATGTGGGGTATATTTCCGAAATTCTCCAAAATTCATACAGAAGGGGAAAATCTCAATGTTTTTCCCCTTCTTTTTTGTTTGTTTCAAAAATTATTGGTAATTTTGTAGTCGAACGCCAGAAGTGGTGCTCGGAGCGGTGCTTATGCACCCACCTTGCACATAGGGCTTGAGCGCAAGCCGCTGGCGAGACATATTGGTAAACTATAATAACGACATGAGCAGTTATTTGGATGTTATAGAAATCTCGCAAATTTCTTAACAAATCAAAGTAATGATAATTGTGAATGTCTGCGCTTATAGGCGTGGACGTCACTTATCCTTTGATTGGGCAATGCGAGAGCCTCTATACCAGATAAGAGCGGACACGCTTTTATCGTGTATAGAGGTCTTGACGTATTTAAGCCCAAGAATCCGATAAGTGCTTATTGTCCTAAAGGTTATAAGCGCACATGCCCCCCAAACCTGCTTTGCCGTCAGATGACGGCAACCTTCCCTATACAGATATACGGGAAGACGACCTGCGTAATATCTCCAAAGAGGTGCTCGACACCCTCCTAAGAGACCATACCACAGGCAAAAACATATTCTGGGCTACGCACGACTACGAGACACTCGGCCCAGAATACGGCTATCATTCCCCCATCATGCCTGAACTCATAACAGGCGAGAGAGGAATGGTAATACGTCCGCGTGTGCTAAAAAGCAGGGAGGAACAGACAGACAGGGCAAAGGGTATGGCAGAGGTTTTCACCCCCTCATGGGTGTGCAACGCCCAGAACAATCTTGTCGATGAAGCATGGTTTGGCAGGAAGGATGTATTCAATGTGGAAGACACTGCCAATCATACATGGAAAAGCACAACAGAAAAGATTTCGTTTCCAGAAGGCAAGACGTGGAAGGACTACGTCAGGGCTACACGCATGGAGATAACCTGCGGCGAAGCTCCCTACCTTGTGAGCCGCTATGACACCACCACAGGCGAGGCAGTCCCTCTGGAGCATCGCATTGGTCTGCTTGACAGGAAACTGCGAGTGGTAAGCGAGAATGTAGATAAAAGCACCGAATGGCTGAAATGGGCTCAGACGGCATACATGACCACCTACGGCTATGAGTGGCAGGGCGACAACCTGCTGCTGGCACGTGAAGCCCTGTTGTGGACTTTCATGGAATACTACTAGGCGAAGTTTGGCAGGCGGCCGTTAGTCAGAAGCATCAACTACATCGCCTACATCGTCTCATGGAACCTGTGGCAGATGGACGGTTTGAAATGCGTTGTGCCAGACAGTTGCAAGAACGGTGTGACGGAAAAAGAGCTTACCCTCTTTGGCGAACAGGAGAAGATGATACGCTGTCCGGGCTGTCAGAATGACGACATGCGCAAGCACAACGGCGCTTACTGCCTTATACGTGACTGGGGAAACAAAGACCTCACCACAAAAGAGAACAACCGAAAGATAAGATATGTTGACCTGATAAACAGTTAAGACCTATGGCAACCTTTGAATCGACACTGAAATCTAAACTGATCTACGTCTTTGCCATCAATGACGAGCGACACGGCGACTGCCTGAAGATAGGAGAGACCACTATTGAGGAAGATGACGGCACAGACCTGTTCAACAACTCGGAAGCACTGCAAAAAGCGGCCCATCGCCGAATACAGCAATATACCAAGACGGCAGGCATAGCCTATCAGTTGCTTCACACGGAGATAAGCATCTTTATGCGGAGCGGCATGATAATGACCTTTAACGACAAGCAGGTGCATCACGTGCTTGAGCGTTCAGGCATCAGGAAAAAGGAGTTTGCTGACGTAAAGGGAGCCGACGAGTGGTATTGCTGTGACCTTGAGACGATAAATAAAGCCATAAGCGCAATAAAGCGAGGCGAAACAAGCTTGAAGCCGTCAGACATTTCCCATGGACTTACCCCGATAGTGTTCCGACCGGAGCAGAGTGAGGCAATCAAGAAAACCCGCAAGCGCTTCCAGCGAGGCAACCACATGCTGTGGAATGCCAAGATGCGCTTTGGCAAAACCCTCTCAGCCTTACAGATAGTGAAGGAAGAGGAATACACTCGCACACTCATTCTTACCCATCGTCCAGTGGTGGATGAAGGATGGTTTGAAGACTTCGGCAAGATATTCTTCGACCGCACAAACTATAAATACGGTTCAAGGAACAAGGGGGAAGAGTTTGAAGCTCTACAACGAATGAGCACAAGGGGAATGAAGTATGTCTATTTCGCCTCAATGCAGGACCTCAGAGGCTCAGAACAGGTAGGTGGCAAGTTTGACAAGAACAATGAGATATTCTCCACCCCTTGGGATTTCCTTATAGTTGACGAAGCCCACGAAGGCACTAAGACAGAACTGGGACAGAATGTGCTCAAGGAACTGATAAAGCCCCCCACTAAGGTCTTGCAGTTGTCAGGCACTCCGTTCAACCTGTTTGACGACTATGCAGAGGAGGAGATTTACACATGGGACTACGTGATGGAGCAAAAGGCTAAGCAGGCTTGGGCGGTGGATAATCCCTACGAGCCAAACCCTTACGCCTCTCTGCCCTCTATCAATATCTACACCTACGACTTGGGCAACCTCATGTCAGACTATGCCGAGGACGAGAAGGCGTTTAACTTCAAGGAGTTCTTCCGCACAAGGGATGACGGAACCTTCATACATGAGGCAGACATCGACCGTTTCCTCAATCTGCTGTGTAAGGATGACAAGGACAGCCTCTACCCATACAGCAACGAAACATTCCGAAGGACATTCCGCCATACCCTGTGGCTGTTGCCGGGAGTGAAGGCAGCAAGGGCATTGAGTGCAAAACTGCAGGCGCACGACGTGTTTGGTAATTTCCAGATAGTAAATGTAGCAGGCAATGGCGATGAAGACGAGGAGAATGACGATGCGTTGCGTCTGGTAAACAAGGCGATAGGTGAAGACGCAAGCCAGACCTACACCATCACCCTTTCATGCGGAAGGCTTACTACCGGAGTGAGCGTCAAGCCTTGGACTGCCGTCTTCATGATGGCAGGCTCATTCAGCACCTCAGCCGCTCAATACATGCAGACCATATTCCGCGTGCAGACGCCATTTACTTGTCATGGTAGGATGAAGGATCAGTGCTATGCCTTCGACTTCGCTCCTGACCGTACCCTCAGAGTACTTGCCGAAACCGCCAAGGTAAGTGCCAAGGCAGGCAAACAGACAGAGGAAGACAGACGCATACTGGGTGACTTCCTCAACTTCTGTCCTATAATATCTGTTGAAGGTTCACAGATGAAGCCATACGATGTGAACAAGATGATGAAGCAGCTGAAGAAGGCGCAGATAGAAAAGGTTGTCCAGAATGGCTTTGAGGACGGAGCACTATATAACGACGAACTGCTGAAGCTGACAGACGTAGAGTTGAAAGAATTCGCCAACCTGAAGAAAATAATAGGTTCTACGAAGGCAATGTCGAAGACTGGCGACATAGACATAAACAACCAGGGCTTCACCAACGAGCAGTACGAAGAAAAAGAACGTTTAGAGAAGAAACCGAAGAAGGAGCGCACGCCAGAAGAACAGGCACGTCTTGATGAATACAAGGCTAAGCAGAATGAACGCAAGAATGCCATCAGCATCCTGCGAGGCATCTCCATCCGTATGCCTTTGCTCATTTACGGTGCGGAGCTGACGAGCGAGGAAGAAGAAATAACCATCGACAACTTTGCCTCCTTGATAGACGACCAGTCGTGGGAGGAATTTATGCCAAAGGGGGTTGACAAAGAACGCTTCGAGCTGTTCAAGAAATACTACGACCCCGACATTTTCCGCGAGGCAGGAAAGGACATACGTGAAAAAGCCCGTGTAGCCGACAAGTTCACTATAGAGGAACGCATAGAGCGCATTTCAGCAATCTTCAACACCTTCCGCAATCCAGACAAGGAAACCGTGCTTACTCCTTGGCGGGTGGTGAATATGCACATGAGTGACTGTCTTGGAGGCTGGTGCTTCTATGACGAGAAGTTTGAACACACGCTTGACGTTCCGCGTTATGTCAGTCAGGGCAAGGTGACGCAAGATGTATTCAGACCAGACAGCCACATACTGGAGATAAACTCAAAGAGCGGTCTCTATCCCCTTTATGTCGCATATAACATTTATCGCAGCAGGGTTGAGGCGGCAAAGGAGAAATATGGCGATGTCAGTCACGGCTTCGCCATGCAGCTGTGGGATGCTACGATAGAGGAAAACATCCTTGTCATCTGCAAGACCCCTATGGCAAAGAGCATCACCAGGCGCACCCTTGCAGGTTTCCGTAATACGAGAGTTAACGCACAGTATTATCCTAACTTAATAGAAAACATTTCCGAGAAGCCAAACCTTGTAGTAAACACCTTCCGTGACGGCAAACGCTTCTGGAAGATTAACAATGAAGAGAACATGAAGATTGACGCAATAGTAGGTAATCCGCCGTATCAAGTAATGGATGGAGGAGCAGGCGCAAGTGCAATGCCTGTATATAACAAGTTTGTTGAGATTTCAAAGTTATTACAGCCAAAATACACATCTTTAATAATGCCAGCAAGATGGTATGCTGGTGGAAGGGGGTTAGACTCCTTTAGAAAAGAAATGTTAGAAGATAAACATATTCAGGTTTTGTATGATTATGTAAATGGAAAAACTATTTTTAATAATGTAGAAATTAAGGGAGGAATATGCTATTTTCTTTGGAATAGATCTTGGCTTGGTAAATGTAAAGTGCATTCTCATGTAATGGATATGGAGCAGGAAATCGTAAGGGAACGTTTTCTAAAGAATGGTGAGGATTATGTGTTCATACGAGACCCCAGATTGCTTGAATTAAAAAATAAAGTAACAGAAATCAGGATATTGTTAAAAGAGAAAACTTTTGACACAATGGTTTCAAGCATGAAGCCATATGGTCTAAGAGGGGATTTTTTTAAAGACCCTTCTAAGTACAATCTTCCGCCTATATCAGGTACAAATATTCAAGATGGTATAACCATAGTGGGATTAGGCGATAATTTACGCAGAAAAAAAATGTATGTAAAAAAGAATTATCCTATTCCGAACAGAGAAGGTATGGACAAGTACAAAATTTTTGTTCCACGTAATATGGGAACAGGAAAATACGAAGATATGATATTTACTACATATTTAGCAAATCCTTATGAAATTTGCACAGAAACATTTGTGCAAGTATATCCATTTAACAACGCACTCGAAAGAGATAACTGCAATAGTTATTTACGAACTAAGTTCTTCAGGATGATACTATGTGCAAGAAAAATGGATCAAGGTACAAGTAAGGAAGTATATTCTTTCGTCCCCCTCCAAGACTTTACGGAGAATAGCGATATAGATTGGAGCAAACCAATAAAAGAAATAGACACTCAACTCTACAAGAAGTACAAGTTGACAGAGGAGGAAATCAACTTTATCGAGTCAATGATAAAACCTATGGAATAAAAGAATGACAATCACCGCCTTGCTCTGACAATAAAGAGCGGGGCGGTAGTTTTAGATAGGTGTGGTGCCAAACAACCAAACGAAATTGCGCCAAACAACCAAACAGGCACCATCTCAATCGGGATGGTGCCTGTCGGTTTTATATAATAAGAGAGGGTGGGGAAATCACTTGGCGTAGAGGGCTACGATGGTTTCGTAGAGTTCCTGCTTGCCAGAGGTGAGTTGTGGCTCCTCTACCTTCTTGCCGTATTCATAGACTTGCTCGAGGGTGAGCTTGCCGTCCTCGAAGTCCTTGCCTATGCCGCTGTCGAAGGAAGCGTAGCGCTCCTTGAGCATCTGCGGGATGGGGGAGTTCTCCATGATGTCAACGGCATTGAGCAGGGCGCGGGCGCAAGCGTCCATACCTGAGATGTGGGCGATAATGATGTCATCGAGGTCGGTGGAGTTGCGACGTGTCTTTGCATCGAAGTTGGTGCCGCCAGGGGCTATGCCGCCGTTGCGTACTATCTGCATCCATGCCTGGGTGAGCTCGTAGTTGTCGATAGGGAACTGGTCGGTGTCCCATCCGTTCTGTGCGTCGCCGCGGTTGGCGTCGATGGAGCCGAGCATGCCAGCATCAACGGCGCAGGCGAGTTCGTGCTCGAAGGTGTGGCCTGCCAGGGTTGCGTGGTTGACCTCTATGTTCACCTTGAAGTCCTTGTCGAGTCCGTGAGCCTTGAGGAAGCCGATGACGGTCTCTGTGTCAACGTCGTACTGATGCTTGGATGGCTCCATAGGCTTTGGCTCGATGAGGAAGTTGCCATTGAAGCCTTTAGAGCGTGCATAGTCGCGTGCCATGGTGAGCATGGTTGCCATGTGCTCCTTCTCGCGGCGCTGGTCGGTGTTGAGGAGTGACATGTAGCCCTCTCTACCGCCCCAGAAGACGTAGTTTTCTGCGCCGAGCTTGATGCCTGCGTCGATGGCGTTCTTGATCTGCACGATGGCACGTGCCACTACGTCGAAGTCGGGGTTGGTGCTTGCACCGTTCATATAGCGTGCGTTGCCGAAGACGTTGGCTGTGGACCAGAGGAGCTTGATGCCTGTCTCTTTCTGCTTTTCGAGCAGGTAGTCGGTGATTGCCTTGAGGTTAGCCTCGTACTCGGCGATGCTGCAGCCTTCGCTGACGAGGTCAACGTCGTGGAAGCAGTAGTATTCTATGCCAAGTTTCTGCATAATTTCAAAGCCTGCGTCGGCTTTGTTCTTGGCAATCTCGACTGCATCAGCGCCCTGGTTCCAAGGGAATTTCTTGGTGCCTCCGCCAAACTGGTCGGCACCCTCAGCGCACAGTGTGTGCCACCATGCCATAGCGAAGCGCATCCAGTCTTTCATCTTCTTGCCTGCCACTACGCGCTCTGCGTCGTAGTAGTGGAATGCCATAGGGTTCTTTGACTCTGTTCCCTCGAAGGGAATCTTGCCGATTTGTGGGAAATACTCTTTCATAGAATTGTGAATTTTGAATTATGAATTTTGAATCGTTTTCTTCCAGTTTTCGTAGGCTTTCAGGTAAGCCTCGCGGTCGCTGACGGGCTGCTCGGTGGCTATGAGCTTGAGGGTGGAGAATGCCTCGTTGCTGTCCTTGTAGATGCCTGCACCAATGCCTGCTCCCTTGGCAGCTCCGATGGAACCGTCGGTCTCGTAGAGCTCAATCTCAGCACCTGTGACGGCGGAGAGCGTCTTGCGGAAGAGGGGGGAGAGGAAGAGGTTGGCATGGCCTGCCTTGACAGTCTTTATCTGCATACCCATCTGCTCCATGATCTCCATGCCGTAGGCGAAGGAGAAGGCTATGCCCTCCTGTGCTGCGCGTATGATGTGCGCCTTGGTGTGTATGTTGAAGTTGATGCCGTGAATGCTGGCACCCGTCTCTTTGTTTTCGAGTATGCGCTCGGCTCCGTTGCCAAATGGTATGATGGACAGTCCCTCAGCGCCTACGGGCACGCTCTCTGCCAACTCGTTCATCTCGGCATAGGAGATGCCTTCGGGAGCTACAGTGCGCTTTACCCATGCGTTGAGTATGCCAGTGCCATTGATGCAGAGGAGCACGCCGAGACGTGTGGAGGTGGCGGTATGGTTGACATGGGCGAAGGTGTTGACACGGCTGCGAGGGTCGTAGTTTACCTCGCCGAGCACGCCATAGACTACACCGGAGGTGCCTCCCGTAGCAGCTATCTCGCCTGGCTCAAGGACATTGAGCGAGAGTGCGTTGTTGGGTTGGTCGCCTGCACGATAACTTATTGGTGTGCCGACGGTTAAGCCAGTTTCCTCGGCTGCTGCCTCAGATACATGGGACTGCACGGAGAAGGTGGGTACGATGGTGGCGAGGATGTCCTTAGGGAAGCCGTAGTAGTCGAGAAGGAACTGGGCTGGGGCATTGGACTTGAAGTCCCACATGATGCCCTCGGACAAGCCGCTCGCAGTGGTATTGATTTCGCCTGACAGCTTCATGGCGAGATAGTCGCCAGGGAGCATTACCTTATATATACGTGAGAAAAGCTCGGGCTCGTTGTCTTTCACCCAAGCGAGCTTGGCGGCAGTGAAATTGCCGGGGGAATTGAGCAGATGGGAGAGGCACTGCTCGCTGCCTAAGTCGCGGAAGGCTTTGTCGCCGTATGGTACGGCACGCGAATCGCACCAGATGATGGCATCGCGAAGCACCTGCTGGTTCTTATCGACGCAGACGAGACCGTGCATCTGGTAGGATATGCCGATAGCCTTGATGTCGTCGCCAGTGGCTTTAGACTCGTTCATCACTTTCTTCAGTGCGAGTTTGGCATTGGTCCACCACATCTCGGGCGACTGTTCTGCCCATCCTGCCTGCACTGCCTTGATGGGTGCCTCGGTCTCGGGATAGAACGTGGAGGCTACGAGGGTGCCTGTTGCTGCATCGACAAGGGAGGCTTTGACACTTGACGAGCCGACATCGAATCCTAATAGATATTGTTTAGACATAAAAACGGTATGTGATTTAGATTTTGTGGTTTCAAAGGTAGTGTTTTTTTTTGATTTAAGGGGGTGTTTTTGATGAAAAAGTGGCTGATGAAGCAATTTTTCACCTATAAAGGGATAATTTCTCCACCTCAGACACAACCTTGGGGGGCATATAGGGGCTGACGTCTTCGCCTGAACGTATCATCTGGCGAAGCTGGGTGGAGGATATATCGACCAGTGGAACATCGATGACCTTGATGTTGTCATGGCTCTTCACCCATTCGGGTATGTCGCTGTTGCTACGTGGATAGACGGCTATCTCGTAGTCGGCGATGATGTCGTCATGGTGTGCCCAGCGCAGGAAGTTGGCAAGGTTGTCGCCCCCGATTATGAGCACGAACTGGTGTTGGGGGTAGTCCTTCCGCAGGTGGTTGAGCGTGTTCCATGTGTAGGAGGGGCGCTGCAGGTGAAACTCGTAGTCGGAGGCAACGAGGTGGGGATGGTCGTCGAGTGCTGCCTCAACTAACCGCAGACGTAAAGTCTCGTCGATGAGTTCGGCGGAGGTGCGCTTGAGGGGATTCTGAGGCGAGACAAGATACCATACCTCATATAACGACATAGCACTCAGCATTGAGGTGCCGAGTGCTATGTGTCCGTTATGTATGGGGTTGAAAGAACCTCCGAATATGCCTATGCGCATAAGGGATAGTTGAGTCGTTTTACAGGTTTGGATTGACTTCGTGCCAGTTCTCCACAGCAGGGATGACACCCATCTCCACGAGTTCGTCGCGCATGGCGGTGAGGTGTATATAGCTGGAGTGCAGACGTGCCATCTCGTCCTTGGTGCCTTCAGGAATCTTGTAGCTGACACCCTCGGTGGTGAACGTGGTGTCCATACCCATGACGATGTGGTTGAAGCGCTTATCGTTACAATATACGCCTGCTGGCCAAGGGAACGGTTTGCCACCCATGACAGCCTCAATCATCTGGACGGAGAGGATGGAAGGGCTCTGGAATGAAGAGCGACCACGAAGCTTGATGATGCGAGAGCCACCCTTGGTGACGTCCTGCTGCATCTGCTCCCATTCCTCTTCTGGGAACTCGTCTGTGCCTACGATGTCCATGAGCTTGCGACCTGCTATCACGGCGTTGCTGCCGAAGACAGCCATCTGCTCGCCGTGTCCGCCGTATGTGGCGCAGTTGGAGATTTCGGTCTGCATGACACCGAACTTGTGGGCGAGGGCTGTGCGCAGACGTGTGGTGTCGAGACCTGCAAGGGTAGAAACCTGTGAGGGCTTCAAGCCAGACCAGATGAGTGTTACGAGACCAGTCATGTCGGCAGGGTTGAAGATGATAACGACGTGCTTGACGTCAGGGCAGTACTGCTTGATGTTACGGCCGAGGTCGGCTGCTATCTCGCAGTTGCCGCGAAGGAGGTCCTCGCGAGTCATGCCGTCCTTACGTGGTGCGCCACCTGATGAAATGATGTATTTTGCATCCTTGAATGCCTCTGCTACGTCAGTGGTTGCAGTGATGTTGGCATCGTCGAAACCGCTCTGACGCATCTCTTCTGCTACGCCTTCTGGTGAGAAGACATCGTAGAGGCAAAGGTTGTTGGTAAGTCCGAGCATCAAGGCTGTCTGAGCCATATTAGAGCCTATCATGCCTGCTGCTCCGACAATAACAAGTTTTTCGTCTGTCAGGTACTTCATAGTCTAATTATAGTTTTATGTGTGATGTGTTTTCTTTATTCCTGGTTGTTTATCTCAATTGGAAAGCAAAGTTACAAATAATAGATGAAAGTTGAAAGTTGAAAGTTGAAAGTTTTGCCGACCTTTAAGTTTTTTTGACTTTTGTCTATTGCAAATTATCAATTATCAGTCGTCAATTCATAACGTGCTGTTTCGATGATGTCGTCGATGCCCTGCGCCATAGACTCATCGGACATATCGACCTTGATGTCGGGTTCAATGCCAAACTCGGTACATTGTTTGTCTTTGTCGTACATAGGGCAGGCGGACATACGTATGCTCCAGCCGTTGGGCAGTTCGTTGGAGTAGGGCATGCCGGACCCTCCGCCGGTGGTATCGCCGATGGTAGTGGCTCCGATGGCTTTCATATACTTGACGAACTCGTTGGCTGAGCTATATACGCTACGGTTGGTGAGCACGCAGACGGGCTTTTCCGTCCACCTGATGCCTGATGATGTTTTTATCACTGTCTCTTCCCAGTCGCCGAGGTCGTCGTGGCCCTTGCCGACTTTGTGACGCATGTATCCTACGAGGGTGTCTTTGCTGATGAAGCGTGCCGCAACCTTTTGTGCCTCGGTGAGCTTGCCGCCGCCGTTGGAGCGCACGTCGATGATGAGTCCGTTGCACGAAGCAAAGTACATGAGGATTTCGTCGAGGTTGCCAGAGCCTATCTCGTCATCGAAACTGCCGATGTACATATAGGCAATGTTGTCATCAAGGATTTTATAGTATATGCCTGACGAAATCTTGTAGTCAGTACTGTTGCCGAGGTATTTTCTCTGTACGGAGTGGGAGAAGTTTTCAGGGTAGTCTTCTTTCCACGACCAGCTGCGCGAATAGTCGAAAGAGGTGGAGAGGTTGACGTGACCATCGCGAAGGGTAAAGAGCATGCCTGCAAGGAACTCAAACAGCTGGCTGCGCGACATGCTGCTCTTGACCTGTGCTGCGTATTCGTCGTGTATGGCGTCCCAGTCAACACCTTTCTCGGTGAAGAAGCAGTAGTTCTCATCCATGATGTGCCACAGGGCTTCGAAGTTGCCTGACGCGGAGTTGTCATATTCTTCCACATCGACGCAACTGGAGAGAAGCATTAACGATAGCAGTAAGGTCACAATGTGCGTGTGACGCCAAGTATTACAGCGTTGTACCATTGATGTTGTTTGAGGTTGTTGGGTGTTGACTGGCGTATGTCGCCGAGATAGCCTATGCGGAGTGCCGTTTTGGGTGTGAGACTGACGTCGAGGGAGAATTGCTGGCGTAGCTGGAATGTGGAAATAGAGGTGACAACGGCATTATGGTCATAGACGCCTTGTTTGAAAATCTCATAGTAGGACTGTCCGTAGTTGGGGGAGAACATAAGTCCTACGAAGGGGGTGCGGGCTTCATAGGCAATGGACATTGTCTTATGCCACAATGGGAAACAGTATCTCGCCATGACGTGGACTCCGATGTTGGCGGAGGCGTAACCCTGCGCTGGGTTGTTGGACGAGTTGCGGGTGTTGTAGCAGAAGCCGAGGTCGGCGTTGGCAAAGAGTCCGGCATAGAGGTTGAGATGGGTGGCTTCGGAGACAGACAAGTGGAAACGTCTTGTGACAGAGTAAGCGAAATCGTAGTGTCCGCTCAGCTCGTTGGCATTGTCGGCGCGGTTATGGGTATTGGCAAAAGCTCCTTCGTGGGTTAGTATATAGGTGAGGGGATGCTTCCTACTGTCGCGCATAACCTCGGAAATGAACCTCCACTCAGTGCCGTAATACTTTTCGTTGGAGAGATAGGTGTCAAGCTGGTTGAGATGTCCGACAGCCAACTGCGTAGAAACAAATTTATCCTGTGCATAACATGTGTCCATTATGCACAGGATAAGTAGTGTAGATAGCAGTCTTGCCAGCATCATCAGTCGAAGAGGTTTAGTTGACCTGTCAGTTCGTCGAGCACGTCTTGTTGTGACTTGCCGGCATCGGGATCGAGGTTTTCTTCTTCTTCGGACTCGTCAGCCTCGGCCGTCTCATTGTTTGTTTCAGGGAAACGTAGCGGCTCCAGTTCCGTGATGTTGTCGATACATAGGGTGGAGATGCGCTTGCCCTTTGCCTTGAATCCCTTTACTCCTACGAACTCCTCGCAGTCAATCTCCATGGCCTCGTGTGAGGCATCGGCTCCGCCAAAGGTTACCTGTACGCGTGGATAGGCTATGTCGGTAAGCAACAGGAGCTTGCTGGCAGGGTTTTCACCAACGAAGTTGCGGTGGTTCTTTACTGCCTCCATCTCAAAGCGCTTGATATACGGGTGTCCGTTATTGTCAGCATCGATAACTACGGCAGTCCATGGCTTGTGCTCGTCCCACTTCTCTATGCGGAGGATGTTGTTCTCGAAATGATTCGCGGTGTCGGCAGAGGTGACGTAGAAGTCTCCGTTCTGGAGCACTACGAGCAACTGGTCAGAGTCGCTGAACTTTCCGAGCGATACGCCGTGCTGGTCGTAGTTGAGCCTGTTGACATCGGCATCCCACCATATCTCCCTGCCTCCAAGGGTAGAGCGTCCGTGAGATTTCAGCCCAATCTTATGTATAGGGTTCTTTGACAGTATGTTGCCTTTTGAAGTGCGTCCCTTGATGTCGAGAAGAGAGAAGTCATAGTCGAAGAATACCCGCTTGATCTTAGGACCAGGCTCAAGAGTTACCTTGATGACTTCAGCCTCTCCGTTAGGATTTGCGGTGAAGTAGAGCACGCGTGAGTTTGGAGTGCCTTGCGTGATGTCGTATTCTCTGTCGCGTGTGCTTGAATCGACGAAGAAGCGCTTGACGTAGTAGCGTCCCTGCCTGCCGTCACGATATACGCAGTTGTAGATGGTGCGCTTATCACCTTTCTTCCATACCTGAAGGTGCATCACGTTTTTGCCTACGTCAATCTTTTCTGCAACACGGATTATCTTGTATTTGCCGTCGCGATAGAATATGATGATGTCGTCGATGTCGGAACAGTTACATACAAACTCTGCCTTCTTGAGTCCTGTACCGATAAAGCCCTCATGACGGTCGATATACAGTTTCTGGTTAGCCTCGACAACCTTTGTTGCCTCGATGGTGTCGAAGTTGCGAATCTCGGTGAGGCGAGGGTGCTCTGCTCCATATTTGTCCTTCAGGTGCTGATACCAGTCGCACGTAACGTCAACTATGCGGTTGAGGTCTTTGTCAATCTCGGCTATTTCGTCTTCTATTCTCTTTATGAGTTCCTCTGCCTGGTCTTTGGAGAACTTAAGTATTCGCTTCATCTTTATTTCCATGAGGCGAAGTATATCTTCCTTGGTAACCTCCCTTACCAGTTGTGGGTAATAGGGGGTAAGACGGTCGTCGATGTGTTCGCAGGCAGCATCCATAGAGGTCGCATTCTCATATTTCTTGTCCTTATAGATACGTTCCTCTATGAATATCTTTTCCAGAGAGCAATAGAAGAGTTGCTCGAGAAGTTCCTGACGACGTATCTCCAACTCCTGACGGAGGAGCGACATAGTCTGTTCAGCGCTGCTTTTCAGCACGTCACTGACGGTAAGAAACTGTGGCTTCTTGTCCTTTATGACGCAGCAGTTTGGTGAGATACTAATCTCGCAATCGGTAAAGGCGTAGAGGGCATCAATGGTCTTGTCGGATGAAACACCAGGGGTGAGATGCAACAGTATTTCTACGTTAGCGGCGGTAAGGTCTTCTACCTTGCGCACTTTTATCTTTCCTTTGTCAACAGCCTTCGTGATTGACTCGATAAGCGTCTCAGATGTTTTAGAGAAAGGTATGTCGCGGATTACGAGGGTTTTCTGGTCTATTTTCTCTATCTTGGCACGCACCTTTATGGAACCTCCGCGCTGTCCATCGTTGTATTTGCTTACATCAACAGAGCCTCCTGTCGGGAAGTCGGGATAGAGGTGGAACTCCTCGTTACGCAGGTAGGATATAGCTGCATCACATATCTCACAGAAGTTATGTGGCATGATCTTACAATTAAGACCAACGGCAATGCCCTCTGCTCCTTGTGCAAGCAGCAAAGGATACTTAACAGGTAGCATTACGGGCTCCTTGTTTCTGCCGTCATACGACATTTGCCATTCTGTGGTCTTGGGATTGAAGACTGTTTCAAGGGCAAACTTGCTCAATCGTGCCTCGATATATCGTGGAGCGGCAGCCGAAGAGCCTGTCAGGATGTTGCCCCAGTTGCCCTGAGTGTCTATGAGCAAATCCTTCTGGCCAAGTTGTACGAGGGCATCGCCTATGGAAGCATCGCCATGAGGGTGGAACTGCTTGGTGTGTCCCACGATGTTTGCCACCTTGTTATAGCGACCGTCATCCATGCGCTTCATGGAGTGGAGGATGCGGCGCTGTACTGGCTTCAAGCCATCCTCAATGTGAGGGACGGCACGGTCCAATATTACAGAGGAGGCATAATCAAGGAACCAGTTCTGGTACATACCAGAGAGGTGGTGTACTACGGATGCGTCAAAACGATTAACGGGACGGTAATCAGTTGATTTCGTCTCGTTAACTTCTGTATTGTTTATATTTAATTCTTCGTCCATGAATATGTTATTAGGCTCTATTGCTCACTCTTATTTCTGTTTAGTCTTGAAACTCTTCAGATAGATGTCGAATATCAGGGTGCTGTAGGCTTGCACACTGCCGCTGCTGGAAGAACCATAGCCAAGAGAGTAGGGGATGTAAACCCTCCATCTGTCGCCAGGGTGCATATATTGTAATGCGGTGGAAAAACCGTCAACCACACTGTTTGGGGCAAATGAAGAGTAGATGGCTTCTTCTAATACCAAAGTGGTGCCATACCATTTGGTGTCAAACTGGTATCCAACCTCAATATTGTCTGGTGATGCTATGGTACTGTACGATTTTGACGGTATCATGTTGCCTCTGTAGGTTATTACGCATGTGTCGCCGATAATAGGGCAGGTGAGTCCGTCAGACGTGTTCTTCGTTCCGTCAACGACTTCTTGGTGTTCACCGCTTCCTTGTTCCAAAACATTGACAATGATATAGTTGCTATGGTTGTCAGTATTGTTTTTGGAATAGGACATTATCTGATACCAGCCATCAACACCGGATGCGATGTTGTAGCTTGCTTCTTGAAAGATGTTCTCAAAGTAGGTATCGTTGCGGGCTTTCCAGTTATAGTATTCTGCTGTGGTATCCTCACCGTCGTCAGAAGAACATGACACGAAAGTGAGCATACCCATGCAGAAAGCTATTATGAAATTTAGTTTCTTCACTATAGAGAAGTATTGAGAGTGATGCGTCTTGCTTTAACGGATTACTGCAATTTTTTGAGAAGTGACGTGATTGTTACCTGATCCTCTATCAATCCGAGAAGGTCGGCAATGTTAACACGCTTCTGCTCCATAGAGTCACGATAACGCAGAGTCACGGTGTTGTCTTCAAGGGTTTGGTGGTCAACGGTGACGCAGAAAGGTGTGCCTATAGCGTCTTGACGGCGATAGCGCTTGCCTATCTGGTCCTTCTCCTCGTACTTGCAGTTGAAGTGGAACTTCAGGTCGTTCATTATCTCCATTGCCTTTTCTGGAAGACCGTCTTTCTTCGTGAGAGGGAAGATGGCAAGTTTCACAGGTGCTATGGCAGCAGGCAGATGAAGCACGGTACGTGTTTCTCCGTTCTCAAGCTTTTCCTCTTCATAAGAGTGACACATGATAGAGAGGAACATACGGTCAACGCCGATTGAAGTCTCTATAACGTACGGAGTGTATGACTCATTAAGCTCAGGGTCAAAGTATTTGATAGACTTTCCTGAGAACTTCTCATGCTGTGACAAATCGAAATTGGTACGTGAGTGAATACCCTCGACCTCCTTGAATCCGAATGGCATGTGGAACTCGATATCTGTAGCGGCATTAGCATAGTGAGCCAGTTTGTCGTGGTCGTGGAATCTGTAGTTCTCAGCACCGAAGCCAAGGTTCTGATGCCACTTCATACGTGTTTCCTTCCACTTGGCAAACCAGTCGAGTTCAGTGCCAGGCTTGATAAAGAACTGCATCTCCATCTGTTCAAATTCGCGCATACGGAAGATAAACTGTCTTGCAACGATTTCGTTACGGAAAGCCTTGCCTATCTGTGCTATTCCGAAAGGTATCTTCATGCGGCCGGTCTTCTGCACGTTGAGGTAGTTTACAAAAATACCCTGTGCTGTTTCTGGGCGAAGATATATCTTCATAGAGTTGTCAGCTGATGCACCCATCTCCGTTGAGAACATAAGGTTAAACTGACGAACGTCTGTCCAGTTCCGTGTGCCAGAGATAGGGCATACAATCTCTTCGTCGATGATAATCTGCTTCAAGGCATCAAGATCCATAGCATTCATAGCCTCTGCGTAGCGTGCATGGAGCTCATCAAATTTCTTCTGGTTCTCCAGAACGCGTGGATTTGTCTCGCGGAACTGCTGCTCGTTGAAACTGTCACCAAACTTCTTTTGTGCCTTGGCTATCTCCTTGGCTATTTTATCTTCATATTTTGCCATCTGTTCTTCTATGAGAACATCGGCGCGATAGCGTTTCTTGGAGTCGCGGTTGTCAATCAATGGGTCGTTGAAAGCATCGACATGTCCAGAGGCTTTCCATATTGTAGGGTGCATGAATATTGCAGAGTCTATACCCACGATGTTGTCATGGAGAAGTACCATAGACTGCCACCAATACTGCTTGATGTTGTTTTTCATCTCTACACCGTTCTGACCGTAGTCATAAACGGCTCCCAAACCGTCATAGATATCGCTTGATGGGAAAACAAAGCCATACTCTTTACAATGACTTACTATCTTCTTAAAAACGTCTTCTTGTTGTGCCATTATGTTATCTGTTAGCTGTTTATTTTAAATTTTGAATGCAAAGATACAAAAAAAGTGTGATAGAAACGATAGTTTCGTACTTTTTAACGTAGTTAATTGGCGTTTTCGGAAATATACTTCAGTCTGATAAGTCTGATATCTTCATCCTGGTAGTCTCCGTCGAACTCCTTATATGCTTCTTTAAGGCTGTCTGTTTCTGCCTCCTTGAAGTATTCGTATATGTCGTCAATCTGGTCATCGTCCATCGTTTCCTCAATATAATAGTCGAGGTTGAGGCGTGTACCGCTATATACTATGGCTTCCATCTCGTCCAACAGTTCTGTAAACTTTATGCCGAGCGATTTTGCTATGTCGTCAAGCGGCATCTTGCGGTCAACGCATTGTACGATCTTTGGTTTCTGCATGGAGTTCTTGGCAACACTGCGTACCCGCATGTCCTCTGGACGTTCTATGTTGTTCTCTTCGCAGTATTTCTTTATCAAGTCGCAGAAAGGTTGTCCATAGCGTTTTGCCTTGCCTTGTCCCACACCAGGAATATTCTGCAGTTCCTGTAGGTTGACAGGATATATAGTAGCCATTTGTTCAAGGGAACTTTCCATGAACACTATGTAAGGCTGCACGTTATGTTTTACGGCTTGTGACTTGCGAAGATCTTTAAGCATAGCGTACAGAGTGGGGTCCAATGCACCACTTCCGCTGCTGATGGTTTCGCTAACTTCGTCGTTGTAGTTATTATCCTCCGTGACGTAGAATTCTGTTTTGTTTTTTAGCCATTTGAGTCCTTCGTCGGTCACCTTCAGATTGCCGAAGCTTTCAATATCTTTCTTGATATATCCGTCGATTATGGCTTTCCTGATGAGAGGATTCCAGATCTTGTCATTAAGCCCTTCGCCGCAAGCGAAGTCTTCGAGAAGGTTATGCTTGTGTGACTCTATGTCATCAGTTTTCCTTCCTTTGATAAAGTCTATGACGTATGCGGTCTTGAAACTCTCCTTAAGGGTAAGGATAGAGCGGAGGGCAAGCTCCAGCTCCTTTGTCGCGAGAATCTTGGTCTTAGGATGCAGGCAGTTGTCACAATTGCCACAGTTGTCTTTCGGATATATCTCTCCGAAGTATTTTAACAGCATCTTACGACGGCAGATGGATGACTCGGCATAGGCAGCTGTCTCCTGGAGCAGGTGTCGTCCTATTTCTTGCTCTGTCACCTGCTTGGAGTCCATGAATTTCTCCAGTTTCTGTAGGTCTTTATGCGAATAGAAGGCTATACATTTACCTTCTCCGCCGTCTCGTCCTGCTCGTCCTGTTTCTTGGTAGTAACCCTCAAGGGACTTTGGGATGTCATAGTGTATCACAAACCTCACATCAGGCTTGTCTATTCCCATGCCAAAGGCAATGGTAGCAACGATTACGTCGATACGCTCCATGAGGAAATCGTCCTGTGTACTGTTACGTACGGCAGTATCGAGACCTGCATGATAAGCCTCGGCTGTTATGTCGTTGGTTTTCAGCACCTCTGCAAGTTCCTCGACCTTTTTCCTTGACAGGCAATATACTATTCCGCTCTTTCCCGGGTTTTGTTTTATGAACTTTATGATTTGCTTATCTATGGAAGCATCCTTCTGGCGTACTTCATAATACAGGCTTGGGCGGTTGAAGGAACTCATAAAGTCCTTGGCATCAGTTATACCAAGGCTTTTCTTTATGTCAGACCTTACTTTCTCTGTTGCTGTGGCAGTAAGGGCTATGATAGGTGCCAGCCCGATGTTCTCTATTATAGGACGGATGCGTCGGTATTCAGGACGGAAGTCGTGGCCCCATTCCGATATGCAGTGTGCTTCGTCTATGGCATAGAATGATATTTTGACGCCTTTGAGGAAGTTTATATACTCCTCTTTTGTCAATGACTCAGGTGCCAAATAGAGCAGTTTGGTGATACCATTAGTAATGTCACTCTTGACCTTATCGACAGCCGCCTTATTCATGGACGAGTTGAGGCAGTGTGCCACTCCGTCGTTTTCGCTGATGCCATTGATGACATCAACCTGGTTTTTCATCAAGGCGATGAGGGGCGATATGACAATGGCTGTGCCCTCCATGATGAGTGAGGGCAGTTGATAGCATAGCGACTTTCCTCCACCAGTAGGCATAAGGACGAAGCTGTCGTTGCCGTCAAGCAGATTCTTAATCACTTCTTCTTGCTTTCCTTTGAACTTGTCAAAGCCGAAGTGACGTTTTAGTTCTTCGTTTAGGTTAGCGTTCATGTATTTTGTAAGGCATAACAGTTTGTTAGGGTGGGTGATCCGTTGTTGTTATTAACTCACTAAGCTGAGGCTACCGTTCTTTTCCAGTTGCTCTTCAGCATATTGTTTGGTAAGCTCGAATTTTGATATGTTCTGTGATGGAGCCTTGAACATTATGTCGGTCATTATGGTCTCTACGATAGAACGCAAGCCTCGTGCACCGAGTTTGTATTCTACAGCCTTGTCCACTATATAGTCGAGTGCCTCAGTAGTAAAGGTCAGTTCTATATTGTCCATCTTGAACAACTTTATATACTGTCTTACGATACTGTTCTTAGGCTCTACGAGTATGCGTCTCAGCGCATCGTGGTCAAGCGGGTTGAGATGTGTCAGTACTGGGAGACGTCCTATTATCTCAGGTATGAGTCCGAATGCCTTCAAGTCTTGTGGTGCAATATACTGCATCATGTCCTTCTTGTCTATCTTGCGTGTGTTCTGCACGCTGTTGTATCCGATAGTGTGCGTATTCAGACGCTGTGCAATCTTACGTTCTATGCCGTCGAAAGCTCCGCCGCAGATGAACAGAATGTTGCGTGTATCTACATGTATGTAGTCCTGGTCAGGATGCTTGCGTCCTCCCTTTGGCGGCACGTTGACTATCGTTCCCTCAAGAAGTTTGAGCATACCCTGCTGTACACCTTCACCGCTTACGTCTCGTGTAATGCTTGGGTTGTCAGTCTTACGTGCTATCTTGTCTATCTCGTCGATAAATACTATGCCACGTTCTGTAGCTTCAAGGTTGTAGTCTGCAACCTGAAGCAGTCGTGTGAGGATGCTCTCTACATCCTCACCCACATAGCCTGCCTCGGTAAACACCGTAGCATCCACTATGGTGAACGGCACGTTGAGCAGTTTGGCAATAGTCCTGGCAAGAAGTGTCTTTCCTGTACCTGTTGAGCCCACCATTATGATGTTGCTCTTCTCTATCTCTATGCCGTCGTCGGTCTCAGGCTGTGAGAGGCGTTTGTAGTGGTTATATACGGCTACGGAGAGGTATCTCTTGGCATCCTCCTGACCTATAACATATTGGTCCAGATACTCCTTTATCTCCTGTGGCTTGGGTATATCCTTAACGCCGTTGAATTTGTTCTGTGTAGCTTCCTTGCCAGCCGTCGAACTGTCGTTTGTCGTGTTGTTGTCGGCTATGCTCTGTGTTATCTCGTAAGCCTGCGCTACACACTGGTCGCAGATGAAGCCGTTCATACCTGTTATGAGTATGGCTACTTCATCCTCTGAGCGTCCGCAGAAACTACAATGGTTGCCTTTCTTTGCCATTTACAATATCTTGTTGTGAAGGTATTAATTTTGTGCTGCACCGGTCTTCTTGACCAATACCTGGTCTATCATGCCATATTCCTTGGCTTCCTCTGCCGTCATCCAGTAGTTACGGTCTGAGTCTGCCCACACTTTCTCGTATGGCGTGTGCGAGTGGTTGCTGATGATGGTGTAGAGTTCTTTCTTGAACTTCTGTATCTCCTTTGCCTCTATTTCTATGTCGCTTGCCTGTCCCTGCACTCCACCGAGCGGTTGGTGTATCATGACGCGGGAGTGGGGGAGAGCCTGTCGTTTTCCTTCGCTACCTGCCACGAGCAGTACTGCTCCCATAGAGGCAGCCATGCCGGTACATATCGTTGCGACGTCACTTGAAATAAACTGCATGGTGTCGTATATGCCGAGACCTGCCGTCACGCTTCCGCCCGGGCTGTTGATGTATATAGAAATGTCTTTGTCTGGTTCTGTAGAGTCCAGATAGAGCAACTGAGCCTGTATGGTGTTTGAAGTGTAGTCGTTAATCTCTGTTCCGAGGAATATGATACGCTCCATCATCAGGCGTGAGAACACGTCCATCTGTGTGACGTTGAGTTGACGTTCCTCCAGAATATATGGGTTAAGATATTGGTTCTGTGCCTTCATCACGTCATCGAGAACCATACCGTTCATGCCTACCTTGCTGGTGGCGAAATTTCTGAAATCGCTTGTTATGTTCATGACCTTAAAATATAAAAGAGTACTCTATTAACTTTGTATTCTGTACACAAAGTTAATAAAAAAAATATAGAGCAACAAATTTTTTAAGAATTATTTACTATCTGAGATACCATATTCCGGCTTTATGCACCATCGGAACGACAACTTCTTCTCGTGTGCTGTCATTGAAACAGATGGCGATAAATGCCTGGGCGGTAATGATATTAGAGTCGTTGGACAGTTTCAGGGTGTCACATTTTGCCCTGAGTGTTTCTACGTGGTTTATCCCTTTGTGTTCTTTTTCTGTAGTCTCTATGTATTGCTGCATGTTAAGACGCAGCTGCGTTTTGTAGTCGTCTGGCAAGGTGTCTGTCCTCAGTGTGCCGGCTATGAATGCGTCATAGTCGCCATGCAGCAGTTGGTCGTAATATGTCTTTGCTGCCTGCAGGGCGATGTCTTCCTGTCTGGTGCCGTCGTCAGAGCATGAGCATACGGCAAGACATATTGTCAATATGTATGTTAGATAGTGTTTCAACAGTTGAGGGCGCTAACTACTTTTGACGGATGAACACGTTGATGGGCGAGCCTGTCAGTGTCCAGTGGCTACGTATCTGGTTTTCGAGGAAACGGCGATACTGCTCCTTGACGTACTGAGGCAGGTTGGCATAGAATACGAATGTCGGTATCTGTGTGTCAGGCACCTGTGTACAGTACTTTATCTTTATATACTTGCCCTTGATGCTCTGTGGCGGAGTTGCTTCGATGATAGGAAGCATCACTTCGTTGAGCTTGCTCGTGCCTATCCTTGCCTTGCGGTTCTGATACACCTCCTTGGCAGTCTCCAGCACCTTGAATATGCGTTGCTTGGTGATTGCTGATGCAAATATGATGGGGAAGTCCGTGAATGGTGCCATCCTCTCGCGTATGGCATTCTCGAAATGCTTTACTGCTGCCTGTGACTTGTCCTCCACCAAGTCCCATTTGTTCACCACCACCACGAGCGACTTGTTGTTCCTCTGTATGAGTTGGAATATATTCATGTCCTGTGCCTCTATTCCCCTTGTGGCATCAATCATCAGTATGCAGACGTCGGAATTTTCTATGGCACGTATGGAACGCATCACACTGTAGAACTCCAGGTCTTCGCTCACCTTGTTCTTTCTTCGTATGCCTGCCGTATCTACGAGGTAGAAGTCGAAGCCGAACTTGTTGTATCGTGTGTAGATAGAGTCGCGGGTGGTGCCTGCTATGTCAGTCACTATGTTGCGCTCTTCTCCAATGAAGGCATTGATGATGCTCGACTTGCCTGCATTAGGACGTCCCACTACGGCAAAGCGAGGCAGCTGTTCCTCTGTGTCGTTATCCTTGTCCGATGGCAGCTTGGCAAGTATCATGTCGAGCAGGTCGCCTGTACCGAATCCGCTCACGGCACTCACGCAGAACGGCTCGCCCAGTCCCAGGCGGTAGAAGTCTGCGGCATAATACTGCTGGTCGTTGTTGTCGGTCTTGTTGCATACCAGTATGACGGGCACCTTTGTCTTGCGTAGTATGAGTGCCACGTCGGCATCGAGGTCTGTCACACCTGTCTGCACGTCAACGAGGAACATTACGAGGTCTGCCTCTTCTGTTGCAATCTTCACCTGTTCCCTGATGGCATCCTCGAAGATGTCATCACTGTTTACCACCCATCCGCCGGTATCTACGATGGAAAACTCCTTGCCGTTCCATTCCACCTTGCCGTACTGGCGGTCACGTGTGGTACCTGCCACGTCACTTACTATTGCGTGGCGTGTCTTTGTCAGTCTGTTGAACAATGTAGATTTTCCTACATTAGGTCTTCCTACTATGGCTACTAAATTTCCCATGTCCGAGAGTGTGGTTTATTGGTTATACCCGAAGGTGTTAAGTTCTTTTTCGTTTGAGCGCCAGTCTTTGTCAACCTTTACGAAGGTTTCCAGATAGATGTTCTTGCAGAAGAATTTCTCAAGTGACTTCCTTGCCTCCGTGCTCATTTTCTTTATTGCTATGCCCTGGTGACCTATGATGATGCCCTTCTGTGAGTCACGTTCCACGAATATGGTTGCCGTGATGTGTATCGAGTTGTCTTTCTCTTTGAACTCGTCACAACGCACCTCCACGCTGTAGGGAATCTCCTTGTCGTAGTAGAGCAGTATCTTCTCGCGTATTATCTCCGTCACGAAGAAGCGTGCCGGCTTGTCCGTCAGCTGTTCCTTGTCGAAATATGCCGGCGACTCTGGTATCAGTTCCTTGATGCGCTTGAGCAGCATATCTACTCCGAACTTGTTCTTTGCCGACAGGGGCAGTATCTCGGCATTGGGAAGCAGCACGTGCCATTTCTCCACTATGTCCGACAGCTGCTGTGTTGACGTGTTGCCTTTCTCTTGCCCCAGCAGGTCTATCTTGTTTATTAGCAGTATCACGGGAATGGTCATCTTCGCCACCTTACCGAGGAAGTCGAGGTTCTTCTCGGGGTTCTCCACCACGTCGGTGACGTAGAGTAGCACGTCGGCATCCTTCAGAGCCGACTCCGAGAAGGCGAGCATCGACTCCTGACGTTTGTAGTTAGGCTTCAGCACGCCTGGTGTGTCGGAGAATACTATCTGCGTGTCCTCCGCGTTGACTATTCCCATGATGCGGTGGCGTGTGGTCTGTGCCTTGAACGTTGCAATAGAAATACGCTCACCAACCAATTGGTTCATGAGCGTACTCTTACCGACGTTGGGATTGCCAACGATGTTTACAAATCCTGCTTTATGCTGTTTGTTCATCAGAATAAGTAGGTAGTTTTCTTTTTTACTTCACCTTGTCACCGTCATATCCCCACTTGTAGAAACTTGCTCCATGTACGAATCCTGCTCCGAAGGCAGTGAGAAGCACATTGTCGCCTTTCTTGAGTTTTTTCTCGAAGTCCCACATTGCAAGGGCTATGCTGGCAGCACTGGTGTTACCGTAGTGCTCAATGTTCACCATCACCTTTTCCATCGGAACGTCAAGTCGGTTTGTCACCGCCTCGATGATGCGCATGTTAGCCTCGTGGGGTATCACCCAGTTGACGTCCTCGGGCTGAAGGTTGTTACGCTGCATTATCTCCTTGATGTCGTCCGACATGGATGTTACGGCATATTTATATACCGTGCGTCCCTCTTGGTAGATATAGTGCATGCGGTGGTCCACTGTGTAGTGTGAAGCAGGGCATACAGAGCCGCCTGCTTTCATGTGGAGGAACGGCAGTCCCTTGCCGTCTGTCCTGAGGAAAGAATCCTGAAATCCTACGCTTTCTTCCTCTGTTGCCTCGAGCATTGCTGCTGCGGCACCGTCGCCGAACAGTACGCAGGTCTGCCTGTCCTGATAGTCAACCATTGATGACATCTTCTCGGCAGCCACTACAATAACCTTCTTGTAGCGTCCGCTCTGTATCATTGCCGATGCGAGGTCGAGAGTGTATAGGAAGCCGCAACAAGCGCATGACACGTCGAAACCGTGTGCATTCTGCAGTCCGAGCTTGCCTATTACTATAGAAGCGTTGGATGGGAAGCGGTAGTCCGGGGTAGTGGTGGCGCATATCACGCAGTCCACCGTCTGTGGGTCTGCACCAGTCTTTGCGAGCAACTGCCTGCAAGCCTTACGAGCCATGTATGCAGAGCCCAGTCCCTCCTCGTTGAGGATGCGGCGCTCCTTGATACCTACTCGTGTCAGTATCCACTCGTCATTGGTGTCCACCATGCGTGACAGCTCCTCGTTGGTGAGGATATATTCAGGCACGTAGCCGCCGATGCCGGTGATTACAGCGTTAACTTTACTCATTTATTATAATATATAATGTGTGAGAGTCTTTTTATGCCTCGTCCTGTGCGATAGCCTGCTTGCCACGATACTGTCCGCATGTAGGACATACAGTGTGGTAAACATAGTACGCACCGCAGTTAGGGCATACAGCGAGTGTAGGAGCTACTGCCTTGTCGTGTGTACGACGCTTGAGTGTACGAGTCTTTGACTGTCTTCTTTTAGGATGTGCCATTTTCTTTTTTAGTTTTTTTTTAATCTGTTGTTAAATTCAGTTTGCCGAGCGCTGCCCAACGTGGGTCGGGAGTAGTGTCTTCCGCAGTCTCATCGCCACTTCGGGTGGCTGACAGCTCTTCGAGCTTTCTTGTCATCGCATCATTGCATTTTCCAGGTGCATGAACGTGCTTAATGGGTACTGCCAACGCTATTGCCTCGTAGATGAGCCATGCCGTGTCGAGAATGCCTTTGTTCTCGTCAACGATGATGACGTCATCGGTAATGTCGGGTGTCTCTCCGAATTTCACTATGTAGTTGCTCTCGCCCTTTACGGGTTGCTGCATGTCGTCGAGACATCGGTCGCATTGTACCGTTACGCTGCCCTCTATACTCATGGTGAGTGTGAACTCTCCGTCAGACACCTTGCGTATAAGCATCGCGGCGTTCACCTTGCCATGTTGTATTTGGGCATCCTCCAGGCTCTTAAAGTAGTCATCGTCAAGGATATAGGAAATTTCGTTCGAACTTTCCGCCGCCTCTTTAATGTTTATGTCGTAAGTCTGGGTTTTCGGCATTTTGGGTGCAAAGGTACTATATTTTTCTGAAATGGCAAAATATTTTCGTTATTTTTCATAGAAAAGAGAGTTTTCGTTCCTCTTGTCTGCTCGTGCACGTTGGTTTCATGATTTTTTTTACTAACTTTGCACGGATTTTATATAAGTATGAAGGAAAACGTAAAGAAACTGACCGATACTGTCGTCAAAGGCATTCAGGAAAAGAAGGGACGCAGTATCAACATAGTAGATTTGGAAGGCATGGAGGGTGTAGTAACCCAAGCCTTCGTCATTTGTGAGGGCGGCTCGCCTTCACAAGTTTCGGCTATAATGGACTCTGTCGAGGAGACCATGCGCAAGGATCTCAAGGAGAAGCCTGTCCGCGTGGCTGGAGTGGAAAACTGCATTTGGGTGGCGATGGACTATGTCGATGTCATGGTCCACATCTTCCTGCCTGAGGCACGTGACTTCTACAACCTCGAAGAACTGTGGCAGGATGCGCCCACCACGGTGTTGGAGGACATAGATTAGTCAATTTGTTAATTCGTTAATTTGTCAATTCGTCAATTTGTTATAAATGGCAAGTGCAAGTTCTAACATACCTACCATAGGAGGCAACCGTCAGCCCAAAATGCCTAAGTTCAACATGAGCTGGGTGTATATTGTCATTCTGGTGTCGCTCGCCGTAGTCTATTTCATGGGCGACGGACAGAAGATAGGGCAGGCTCCGGCACGCACGGCGTCCTACAGCAGTTTCAAGACCTATGTCGATCGTGGCTATGCCTCACGCATAGTCGTCAATAAGACCGAGTCCAAGCTTCGTATGTATGTCAAGTCGGAGAACGTAAGGGACGTGTTCCATATGTCGCTCAAGCAGACAGGTCCCAATCCCTACCTTGACGTGATGTATGGCAGCATTGACCAGGTGGAGCAGTTCGTCAATGCCGAGCGTGCTGACGGCAAGTTCCAGGGTGAGCTGACCTACGAGATTACCACCCGTAACGGGGTGCTCGACTTCCTCATATCCCTGGCACCTGTGGCGTTCTTCATCTTCCTGTGGTTCTTCGTCATGAACCGCATGGGCGGAAGCGGCGGCTCTGGCGGCATGGGCATCTTCAGCGTCGGCAGGAGTAAGGCACAGATGTTCGAGAAAGGCAACAACCTCGGCATCACATTCAAGGACGTGGCAGGACAAGAGGGAGCAAAGCAGGAGGTGCAGGAGATAGTAGATTTCCTCAAGAATCCTCAGAAATATACCGACCTCGGCGGCAAGATACCTAAGGGCGCTCTGCTCGTAGGACCCCCGGGAACGGGTAAGACATTGCTGGCAAAGGCTGTGGCAGGTGAGGCTGACGTGCCATTCTACTCTATGTCTGGCTCCGACTTCGTAGAGATGTTCGTAGGTGTCGGCGCCTCACGTGTTCGCGACACCTTCGCCAAGGCAAAGGAGAAGTCCCCCTCCATCATCTTCATCGATGAGATTGATGCCATAGGACGTGCACGCAGCAAGAACCCGGGCATGGGTGGCAACGACGAGCGTGAGAATACTCTCAACGCCCTGCTCACCGAGATGGACGGCTTCGGCACTAACTCTGGTGTCATCATCCTCGCTGCCACCAACCGTGTCGATATGCTCGACAAGGCACTGCTCCGTGCAGGACGCTTCGACCGCCAGATACACGTTGACCTGCCAGACCTGCCCGAGCGCAAGGCAATCTTCAACGTGCACCTCAAGCCCCTCAAGGTTGATCCTCAGCTCGACATCGACCTGCTGTCGCGCCAGACACCAGGCTTCTCTGGTGCCGACATCGCCAACGTATGCAATGAGGCAGCCCTCATAGCAGCACGTCATGGCAGCAAGGTGGTGGGCAAGCAGGACTTCCTTGATGCCGTTGACCGTATCATCGGCGGACTGGAGAAGAAGACCAAAGTGATGACCGACGAGGAGAAGCGTGCCATAGCCCTTCATGAGGCTGGTCACGCCACCGTATCGTGGTTCTGCGAACATGCCAACCCCCTCGTTAAGGTCAGCATAGTGCCGCGAGGCAGGGCACTCGGAGCAGCATGGTATCTGCCGGAGGAACGCCAGCTCACCACCAAGGAACAGCTGCTCGACGAGATGTGCTCGCTCATGGGCGGTAGGGCAGCCGAAGAACTCTTCACAGGCCATATCTCTACTGGTGCCATGAACGACCTCGAACGTGCCACCAAGATGTCGCAGAGCATGATAGCCTACTACGGCATGAGCGAAAAACTTCCCAACGTATGCTACTACGACAACAACGAATATGCCTTCACCAAACCCTATTCCGCTGAGACGGCACGCATCATCGATGTCGAAGTGCTCAAAATGGTCAACGAACAGTATGACCGTGCCAAGCAGATACTCCTCGAACACAAAGAGGGACACAACGCTCTCGCCCTCCTTCTCATACAGCGTGAGGTAATCTTTGCCGACGACGTGGAGAAGATATTCGGCAAGCGCCAGTGGACGAGTAGGGCAGAGGAGATAATTAACGATAACGATAAAAAGGATGAATAACTTCATAGTACGAACGATAACAGGTGTGCTCTTCGTAGCCGCCGTAGTGATATGCTTCCTTCGCCCCATGGCGATGACACTCTTCTTCGCCCTCGTTACGGGACTGTCGATATGGGAGTTCACAGGACTTGTCAATGCCCGTGAGCGTATCACCGTGAACCGCTTCATCTGTACTGCCGCCGGCGTGTTCTTCTTCATCGCAATGGCAGGCTTCTGCAGCGACCTCACCCCCTCGTCCGTTTTCATCCCTTACCTGCTCACTGTCATCTATCTCTTCTGTGCAGGACTCTTCACACGCAATGCCGACCCTGTCGGTGACTGGGCTTACTCCATGATGTCACAGATGTACATCGCCCTTCCCCTGAGCTGTCTCAACGTCCTCGCCTTCCGCTATACACTCGACGGTGTGCAGTATAACTTCCTGTTGCCCCTCAGCGTGTTCATCTTCCTTTGGATGAACGATACAGGCGCCTACTGCTCAGGCTCGCTTCTCGGCAGACACAAGCTCTTTCCTCGTGTCAGTCCTGGCAAGTCGTGGGAGGGAAGCATCGGCGGTGCCCTGCTTGTAGTCCTCGTAGCCCTTCTGCTCTCGTGGGTTGACCACACCCACCAGTTGGATCTCTTTGGCGCTGCTGAGACAGGACTATCACTCGTTGAGTGGGTAGGTCTCGGACTCGTCGTAGTAGTTTTCGGCACCCTCGGCGACCTCGTAGAGTCACTTTTCAAACGCACCCTCGGCATCAAGGACAGTGGCAACATCCTCCCTGGACACGGCGGCATGCTCGACCGTTTCGACTCCTCCCTGATGGCTATCCCAGCCTCTGTCATATACCTCTACACCCTCACCGCTGTATAAATTTGGCGTCAAAGCATAACGTTTATCCCGTCAAAGCATTACATTTATCGCATCAAAGCATAGCTTTTATCCTATTAAAGCTATGCTTTAGCACCCTAAAAGCATATCTTTTCCATGCCAAAAGCATAGCTAAAGGGTACTTGAAGCATAGCTAGAGGGTACTTCTAACAGTGCCAGAAGGTACATGAAGCATAGCCAGAGGCTATACCCCACTAACTCTTCGGAATCCCGCATGAATACTGGGATGAAGCAAGTTGGGTACAAGTATCAACACCCCACTTGTACCCAACCTGAACACCACTCGTACCCCACTAAAAGGTTGTCATCCAACTTTTGGGGTGCACTTCAGGGTTAAAGTGAGGTTTATGTGGGGTGTTGATACGTGTACCCAACTTGCTTCAGCCCAGCCACCATGCGGCTTCGCGGGGTGCAAATGAGTATGTGGGGTATCTTTGCGAATTTCTCCAAAATTCATAGAGAAGGGGAAAAACTCAATGTTTTTCCCCTTCTTTTTTGTCTATTTCAAAAATTATTGGTAATTTTGTAGTCGAACGCCAGAGAAAGGTACTCGGAGCGGTGCTTATGCACCTACATCGCAGAGCAATAAAGGTCTTAGCGAAGATGCTGGTGTGATTTTATTGGTAAAAGAAATAACAGCATTAGCTGATTATTCGGTACATCTTGAAAC
>JAFVBX010000022.1 GCA_017479675.1 Prevotella sp.
AGGCAGTTGGCATTCTGCAACTGCATCCTTGCTATCATACAGCGCATCTTCTCACCACCAGACAGCACGTTAACCTTTTTCTCCACCTCCTCTTGCTTGAACAACATCCTACCGAGGAAGCCCTTCATCACCACCTCATTGCCTGGACCATACTGTGAAAGCCAGTCAACAAGGTTAAGGTCGCTATTGAAGAATTCTGTATTATCCAGCGGCAGGTATGCCGTAGTGATCGTGATGCCCCACTTGTATGTACCTGCATCAGGCTCCCTGTTGCCGTTGATAATCTCGAAGAGGGCGGTCATTGCCTTGGGGTTGTGTGAAAGGAAAACCGTCTTTTGTCCCTTCTCTATGTTGAACGACACATTGTCGAACAATACCGTACCGTCGGTATCTACAGCCTTCAGCCCCTCCACTTCCAGTATCTGGTTGCCTGGTTCGCGCTCCATCTGGAATATGATGCCTGGGTATTTACGCGTTGATGGCTGTATCTCCTCCACGTTCAACTTCTCCAACATCTTCTTTCGTGAAGTGGTCTGCTTAGACTTTGCCACGTTGGCAGAGAACCTGCGTATGAATTCCTCCAGTTCCTTACGCTTCTCCTCTGCCTTCGCTTTCTGGTTCTGCGCCTGACGCAGAGCCAGCTGACTGGACTCATACCAGAAAGAATAGTTGCCGGCGAACATCGTCACCTTGCCAAAGTCTATATCAACAGTCTGCGTGGATACCGCATCGAGGAAGTGACGGTCGTGGCTTACTACGAGCACTGTCTGCTCCACGTTGGACAGGTATTCCTCCAACCACTGCACCGTGTCGAGGTCCAGGTCGTTGGTAGGCTCGTCGAGCAACAGGTTGTCAGGATTGCCGAAGAGTGCCTTAGCCATCATCACGCGCACCTTCTCGTTATTGGAAAGTTCTGACATCAGAGAGTAGTGCACTGCCTCCTTGATACCCAGACCAGACAACAGCTGCGCAGCATCGCTCTCCGCGTTCCATCCGTCCATTTCCGCAAACTTCTCCTCCAGCTCTGCTGCACGTATGCCGTCCTGTTCCGTCATCTCGGGCTTGGCATAGAGAGCCTCGCGCTCTTTCATGTTCTCCCACAGCGGCTGGTGACCCATCAGCACGGTGTTGATTACCGTCTCGGTGTCATACTTGAAGTGGTCCTGCTCCAATACCGAGAGCCTTTCGCCTGATCCCAGCTCTACGGTACCCTTGTTAGGCTCCAGCTCGCCGCTGATAGCCCTCAGCAGGGTTGACTTGCCGGCACCGTTGGCACCTATCACGCCGTAGATGTTTCCAGGCGTAAACTTCAGGTTTACGTCCTTATAGAGCACACGCTTACCAAACTGAATTGCAAGATTTGTTACTGTAATCATTCCTATCCTTTTTACCTTATTATATATATTTGCGAGTGACAAACGCGTTCGCACGTTTAGAGCCCCTTGATAAGGGGCGGCTATAATGCGGGGTTGCAATTTGCGAGTGCAAAGTTACGAAAAAAGGAGCGCAATAGCAAATTTATTTGAAGATTTGGGTATTTTAGAATCTTTCGACATGGAAAATTTGGGGATTTGGGGATTATTACTTAATTTTGCAAGCAAAGAAATAATAAAAACTGACAGTTATTAAGCAGAATAGACAGATAAATCGGAATTTATGGAGATAAAAAACAGACCAAATCCGAATGAGGCTTTTCCGAATCCTAAGATTCCAAGCCTCTGCTTCATCAAAAACGTGGTGAAGAACCCGCGTATCATTATTGGTGACTACACTTACTCACCCGCGATGATCTGGAACGTCAACTTGGTAGGACTGTAATATCCTCCGAACGTGCCTCTGACTATATCAAACCTATCGAAAGTAAGAATGCAGAGACATGACAACTTCAGTCATTTAGCCCGTGGCGTATTTTTTTTCTTGTCTCTTATCAGGGACTTATAAAAGATTGTTACATAATACACTATAGAATTTAGGATACACTCATGGAACAGAAAATTATTACAAATCGCATTGACTGGATGGATTGGGCAAAAACCATAGCTATTACCCTCGTTGTCTTTGGACATATCCTAATGCCATTCTCCAAATGGATCTTTGGTTTCCACATGCCTTTCTTCTTTATGCTCTCAGGCTTTCTGCAGAAGAAACGTACTGCGCATGCCGAGGCTGTAAATAGTGCTAAATCACTTCTTCTTCCCTATGTGATTTACAATGTCTATTTGCTTATATATAGCCTCTTCACTGGCGAGTATGCCTCAAACTATCCTCTTGACATGCTTCTTGGCATGCAATGGAATCTCTCTATGGCATGTCGGCCACTGTGGTTTCTCCTCTCACTGTTCATCATGCGCATGGTCTTTGCCGTCCTGCCGCAACGTGGCAGCTACCTTCTCTCCGTGGTTTGTATCATTTTTGTCCTGCTATTCCACGGAGCTGCGCCCATGAAGCCCGAGATGAACTACTTCCAGGTTTTTGAAGCCGTAATCTGTTTCCCTTTCTTCATAATAGGAACTCTCATGCGTCAATATAAGGTGGAACAGGTCCTGGACCGTTTCCCTGTGGCACTCCGCTATGTCATCATCGCCTCAGGTCTTGCTGTTGGATTCTGTTTCGTAGGATTAAATGACACCATCATCCCCTTCCGTCTCATGCTGAGCAATGTACCACTGTTCTACCTTGGTGCCACCTTCATAAGCATTGGTTTGATATGGTTCATCTATCAGACATTTCAGATACGCAATAGCTACATCCAACTCATTTCCGAGGGCACTCTCCTCATCTTCGCAGTACACCAAAGCATTCTCTGGCCGCTGCGTGAAGTCCTGCCCAATGGACCATGGGGCGCATTATTCTCTACCATTGTCACCATCCTCGTACTCTCTGGACCCATCTGCCTGGCTCGCAAGTACTGCTCCGTGCTCATAGGGAAGATGAAGTAAGAGTATGCATCTCATTCTGTTCCGTCGATGGTGCACATGTCGCGGAACTGTCTTGGTGTCATGCCGACAACATCCTGTATCTTGCGGTTCAGGGTGCGGACTGAGGCGAAGCCGGCCTCCTTGGCTACCGCCTCGACGTTATAGTTCGGATGAGTTTTCAGCAGGCGCAATGCCTTAAGCAGGCGAAGATAGTCCAAATAGTTTCCGAGGGAGCCATAGATGGTCATCGACTTGAAAGCCTCGGCAACGCGTGCCTGCGTGCAATTAGCCAGTTCAGCAACTTGTTCTTGTATTGTCATAGATTATTGCTCTTGGTTATCGGTGCAAAGATAAATCGAGTAGGAGGAGAACACTAATCAGAGGTGTTCGCCCAGTTTCTTGCCTTGCTCCGTGAGTATGGTATGACCCATCGCGGCATCGCATTCTATACCGAGCGACTGGCACTCACCCCAAACCATCTAAGTGCCGTCGTGCGCCAGCAGTCAGGTATATCGGTCATGGATTGGATCAACCGTACCACCGTCATGGAGGCCAAAATCCTGCTGAAGCATTCCACGTTGATGGTGTACGAGATTGCTGACCGCCTCTGCTTTTCCGAACCAACAGCCTTTAACCGATACCTCAAGAAGCAGACAGGCATAACTCCATTAGAATATAGAGAAAATCAATAAATTCCAATTTATCCGTGCGTGAATACTTAGATGTCAAAATGCAGGTGCTAAGCTTTCGTAAAAAATTAACTAGTAAATTTAACGAATTAACTGGTTAATTTGCAAAATTTACTAGTTAATTTGAAGCAGAGGCAAAGCGTCACATTTGCAAAACTATTGTTAAAATATCTGAGGAAGTTTGGCTGTCTAAGGAAATAATCGTACCTTTGCAAAGCCGTTGTATGATGAACGGCGCAAACAGCAATTGACATTAACGATGAAACATACGCTATACGCTTGCCTGAGCATTATGACGCTGCTCGTGTTCTTGAGTTCCTGCTCGAAGGAGGAGACGTATGCCGAGCAACGCGAAAGGGAGATAGACAATATCTCTAACTTCATATCCACCAACAACATAGAGGTAATCAGCGAGGAGCGTTTTGCCTTGCAGGATTACACTACGGAGGAGAACCAGTACGTCTTGTTCAACAGCAACGGCGTGTATATGAACATTCTCAACGACGGTCCCAAGGCTGGCACGGTGCTGGCAGAGGGTACGAGCGATGACGTATTGGTGAGGTACCAGGAGTATAACATCAACGGCGACTCCATACAGACCACCAACCGCATACCGCTATACGGCACGCTGTGCGACAAGTTTTCCGTACGCAACTACTATGGCACGTATATCGCCTCATATATCTACGGCAGGATGTCCAACTACTACGGCAGTACGCAGGTGCCGAGCGGATGGCTCGTTCCGCTGAAATATATCAAGCTGGGACGACTCATTGAGGATGACGACCGCTATGCTACGGTGCGCCTCATAGTGCCCCACGACCAGGGCACCAGCGCTGCTTCGTCAGGAGTTTACGCATGCTATTACTTCCTGACCTACGAGGAAGACCGATAAAACAAGAAAGATATGTCACTCATCAAATCTATTTCAGGCATCCGCGGCACCATAGGCGGACAGGCAGGGGATACACTGAATCCCCTCGACATCGTGAAGTTTACGTCGGCTTACGCTACGTTTATCCGTAAGTCAAACCCACAGGGCTCTGGCAAGATTGTCGTAGGCAGGGATGCACGCATCTCGGGCGAGATGGTGAAGAACGTAGTTTGCGGCACGCTGATGGGCATGGGCTACGACGTGGTGAACATAGGGCTTGCCTCAACGCCTACCACCGAGCTTGCAGTAACGATGGCAGGTGCCGACGGCGGCATCATCATAACGGCATCACACAATCCTCGCCACTGGAACGCCCTCAAACTGTTGAACAACAAGGGCGAGTTCCTTACTGCTGCCGACGGCGGCGAAGTGCTTGCTATTGCAGAGGCTGAAGCCTTTGAATATGCCGACGTTGACCACCTTGGCAAATACAGCGAGGAGAGCTTTGACGAAAGGCATATCGATGCAGTGATGAACTTGAAACTCGTTGATGCAGAAGCTATTAAGAAGGCTGGCTTCAAGGTAGCGGTGGACTCCATCAACTCTGTTGGCGGACTTATCCTCCCTGCCCTACTCGACCGCCTTGGCGTAGAGCACACCTTCCTCAACGGCGAGGTGAACGGCGACTTCCAGCATAACCCCGAACCGCTCGAGAAAAACCTCACAGGCATCATGGACACACTGAAGAAGGGTGGATATGACCTCGGCATAGTCGTGGACCCAGACGTGGACCGCCTTGCCTTCATCTGTGAGGACGGCAAGATGTACGGCGAAGAATACACCCTCGTTAGCGTTGCAGACTACATACTCTCCGAGATGCAGAAGGACAGCAACCACCCTGCACTCAACACCGTTTCCAACCTCTCTTCTACACGTGCCCTGCGCGATGTCACAGAGAAGTATGGCGGCACATACACTGCAGCTGCCGTAGGCGAGGTGAACGTGACGACGAAGATGAAGGAAGTGGGTGCCGTGATAGGCGGCGAAGGTAACGGTGGAGTAATCTATCCAGACAGCCACTACGGCAGGGATGCCCTCGTAGGCATAGCCCTGTTCCTCAGCCTGCTCGCAAAGAAAGGACAGAAGGTGAGCGAACTGCGCAAGACCTATCCTGAATACTTCATAGCAAAGAACCGCATAGACCTTACGCCTGAAACGGACGTGGATGCCATACTTGCCAGCGTGAAGGCAAAATATGAGAAGGAGCCAGACGTGACGGTCAACGACATCGACGGCGTAAAGCTCGACTTCCCCGACAAGTGGGTACACCTGCGCAAGTCGAACACCGAGCCTATCATCCGCGTATATTCCGAGGCGCACTCTATGGCAGAGGCTGACGAAATAGGTAAGGCAATAATGGATATTGTTTACGCTATGGTATAATATAATGTCGAAATGTCGGTATAACGAAATATCGGCATAACGAATAAGCTCTTGTCGGATTGAATATCCAGATAGCCTGCCGTTGGCAGGCTATCAAACAAAATACCCTTGCAACATCTGAAAACAAGCTTTCGTTGTTGCAAGGGTATTTTGTTTGAGCCTCTTGTCGGATTCGAACCAACGACCCCGAGATTACAAATCACGTGCTCTGGCCAACTGAGCTAAAGAGGCGGGTGGGCAGCTACTTACATCGCACCGCTACGACCAAGTACCTTTGCTATGTTCCCATCCTGGAGGATTCCGAGGGAGCTGGTCGTGCAAGACTGCCCGTGTTTCTTTGCAAGATGCGTTTCGCAATTTGCGCGTGCAAAGGTAGCAATTTTAATTAAGAATTAAGAATTAAGTATTAAGATTAGAGTCTTTTTTATGATTTATTAAGAAAAATAGAACCCCATAATATAGTTAATTGAAATAAAATGAGTAACTTTGCACGTATGATTTCGACAATAGAATTAGTACAGCTCAAGGCTTACGCAAGACAAGACGGTCTTATACTCGGCGCGATATGGATTGCCGCCTTTGCATGTTTCATAGGCAGCATGAGCGACGCCTCGCTGCAGTTGGGCTTCATCGTTGGTGCGCTGTGCACTCCCTTTGTGGTCTTCTACATGTTGCGGCACTACAGAGACCATGTCCTCACAGGCGCCATATCCTACCGTCGTGCCTTCGCCTTCATAGCCTACACCATGATGTATGCCTCCCTGTTGCTGGCAGCAGCAACCTTCGCATATTTCAACTTCATTGACAGCGGCAACTTCTTCGGCACGCTGATGTCTAACATCAAACTGCCGGAGGTGCAGCAGGCGTTCACCGATGCAGGCATGGATCCCAAGGACATAGAGGAGCAGCTGAGCCTCATGTCACAGTCGCGACCTATAGACTTCGCCTTCAGCGTATTCTTCGAGGGCGTGGTCTTCGCACTCATCCATGCCGCCCTGCTAAGTCTGTTGGGGAAGAAAAGGGCGAGGAGTTGAGAGTTTTTTTAGTTTAAAAGTTTACCGTTTACAGTTTTAAGTTTACAGATAGCAATGGACATTTCTGTTGTAGTACCCCTGTTTAACGAGGAAGAGTCGATACCTGAGCTTTACTCATGGATAAAGCGCGTGATGAACGAGAACGAGTTCACCTATGAAGTCATCTTCGTCAACGATGGCTCCACCGACCACTCATGGGAGGTGATAGAGAAGTTTGCCAAAGATGACGACCATGTGCACGGCATCAAGTTCCGCCGCAACTACGGCAAGTCTCCTGCGTTGTATTGCGGTTTCGAGATAGCGCAGGGCGACGTGGTGATAACGATGGATGCCGACCTGCAGGATTCTCCCGACGAGATACCTGAGCTCTATCGCATGATAACGGTTGACGGCAACGACCTCGTCAGCGGCTACAAGCAAAACCGCAGTCAGGGCGACCCGCTGTCGAAGACCATACCGACGAAGCTCTTCAACGCCACAGCACGTAAGGTTAGCGGCATAAAGAACCTGCACGACTTCAACTGCGGACTGAAAGCCTACCGCCGCGACGTGGTGAAAAACATCGAGGTTTACGGCGAGATGCATCGCTATATGCCATACCTTGCCAAGAATGCCGGCTTCGACAAGATAGCCGAGAAGCCCGTACACCATCAGGCACGTAAGTTCGGCAAGTCGAAGTTCATGGGCTGGAACCGTTTCGTCAACGGCTACCTTGACCTCATCACGCTGTGGTTCCTCAGCTCTTTCGGCAGGAAGCCCATGCACGTCTTCGGCTTCCTCGGTTCGCTGATGTTCTTCATCGGTTTCATCGCAGCAGCGGTGATAGGTGCGCAGAAGCTGTGGGCTCTCAGCAACGGCATACCGGCACGTCTGGTTACCGACTCGCCTTACTTCTACATCTCGCTGACGATGATGATAATAGGCACACAACTGTTCCTTGCCGGCTTCGTTGCCGACCTCGTCAGCCGTTCGTCACAGGGCAGGAACGAGTACCAGATTGAGAAGACTATATAAAGGAATATGGGCGAAGAGTATAATCCCAATATACGAAGCATAACAAGCATGCTATCCAAAAAGACTATGGCAGTCACGCTGCCCGTCATCGTCGTGGCTGTTATCCTGCTGATAGCATTCCGCAACCCCGCCGACGGCAACCTCACCTACCACAAGAACTCCGGCTTCGTCTTCGGCACCTCGTACAACATAACATACCAGAGCGACCGCGACTACGAAGACAGCATCAAGGCTGTGCTCGACTCCATCGACAACGCCCTGTCGCCATTCAACGAGAACAGCATCATCACAGCTGTCAACAACAACAAGGACATCAACGTCAACGACGACTTCATAAAGGTTTTCACCCTGGCAAAAGAAGTCAACAGAGAGACGGCAGGAGCTTTCGATATCACCGTCGCACCACTCGTCAACGCATGGGGGTTCGGCTTCAAGAACGGCACGTTTCCCACCGATGCCGAGGTTGACAGCATAAGGGCGTTTGTAGGTTTCGACAAGGTGAGGTTGGAAGGCAGGCGCGTTATTAAGGACGATCCTCGCATCATGCTCGACTGCTCCGCCATAGCGAAGGGTTACGCCGTTGACAGGGTTGCCGGCATGCTTCGCAATCATGGCATCAGCAATTTCCTCGTCGAGATAGGCGGCGAGATTGTTGTATCAGGCAACAACTCGCAAGGCAAGGAATGGAGCATCGGCGTCACCAAGCCCGTTGACGACACGCTGTCGGTAAACGGCGACCTGCAGATGGTCATGACAATAACCGACCGCGCCATGGCGACATCAGGCAACTATCGTAACTACTACGTCAAGGATGGCCATAAATACGCCCACACCATAAGCCCCTCCACAGGCAAGCCTGCCGAAAGCAATATGCTCTCCGCCACAGTGATAGCTCCCACCTGTGCCGAGGCAGATGCCTATGCCACTGCCTTTATGGTGATAGGCAAGGAACAGGCGCTACAGATACTCCGCCGCCAGAACGACAAACACTACATACTCATCTACGATGACAACGGCAAGACGGACTGGGTAGTGAGCAAAGACCTCAACATATCTAAATAAACCTTTTACATGGCAATAAGCAAAGACATCATAATGCACCTGCCCCTGTTCATGGGGTTGACAAACAAGGAGCTCGACGAGATTTCGCGCAACATATCGTTCAACCTGCACCACCACAAGAAAGGCTCTGTGATAGTGCTATCAGGCAACACGTGCAATGCCCTCGTCACCATCACCACCGGAGTGGCAGAGTGCACTACTGTGTCTGACGATAACTCCTACAAACTTGAGGAGACGATGCCTGCCATCCACGTAATAGAGCCCGACAAACTCTTCGGTCTGGAGCAGAGATACCGTTCTACCTTCCGTGCCCTCACTCCCTGCAACACCCTCGAAATAAGCAAGGACAGCCTCCACGAGCTTATAGGCAAATATCTCATTGTGAGGCTCAACTACCTCAACCTCGTTTGCCGCAACTCTCAGAAGCTGGAGCACAACCCTTGGAAAGCCATGCCTAAGGACACCAAGCAAAGCATCGTCGCCTTCATAAAGAACAGGGTGCACCATCCTGCCGGCAGCAAATGCCTGCATATCAAGATGACAGACCTTGCCGAAGAACTTAACAGCAGCAGATGGGCTGTCTCCAATGCCCTCAACGAGTTGGCTGACGAAGAACGCATCATACTGAAACGAGGCATCATCGAGATTCCTGCCCTCCAGTTGCTTTAGTCCCTCAATCTTTTAATATTTTAATATTTCAATATTTTAATATCGCAATATCTCAATCTCACAATGAACAATCCCTTCTTCGAGAAATACACCACACCCCACGAGGCAGCCCCCTTCGACAAAATAAAGCTGGAGCACTTTGAGCCCGCATTCATGGAGGGCATCAAGCGCGACAACGAGGAGTTGGAGAGCATCATCAACAACCCTGACGAGCCCACCTTCGAAAACACCATCGCCATAGACTACGACGACGAGACGGAACTCTACTTCTCCCTCCTCGACAACGTATCTACCGTATTCTTCAACCTCCTCTCCGCCGAGACCAACGATGACCTTGAGGACCTGGCAGAGAAGATACAGCCCATACTCACCAAACACGAAAACGACATCTCGCTCAACCCCAAACTCTTCGAGCGTGTGAAGTATGTCTATGAGCACCACCGTCCGCTTACCGACGAGGAGCAGATGCTTCTCAACAACACCTATGACGGCTTTGTGCGCTCTGGTGCATTGCTCGACGAGGCAGGAAAGGAAAAGCTACGCACCCTCACCGAGGAAGCTGGCATGCTCTCGCTACAGTTCTCACAAAACCTTCTCAAAGAGAACAAGGCATTCACACTCCACATCACGGACGACAAAGACCTGGCAGGACTGCCCGAGACACAGATACAGGCGGCACGCGAGGCAGCCAAGGAACGCAAGAAGGACGGTTGGGTGATTACCCTCGACAGTCCCTCCTACGGTCCCTTCATGCAGTATGCCGAAAACCGCCAGCTGCGCGAGAAACTGTATATGGCGCACAACACCGAGTGCACCCACGACAACGACTCCAACAACCTTGAGATATGCAAGCGCCTCGTCAACCTGCGCCGTGAGATAGCACAGCTGTTGGGCTACGAAACCTATGCCGACTACGTGCTCAAGAAACGTATGGCTTCCAACGTGCAGAACGTATATAAGTTGCTCTACGACCTCATCGACGCCTACAAACCCACCGCCGTCAAGGAGCGCGAAGAGTTGCGTGCTATGGCAAAGAAGATGAAGGGCGATGACTTTAAGATGATGCCTTGGGACACAGCCTACTACTCCCACAAGCTTCAACTTGAGAAGTACAACATTGACTCTGAGATGCTTCGCCCATACTTTGAGCTCTCAAACGTAATAAAAGGCGTCTTCGGCCTTGCCAACCGTCGTTACGGCATCACCTTCAAGGAGAACAAGTCTATCCCCGTCTATCACCCCGATGTCAAGGCATACGAGGTGTTCGACAAGGACGGTTCATTCCTCGCCGTATTCTACGCCGACTTCCATCCTCGCGACGGCAAGCACTCCGGCGCTTGGATGACGGAGTACAAAGGACAGTGCATCAACAGCCGAGGCGAGAACATACGTCCACACGTCAGCGTAGTGATGAACCTCACCAAGCCTACAGCCGACAAGCCTGCCTTACTGACACTCGGCGAGGTGGAGACATTCCTCCACGAGTTCGGTCACTCCCTGCATGGCATGTTTGCCAACACACGCTTCGAGTCGCTCTCTGGCACCAGCGTGTGGTGGGACTTCGTAGAGCTGCCATCGCAGTTCATGGAGAACTTCTCCCTCGAAAGGGAGTTCCTCCATACATTCGCTTTCCACTACAAGACAGGCGAGCCCATGCCCGATGACCTCATACAACGCGTCATCGACAGCCGTAACTTCAACGTTGCAGGGGCATGCCTGCGTCAGGTCAGCCTCGGACTTCTCGACATGGCATACTACACCAAGAAAGACGAGTTCACCGCCGACATCATACCATTCGAGAAAGAGGCATGGAAGGATGCCATCATAGGCAACCAGTTGCCCGACACCTGTATGACGGTGCAGTTCTCCCACATCATGGCAGGCGGCTATTCCGCCGGCTACTACAGCTACAAATGGGCTGAGGTGCTCGATGCCGATGCCTTCGCCGTATTCAAGAAGGAGGGTGTCTTCAACCCCGCTACGGCACAGCGTTTCCGCGACTGCATACTCTCCAAAGGCGGCACCCGTCACCCTATGGAACTCTACAAAGCCTTCAAAGGCTCCGAACCATCCATCGATGCCCTGCTCGAACGCAACGGCATAGTAAAAAGTTAAGAAATGGAAGACAAACAGACCACATTAGACAAGCGCTACCTGCGCATGGCTCGTATATGGGCAGAGAACAGCTACTGCAAGCGTCGTCAGGTAGGAGCACTGGTAGTAAAAGACCAGCGCATCATCAGCGACGGATACAACGGTACGCCAAGCGGATTCGAGAACGTCTGCGAGGAGAACAATGTCTCTTTCCCCTACGTGCTCCACGCAGAGGCTAACGCCATCACCAAACTGGCGCGAAGCCACAACAACAGCGACGGCTCCACGCTCTACATCACTGCCTCACCATGTCTGGAGTGCGCAAAGCTGATTATCCAGGCAGGCATACGACGCGTCATCTACGGTGAGAAATATCGCCTCGACGACGGACTGAAGCTCCTTAAGCGTGCCGGCATCGAAGCCACGCTTATAGAGGATTATAATGAGAGCGTTAACTGACTCGTTAAATCGAAACATAAAATATGAACAGCAAGAACCGATACATGCCACTCATCCTGGCACTATGCGTCATCATCGGCATACTGATTGGCACCTTCTACGCCAACCATTTCTCTGGCAATCGCCTCAACGTCATCAATTCAGGAAGCAACAAGCTCAGCAACCTGCTCCACATCATTGACGACCAGTATGTCGATACCGTCAACATCAACAGCCTGGTGGAGAGCGCCATACCCCAGATTCTTGCTGAGCTCGACCCCCATTCGGTATATATCTCAGCCAAGGATGCCGAGATGGCGAGCGACGATCTCAAAGGCTCCTTCTACGGCATAGGCATCGAGTTCGTCATCAATAACGACACCATCCTCGTGCAGAACGTCATCGCAGGCGGTCCGGCACAGAAGGCTGGAGTAATAGCAGGCGACAAGATAGTGAAAATCGACGGCAAGACTTTCGTCGGCGAGGAGTGCACCTCTGAGGAGGCAATGCGCCGCCTCAAGGGACCTAACAAATCTACCGTCACCATAGCCATCAAACGCTACGGCTCCAACGACGAGAAGACACTCACCATCACGCGTGGCGAGGTGAAGATGAAGAGTGTATCTGCCACCTACATGCTCGACGACCATACAGGCTATATCCGCATCAAGAACTTCGGCGAGAACACCTATGCCGAGATGCTCGTGGCACTTGCACAGCTGTCGAGCGACGGTTTCGACAACCTCGTCATCGACCTGCGCGACAACACTGGCGGATACCTTGAGTCGGCAGTCCAGATAGCCAACGAGTTCCTGCCCAAGGAACGCCTCATAGTATATACCGAGGGACGCAAGTCCGCACGTCAGAACTACAAGAGCGATGGACGCGGCTCCTACCAGCAGTTGCCACTCGCAGTACTCATCAACGAGAACTCCGCCTCCGCAAGTGAGATACTCGCCGGCGCCATGCAGGACAACGACCGCGCCACCATCGTGGGGCGCCGCTCCTTCGGCAAAGGTCTCGTACAGCAACAGATAGCCTTCCCCGACGGCTCCATGGTGCGCCTCACCATAGCACGCTACTACACTCCGTCAGGACGTTGCATACAGAAACCCTACTCCTCTGGCGACACGCAGGACTATGAGAAAGACATCCTCGACCGCTACCAGCACGGCGAGTTCTTCTCCAAAGACAGCATAAAGCACGAGGGACCAGCCTACCACACCGTCAGCGGACGCACCGTATATGGCGGCGGAGGCATCACCCCCGACATCTTCATTGCCGAGGACACCACCAGCGTCACCTCCTACTATCGTGCCGCCAACATGACAGGTCTCATCATGCAGTTCGCCCTCACCTACACCGACGAGAACCGTCTGAAGCTCAACTCCTTCCGCGAGATGCAGGAGCTCGCCGACTACCTCGTGAGCCAGAACACCGTAGAGCAGTTTGCTACCTACGCCGACCGCCACGACCTGCAGCGCCGCAATCTCATGATACAACGCTCCCACAAGCTGTTGGAGAAGAGCATCAATTCACGCATCATATACAATATGCTCGACGAGCAGGCATGGATAGAATACCTCAACCTCACCGACAAGACCATCCAGGCAGCCCTCGACGTGTTCTACAAACCCAAGTCACCCACCAAGCAGTGACCAAGTCAGAGCTGCGCCGACATATCAGAAGCATCATGCGAGAGTACACCCCCACACAGCTGGAGGCGCTCTCGCATTCCGTTATCAGCCGGCTCCTCGCCCACCCCAAGGTGCAGCAAGCTGACACCATAGTGCTCTACCACTCCCTGCCCGATGAGGTCAACACCCACACACTCATCGACACCCTCCATCGTCAGGGCAAGCGCATCATGTTGCCCAAAGTTGTCAGCCCCACCGCTATGACACTCCACGAATATCACGGAGCCGACTCGCTCAGCACTGGCGCCTACGGCATACTGGAACCTATCGGGAACAATAACAACAACTGTCTTCTGTCAACTGTCAACTGTCAACTTTTAATAGTTCCTGCCGTCGCCTTCGACCGTCAGGGCAACCGCCTCGGCAGAGGCAAGGGTTACTACGACCGCCTGCTGTCTCAAATCGAAGCAAGCACCCCTATATATAAAATAGGAGTATGCTTTCCCTTCCAGTTGTTGGAAAGCATACCCCACGATTCTTTTGACATCCCAATGGACGAGGTTATCTGTTCATAGCCTGCTCCAAGTCGGCTATGATGTCATCAACATTTTCTATACCTACCGACAGGCGCACCAAGTCGGGAGCCACACCAGCCTCGCGCAGCTGTTCGTCCGTGAGCTGGCGGTGAGTGTGGCTGGCAGGATGCAGCACACAAGTGCGTGCGTCAGCCACGTGCGTCACTATCGAAATGAAGTCCAGGTTGTCCATAAACCTTATGGCATCCTCCCTCGTGCCCTTCAGTCCGAAGGCTATCACGCCGCACGAGCCGTTAGGCAGGTATTTCTGTCCCAAGGCGTAGTATTTGTTGGAAGGCAGACCGCAGTAGTTCACCCAGCTCACCTTCTCGTTCTTCTCCAGCCATTCCGCCACCTTCTGTGCGTTGGCACAGTGCTGCTTCATGCGCAGAGCAAGTGTCTCCAGTCCCAAGTTGAGCAGGAACGAGTTCTGCGGAGCAGGTATCGAGCCCAGGTCGCGCATCAACTGTGCCACCAGCTTTGTGGTGTAAGCCATCTTGCCGAAAGCCTTCGTGTATGTCAGTCCGTGATACGACTCGTCAGGGGTCGTGAGGCAAGCGAACTTGTCGCCCTGCGCCTCCCAGTCGAAGTTGCCTGAGTCAACGACGCATCCACCCACCTGCGTAGCGTGGCCGTCCATATACTTCGTGGTGGAATGAGTCACGATGTCGCATCCCCACTCAAACGGACGGCAGTTTATCGGTGTAGCAAACGTGTTGTCCACTATCAGCGGCACCCCGTGTCTGTGCGCCATCTTGGCAAAGCGTTCTATGTCAAACACGTTGCCCCCAGGGTTTGAAATCGTCTCGCCGAAGAAACATTTCGTGTTCTCCTTGAAGCAAGCCTCTATCCTCTCGTCGTCCCAGTCAGGGTCCACGAAGGTACACTCTATGCCCAGCTTCTTCATCGTCACGCCGAAGAGGTTGAACGTGCCGCCGTAAATCGTGTTCGACGTTATGAAGTGGTCACCAGCCTGACAGATGTTAAACACGGCATAGAAATTTGCCGCCTGTCCCGAACTGGTCAGCATAGCCCCTACGCCGCCCTCCAGCGCACAAATCTTCTTTGCCACCGCATCGTTCGTCGGGTTAGCCAGTCGCGTATAGAAATACCCCTCGTCCTTCAGGTCGAAGAGGCGCGCCATCTGCTCCGACGTGTCGTATTTGAACGTCGTTGACTGGCATATCGGCAACTGCTGCGGCTCGCCCTTGGCAGCCTTGTATCCGCCGTGGATACACAGAGTTTCAAGATTCTTTTTCATTGTCTGTATTGATTTAATTCCTCATTGCATAATGCAAAGTTACTAAATTATTTCCAAATAAATTTGGTGATACCATATTTTTTACGTATTTTTGCAAAATCATTTCTAAAAACCGGCACAGCCTATGAAATCACCTGAGGTAACAGAGGAATACATCCAGTACAAGGCAAACGAAGTATTCTCAGCTATGGAAAAGCGCTCCACGCTCGAGGAGATGCAACTCATGCACGAAGCCTTCCGCTATGCCCGCGAGGCACATCGCGAGCAGAAGCGCAAGACAGGCGAACCCTACATCATACACCCCATCGCCGTGGCACGCATCGTTGCCGAGGAGCTGCAGCTGGGCTGCCCCTGCGTCTGCGCTGCCTTCCTCCACGACGTAGTGGAAGACACCCCCACCACCATCGAGAAAATACAGGAACTCTTCGGCAAGGACGTCGCCTTCCTCGTCTATGTCGTCACCAAGCAGAAGAAAGCCAGCTACTCCATGTCCAAGCAGCTCGACAACTTCAAGCAGATGCTCGACTCCATGCACTACGACGTGCGCGCCATCCTCATCAAGCTCGCCGACCGTCTCCACAACATGCGCACCCTCGAGTCCATGCGCCCCGACAAACAGATGAAGATAGCTGGCGAGACCGACTACTTCTACGCACCCCTCGCCAACCGCCTCGGACTCTACACCATCAAGATAGAACTCGAAAACCTATCCTTCAAATACCGCTGCCCGCAGTGGTACTTCAAGATACTCGACCTCATAGAGAAAGACAAGCAGCTCGACAAGACACGCATGAAGACCTTCAACGACACCGTTGACAGCATACTCCGAGCCAACGGCATACAGTATCGTCGCGAAGTAGCCTACAAGCAACCCTACAATATCTGGCGCAAGATGAAGACACAAGGCGAAGACTACGAGCACCTCGAATGTCGCCACTTCACACGCATCGTCTTCCCCAACGACATGTACATGTCCGACAAGAACATGGTGCTCAAAATCTACTCCCTCCTCACCGACAAGTTCAAGGAGCGTCCGGGCGCCATCATCAACTACATCGACCTGCCCAAGCAAAACGGTTACCAAGCCTTCCACACACAGCTGCTCTCCGACTACGGCGTGTGGGAAGAAATCCACATACAGTCCGAGCGCATGAGCAAGAAGACACGCCTCGGCTACCTCTTCGACAGCGGACAACGCGAAATCGACATCACCAAGTGGCTCAACGACTTCCGCAACGTCCTCAAGGACGTAGCCGACAATGCCGTCATGAACGGCGAAGGCGACTTCTTCATACAGTCCGTCCGCGCCTCCTTCTACAACGACGACATACAAGTCTATACCCCCAACGGCAAGGCAGTCCTCCTGCCCAAAGGCTCCTCAGCCATCGACTTCGCCTTCAACATACACACCGACATCGGCATGCACGCCAAATACGCCAAGATCAACGGTCACCTCGCCTCCGTGCGCACCCGTCTCAAGCGCGGCGACTGCGTCGAGATAGGCACCTCGCCCGACGTCTGGCCCAACGAAGGCTGGCTCAAACCTGCCAGGTCCTACAAGGCACTGCGCAACATCCACATGTACCTCGACTCCCAGCCCAAGCCCGAATACCATCGCTGCCCCGTCTGCCATCCCATACCAGGCGAAGAAGTCATCGGTTTCCGCCAGTCCGACGGCAAAGTCATGGTACACCGCCGCGACTGTCAGGACGCCATCAGCCAGGCATCACAGCAAGGCGACAGCATCGTAGCCGTGGACTACAAGGAAGACCCACACCGCCTCTACCCCGCCACCATCACCGCCAAAGCCGTTGACCGTCAGCACCTGCTCTCCGACATCATCGACAGCATATCCAACAAGCTGCAGCTCAGCATCGATATGCTCCACACCGTCACCGAAGACGACATCGTCACCTGCCAGGTCAAATTCTTCGTCCACAGCAACGACGAGCTCAACACCATCATCAGCAGCATCCTCGACATCCCCGACGTTGACGAAGTCAACTGCCAGACAGAGTAACAACCTTTCCCCCATCAAAGCATAACATTTATCCCTTCAAAGCATAACATTTATCGCATCAAAGCATAGCTTTTATCCCATTAAAGCTATGCTTTAGCAACCCAAAAGGATAGCTTTTCCATACCTAATGCATAGCTAAAGGGTACATGAAGCATAGCCAGAAGGTACTTGAAGCACTGCCAGAAGGTACATGAAGCATAGCCAGAGGCTATACCCCACTAGTTCTTCTGAATCCCGCATGAATACTGGAACGAAGCA
>JAFVBX010000023.1 GCA_017479675.1 Prevotella sp.
GCGACAAGATATTTTACTCAATCACTCAATCCACATTTATATATAAGTGGATTGAGTGATGAGTGTAATAGCCGTTATTTTTTCAAAGGGCTGGCGGAAAGATTTTTGTCTGTTGTTGGAGCCACCTATATATATAGTGGCTCAAACAACAGACGAGAATCCGCAGGAACTTTGCTTCCCCGTCTGGTTACTTAGTATCCACGTGCTGTTGCTTAGCAATCTCGTCTGGAAGCTAAGCAACAGCAGAAGCAAACAAAATACACTTTTCCAAGGTGATAATGGCACAAAAATAACATTTTTCCAAGTTCGATTGCTTGTGGGATTTTTATTCAATTGATTATTTCTACTTCATTCGTGCCAACATATTATCCGTTACTAAAGTGTGTGAAACAGAAGATAGCCAGACAGGTAGAAACCTGTCTGGCTAACTTATCCTTGTTAATTTTTCCTTGTTACTTTCAGTGAAGCGTCAGCTTAGCTGAGCTTCTGGAAGTCCTCGAAGCTTATCTCCTTCTCGTCGAGGGCAACGACGTCCTTGAGAGCCTTCATAAGCTTGCGGTCGGCAGCCTGGTTGATGAACTGGTCAACCTGCTCAGGCTTCTTCAGCATCTCCTCGGCATACTGGTCGAGGTACTCGTCAGGAATGTTGTTCATGCCATACTGTGCAAACTGCATCTTGGTCATCTCCTTGGCAACCTCCTTCACGTCGGCATCCTCTATCTTAACGCCTGTCTGCTCAAGCAGCTTGTTCTTGGCGAGGTGCCATGTGAGTTCCTTGATGGACTGCTCGTAGTTGTCGTCAACGTACTTCTGGTCCTTGTCCTTGTTGTTGGCAAGCATGATGCGCTTCATAATCTCGTCGGCATACTGCACCTTGCCGAGCTTCTTCTCTACGTAAGCGCGCACGTCAGCGAGGAAGCGGTATTCTGCATTGGCATCGAGCTGTTCCTTGAGCTGAGCCTCAATCTTAGAGCGGAACTCCTTCTCGTCCTTCACAGTGTCCTTACCAAACACCTGGTCGAAGAGTTCCTGGTTGATGTCATGCTTCTTGTAGCGTGAAATCTCCGTTATCTGGTAAGAGAAGTCAGCGTTTACGTTCTCTACCTCTTCCTTCTGTATCTTCAGCAGAGAAGATATCTCTATTGGTGACTCAGGATAAGCCTTCTTGGGGTTGAAGGTGATGATGTCGCCCACCTTGCTGCCCTGGAAGAGAGCCTTCTGCTCGTCCACCTTGATGTATGAAGGCAGGAGCACAGCCTCTGATACCTCTATGCCGCCTTCCTTAGTGGTGCCGTCTTCGTTGAGCTCGCGCAGGTCACCCTTCAGCATGTCGTTGTCCTCATAGCTGTCAACCTTCTCGTATGAGCCGCCACGTGAAGCGTAGGCATCAATCTGCTGGTCTATCATCTTGTCGTCAGCCTTGATGTTGTAGTAAGCTATCTTGTTGCGCTTTGACAGGGTGATGTCTATTTCAGGTGCTACGGCGATGTCAAACTTCAGGGTGTAAGGAGCGGGCTTGTCGAGGTCAACAGGCTCCTCACCGAGGTGTGGCATAGGTTCACCCAGCATGTTTATCTTGTTCTCCTTGATGTATTCGTAAAGTTTCTCGCCCACCAGTCTGTTGATAGCGTCAACCTTTACCTGTGCACCTATCTGACGCTTTATCATGCTGATAGGAGCCTGTCCTGGACGGAAGCCAGGAATGTTAGCCTTCTTGCGGTAGTCGTTGAGCTGCTTCTTCACATCGTTCTGATAGTCTGCCTCCTCAACGGTGATGGTCATCAGACCACTTACCCTCTCAGGATTTTCAAATGTAATGTTCATCTTTTATCGCGTTTAATCTTTTAGTTTTTAATGCCTTAAATTGCGAAAAGCGGATGCAAAGTTACAAAAAAAAATTGAAACAACAAAAACTTTCAACTTTTATTAGTACCTTTGCATTCATGGACATCACAGAACAAGTAAAAAACAGTAAGAATATAACAGAATTTCAACGTAAGGTGTATTTGGAACTTCTCAATGTGCCAGCAGGTGCCACCATATCTTATGGGGAACTGGCAAGGCGTATTGGATGCAAGAGTGCGCAGGCTATCGGACAGGCATTGCGGCGAAATCCCTTTGCGCCAGATGTGCCATGCCACAGGGTTGTGGCACATGACGGTTCCCTTCACGGCTTTGGAGGAAGTTCCTCGCCAGAGGCATTGGAGCGCAAGCGTCAGTTATTAAGGGCAGAAAACGTATCTCTCTATGCGCAGAAATGACAACATAGCACGCAGCAGAAACGGAGTGGAGTATCATCCGTTGAAGCCTTTCCTGCCTGCCAATGCGTGCGTATTGTTTCTGGGCAGCTTCCCTCCGCAGCGCAAACGGTGGTGCATGGACTTCAACTACCCTAACTTCATCAACGACCACTGGCGCCTGGAGGGTGAGGTGTTCTTTGGCGACAGGAACCATTTCGTATGTCCTGACCGTAAGTCGTTCGACTTGCAGGCTATCATCAGCTTTTGCAACGAAAAAGGCATAGCATTCTACGACACGGCGACAGCCATACGCAGGCTTAAAGACAATGCCTCAGACAAGTTCCTTGAAGTAGTAGAGCCTACGGACATACGCAAACTCTTGCACCATCTGCCACATTGCAAGGCAATAGTAACGACAGGGCAGAAAGCGACAGACACCCTCTGCCAGTATTTCGGAATGGACGAGAGTCCGAAGACTGACTGTTACACAGCCATCCCCGATACGTATAACGCCATGAGTGAACAGATACTGCTGTATCGTCTGCCGTCCTCGTCACGAGCCTACCCCCTTTCCTTCGAGAAGAAGGCATCAGCCTACCGAAGGATGTTCTCTCTCATGGGTATGGTATGAAATTTTCAGCAAAACGCTTGCGAAATAAAATATTTTCCGTACCTTTGCATCGTGGACTATACAACCGATACAAATATTACATTATTAAATAAGGAAAGAACATGGAAAAGATTTATGACTTCAAGGCTCTCACGAGCAAGGGCAAGGAACTGGACTTCGCACAGTTTGAGGGTAAGGTGCTGCTGATTGTCAACACGGCAAGCAAGTGCGGCTTCACCCCACAGTTTGAAGGTCTGGAGGCACTCAACCAGAAATATAAGGACAAGGGACTGGTCATCGTCGGTTTCCCCTGCAACCAGTTTAAGAACCAAGACCCTGGCAACGACAGCGAGATAGAGGGCTTCTGCCAACTCAACTACGGCGTGACATTCCAGATAATGAAGAAGACCGACGTCAACGGTGCCGAGGCACACCCCATCTTCGAATACCTCAAAGCACAGGCTCCTACAGAGGAATATCACGGTCTGAAAGCCAAAGGCATGTCTGTGCTCTTCAAGAAAATCAGCGACAGCGTAGAGAAGGACAGCGACATAAAATGGAACTTCACCAAGTTCCTCATCTCAAAGGACGGAGCCACCATCAAGCGCTATGCCCCCACCACAGAGCCTAAGGACTTTGAGAAGGACATCGAGGCTATGCTGGGTTGATGCATGAAAAAAGTCTTGATATTTTTTGGTACATTCAAAAGAATGTTGTAACTTTGCACCCTCACTTCATTCGGGGTTACGCAAGAAAATTAGGAACACGAGCCAGTCAGAGACTGACACTCGCTATTTTCTTGCATGACCCACTCACTTTGTTCGGGGTTGACTGGATTTGACAGCGGACTGGGATGGTGTGTAAGCATGCGGAGCGATGACTGTGGGCTCCATAATCACGTCGGTCAACAATTTAATTGGCGAAAACAACTACGCTCTCGCTGCCTAGTCGAAGTATAGTAGACTAGCTTTATCCTCGCAAGGCGAGGAACGAGACATCGCTCAGAGCCCTCTCCCTGAGGCTGACTGGTCAAAGCGGTGCAGTAATATCGGGGATAGCATGGGCAAATGCCTCTATGCCCTTGCGAACTTTTCAAGAGGATAAGGCTGTGATTGGTGGCTTGGGTCTTGTCACAGCACGAAAATGAAGTCCAAGATAAGCATGTAGAAAGCTCGCGGTTTCACCGTTTGGACGAGGGTTCGACTCCCTCCAGCTCCACTTCGTTACACTAACGGAGAGCTCCACGAAGCGTAGAAAGAGTTACACAAAGGGAAATGCCCCTTGATGGATTCGGTACGGAATTGGACAGATTCCGTACCGAATTTCGTTAATTCCGTACCGAATTGGAGACGGAAGCTTAGCTTCTGTATGCTAATATGACTTCCCTAAAAGGGATATTTTATTATTATTTTCATATTTGTTTGCTAAATTACGAAAAAAAAACGTAACTTTGCAGGGAAATACATATATTCCATTATGGCACCATCAGATTTTTTTCAAAAACTGACAAGTCGCTATCTGTGGCTTAACCTCGCAGGTATGCTGGCATTGATAGTAGCATTGTGCGTGGCGGCACAACTGCTGATGGGCGTTTATACCCATCACGGAGAGTCAATAGCACTGCCCGACGTGAGAAACCACTCTTATGAGAGTGCGGTGACAGTGCTGGAGGACTTGGGCATGGAGACGCAGGTGACTGACACGGGATATGTGAAGACGCTGCCTCCAGGCACCATACTGGAGATGCTGCCTGCCCCCGGTACCATGGTGAAGAGCGGACGCATAGTGTATCTAACCGTGAACGCCGAGAGCACCCCAACACTCGCCTTGCCCGACATAATAGACAACAGCAGCCTGCGCGAGGCAAGGGCGAAGCTGATTTCTATGGGCTTCAAGGTGGGAGAGCCACAATACGTATTCGGAGAGAGAGACTGGGTGTATGGCGTGCTGGTGAACGGACACAACGTGACGGCAGGGCAGCGCATCTCGATAGAGGCGACACTCACCATACAGGTGGGCAACGGACAGAGGGACGCTGCCGACTCAGTATTCATGACGGATGCTCCGCCGCAGGAGTTCTATGAGGAAGAGATAATAGACGGCAGCGGTGCCGAAGGTGGCGCCGGCGCAGAAGCGGAGACGGACGCGTTTGAGGTGGTGGAATGATGTGGTTTATCGTTGAAAGTTTACGGTTTACAGTTTACAGTTGAAGGTAGAAGATTTCGACATAGAGGACATAGAGCTTGACGAAGACGCTCTGCTATCCACCTTGGAGGAGGGCGAAGGGGGCTTGTACGAGCATTTCCGCATTGTAGCCGATGCAGGACAGATGCCGTTGCGCATAGACAAGTTCCTCTTTGAGCACATGCAGCACTCCTCGCGCAACCGCATACAGCAGGCAGCGGAGGCGGGCTATATATATGTTAACGGAAACGGTAACGAGAACGGGAACGGTAAACCCGTAAAGAGCAACTACAAGGTAAGACCTGGCGACGTGGTGACGCTGATGCTCAGCCAGCCTAAGCACGACACGACCATCTATCCCGAAGAGATATCACTGAACATAGTCTATGAGGACGAGGTGCTGATGGTTGTGAACAAGGAGGCGGGTATGGTGGTGCACCCGGGAGCTGGCAACTTCAACGGAACGCTCATCAATGCCGTGGCATGGCACATGCTGCACGAAGACCCTGCACTGAAGGCGAAGCGAGGCGGCAAGGAGTTTGACCCCAACTCGCCAGAGGTAGGACTGGTGCACCGCATAGACAAGGACACCAGCGGACTGCTCGTGATAGCGAAGACACCAGAGGCGAAGACCAACCTCGGCAAACAGTTCTTCGTGCATGACACCCACCGCTCATACCACTGTCTGGTGTGGGGACACTTCACCGAAGACGAGGGACGCATAGAGGGTAACATAACACGTGACCCGAAGGACAGGTTGCGCATGACGGTGACGGCTCCAGACTCTGGCATAGGCAAACCTGCCGTAACCCACTGGCGAGTGATAGAGAAATTTGGATATGTGACACTCGTAGAGTGCATACTGGAGACTGGCAGGACGCACCAGATACGTGCACACATGAAGCACATCGGCCATCCATTGTTTGGCGACGAGCGCTATGGCGGCACAGAGATACTGCGCGGAGAGAAGTCTTCAAAATACAAAGCCTTCATACAAAACTGCTTCAAGACCTGTCCGCGACAGGCATTGCACGCCAAAACGCTCGGCTTCGTACACCCCGTAACAGGCGAGCAGATGGACTTCACCAGCGAATGGCCGGAGGACTTTGCCTCACTCATAGAAAAGTGGAGGGCATACATAGGCGGCACTACACGAGAGACTATAGATTAGACAGAAAAAACAAAGAACTAAAAACGATTATAACAAGACAATGAAAAAAATAGCAATAATCTGTGGCGGTGACTCGTCAGAGCACGACGTATCGCTGAAATCGGGTGCAGGTATCTACTCTTTCTTCAACAAGGAGAAGTATGACTGCTACATAGTTGACTTGAAGAAGGGCGACTGGCACGTAAACCTTGCCAACGGCGAACAGGCGGAGATAGACAAGAACGATTTCTCCTTCACGGTAAACGGAGAGAAGAATACCTTCGACTATGCCTATATCACCAAACACGGCACACCGGGCGAGAACGGACAATTGCAAGGATACTTCGACCTTATCGGCATGCCCTACTCCACCAGTGGCGTCTTGGTAGAGGCACTCACCTTCGACAAGTTCGCCCTCAACAACTACCTGCGCCAGTTCGGCGTCAGCGTTGCCGACAGCATACTTGTGAGAAAGGGCAACGAGAGTTCTGTCACCGATGAGGCAGTACGCAATGCCGTAGGCTATCCCTGTTTTGTGAAGCCGGCAGCTGACGGCAGCAGCTTCGGCGTGAGCAAGGTGAAGGATTTCTCACAGATGCAGGCTGCCCTCAACCTTGCCTTCGGCGAGAGCGACACCGTGATGATAGAGGGCATGCTTGAGGGCATGGAGATTTCACAGGGTGTATATAAGACAAAAGGAAAAGCCACGGTCCTTCCTGCAACAGAGGTGGTAAGCGAGAACGAGTTCTTCGACTTCGATGCGAAATACAACGGACAGGTGCAGGAGATAACCCCCGCGCGACTGCCAAAGGAGGTGGCTGACAGGGTAGCGAAGATAACATCGGCGATATACGACATACTGCATGCCAACGGCATCATCCGCGTGGACTACATCATAAGCAACCCACAGTCGCCCGATGCCAAGATAAACATGTTGGAGATAAACACTACACCAGGCATGACACCGACATCGTTCATTCCGCAGCAGGTAAAGGCTGCAGGTCTCGACATGGGCGATGTGCTCTCAGAGATAGTTGAGAACCAGTAAATTAACGAATTGATTTGTAATTTTGCTAATTAGTAAATTGGTAAATTGGACATGGATATTCACGACTTTGACGAAATAAGACCTTACGAGCCGGAGGAGATGCCAGTAGTCTTTGAGGAATTAATCAAGGACAGGCAGTTTAACCTGGTGATAAAGGGCTTTGTGCCTTGGTTGCCAAAGAGCATCAGGAACGGTGTGTTGCGTCTGTTGTTCAAGGGTGTCAAGACCACACAAGACTTTCAGGTCCGCTTTATGAAACCTGTGGTGAAGCTGGAACTGTGGAAATGTACCGGCGGCACCACCTTTGGTTATCCCAAGGACATCAACAAGGACGACCGCTTTCTCTTTGTCTCCAACCATCGTGACATAGTGCTCGACTCTGCCATTCTCGACCTCATGCTATACAACAATGGTTTCAACCGCACATGCGAGATAGGCATCGGCGACAACCTGCTCATCTACCCCTGGATAAAGAAACTGGTGAGGATGAACAAAGCGTTCACCGTGCGCCGAGGGCTGACAGCCCACGAGATGATGCGTTCGTCACTGCTGATGAGCCAGTACATACACTTCGCCATAAACCAGAAGCGCGAGAACATCTGGATAGCACAACGCGAAGGCAGGGCAAAAGACTCTGACGACCGCACGCAGGACTCTGTATTGAAGATGTTCTGCATGGGGTATGATAACGGGAACGGGAACGATAACGGGAACAACGTTATCGATGCACTGAAACACCTGCACATAGCACCGCTCACCATCAGCTACGAGCACGACCCATGCGACTATCTAAAGGCGCAGGAGTTTCAGGCTAAGAGAGACAACCCTGCATGGAAGAAGTCGAAGCAGGACGACCTCGACAACATGAAGACCGGCATACTGGGCAAGAAAGGCAAGGTGCACTACGAGGTTTCGCCTTGCATCAACGACTGGCTCGACACCCTCGATGCCTCTATGCCTAAGAAAGAAATACTGCACCTCGTGGCAGAACACATAGACCACGAGATACACTCTCGCTATAAGATTTACCCTTGCAACTGGATAGCCCTCGACGAACTCGACGGAAGCAACAATAGCGACAAATACACCGCTAAGGACAAGGCTGACTTCGACAAGTACATCGAAGGACAGATAGCCAAGGTGAAGCTGCCGAATCCAGACAAGGCTTTCCTGCGTGAACGAATAATGACAATGTATGCGAATCCACTACGCAACTATCTCGCTGCTACTGCTCCTGCTGTTGGCGTGTGAGCACGACAGCTACGACACAGGCGACGGCAAATACTCACACTTGCAGACCGACTATGTGAGTGTGGAGGTGAAAGACTGCTACGTGCAGAGCATCACCACCGACGATGACAAGCCTCTTAGCATAACGGCAGGCATGAGGATTGACGTGGAGCCAAAGGACACCGTGCTGAGATGGTTGCTATATTATAATAAGGTGAGCGACAGCAACCCCATTGAGATAGTAGGGCGAAGCAACATGACTCTGCTAAAAGTGCGAACGACCACCGATGCCGATGCCATAAAGACTGACCCAGTGACACTGACCAGCGCATGGCTGTCGAAAAACAAACGATACCTCAACCTCAACATTGGGCTGAAGATGGGGAGCACCACTTCAAACACTCAACTGCATACAGTAGGGATGGTATGCACAGGCATGGATGACGACACGGCGTACTACACCTTCTATCATGACCAAGGCAACATTCCGCAGTATTACACACAGGACGTGCTGTTTACCGTAGAGTGTCCCGATAAGAAGGTCATAGACCTCACGATAAATACCTATAACGGCACGTGGCACAAGCAATTGATAATTGACAATTGAAGGTACTTATACTTAGCACATACGAGAACACAGGCGGAGCCGCCATTGCTGCCAACCGCCTGCTCCATGCCCTTCGCAATAATGGCGTGGAGGCAACAATGCTGTGCAGAAAGAACAACATAGGGAAACAGTCGTGGACAAGTATTCTTGAGCGTGCGGTGATATGGGTGTTCAATGGATTCTCTAAGAAAGACATCTGGGCAACCGACATAGCACTGTTCGGACAGGATGTTACCAAGACTAAAGAGTATAAAGAAGCCGACGTAATACACCTGCATTGGGTAAACCAGGGATTTATCTCGCTTTCCGCTATACACCGATTTATCAAAGATGGCAAAAAGGTCGTATGGACAATGCACGATGCATGGAACACTATGGGAGCCTATCACCTGTCAATACAACGGCAAGAAACATTCCTTGAACGCTGGACATGGCGGCGCAAGCAGAAGCTATATGCCAAGAACAAGATACAATTCATAGCATGCAGTCAGTGGCTACGGGACGAAGCGCTTTGCAGTCCGCTGATGGAACTGCTGCCCGTAAAGGCTATCCCCAATCCCATCGACACTACGCTTTTTTCACCTCAACAGCATAAGAAGCACGGACGACGCATACTCTTTGTTGCACAAAACGTGAACAACCCGATGAAAGGCATGCAGTATTTAGATGAAGCCGTGAAGATGCTCAAAGGCAATGATGAGGTTGAGGTTATAGCCTTAGGACGTGACATCCCATATATAAATAAGGTAGAAGAGATGGTGCAACTGTACAACAGCGTTGACGCTTTCGTACTGCCGTCGCTGTCAGAGAATCTTCCCAACACCATCATGGAGGCAATGGCATGCGGTACACCATGTGTAGGTTTCAATGTCGGTGGCATTCCAGAGATGATAGACCATAAGGAGAATGGCTACGTAGCACGTTATAAGGAAGCTGCAGATTTGGCAGAAGGCATACGCTATGTACTCCATCCCGACAACCACGAACGACTGAGCAAGACGGCAAGAGAGAAAGTCTTGAGGTGCTACAGCGAAGAAAGCGTAGCAAAACTCTATATAAATATATATAATTCCTAATTTCTGATTACTAATTGCAAAATGCTAAAGAAGTTTTTCGGCATATTCAGAATACAGGCAGAGGAACGTCTCGCCGCACTGGTAGCATTGATAGCCTTCACTACTCTCAACGCACTTAATGTTGTGAAGTATTGGAGTATGCTGTCCGCTACAGGACTGGGATTCAGCAACTTCATCAAAGGGTGGCACATATCAGGCTTCGACCCTATAACATACAGCGTACTAACAGACTGGTCAATAGGCTATAACATTTACCGTCACCCCCTGTTGCCCTACTTCGTATGGCCGTTCAGCAAGCTCAATGAAGGACTGATGTGGCTCACAGGTTTCAACTGGGCGCTGATTATCACAGCCCTTATCCTCATCTTTTGTGCCTTTTACTCCTTCATCTTCCTCAGCAGAATATTCTGGGAGGTGATAGGCACAAAGCGAAGCGAGGCGTATATCTTAGCCACTCTCGCATTTTCTTTTGCCTACATCATGCTTGCCACTATGGTGCCCGACCACTTCGGTCCCTCCATGTTCTGCCTCATCTTGACGCTTTATCTCTCTGGTCTGAAGCTACAGCGAGGCAGGGCACTGAACTGGTGGCAAACCATCGTGATGTTCTTCTTCACCGCAGGAGTGTCGCTCAACAACGGACTGAAGACATTCCTTGCCGCACTGATAACACGCCGCAAGAGATTCTTCAAGCCAGGATACCTTATCATCGCCGTGCTTTTGCCTGCTGGTTTGATGTGGTGGGGAGCACGATTGAGCTACCACCACTTCGTATGGCCAGAGTGGAAAGCACGTCAGGACAAAACAGCGAGAGTCTTTAATGAACGCATAGAGCGTGCACACGACAGAGTATGGAATGCCGAGAAAGACCTATGGAGACATAAGGACACCAGCCTTATAGCACAACGTCATGCAGCCATCAAGGACAGTATTCGTAAGGACTTGCTCGTCAAGAAATCCAAGCGCTGGCGCATGAGCGCAGCATATAAGCACACGGGCAAACCTATGGCTGAGGGCGAATTCTCCAAATGGACCGACATCTCCACCTCACGGTGGGACGTTGCCGTGGAGTGTCTCTTTGGCGAAGGCATAATGCTGCATGAAGACTATCTCCTTGGCGATGTTCTTGTCAACCGTCCTGTCATCGTGCGTTACAAGAACTGGGGCAACTACATCGTTGAAGGTCTGTTAGTATTCATGTTCCTCGCAGGTATCTGGGTTGGCAGGAAGAGCCTGTTCCTTTGGACCTGTCTGTCATTCTTCTTCATGGATATGCTCCTTCACATGGGACTCGGCTTCGGTATCAACGAAATCTTCATCATGTCACCCCACTATCTCTTCGTCATGCCTATAGCCATCGGCTATCTCCTGAGCCGTATGTCACCCCAATGGCGCAGGCACCTCAGTACGGCACTGGCTATCGTGGCATGCTACCTGATTGTGTGGAATGTCTGGCTGATAGTGGAATATTTGTACATCCTTTAAAGTTCAAAAGTTAACCAAGAAAATGAAAATATTTTCTCAACATAAAGAGGGAATCCTCATTACTCTCTTAGGCTTCATAATCATGGTGAGCCTCAACGTCTTGATGATCATGTGGCAACCAGAACTCTTTACCAATACGAGAGTAGGAGCATGGAGCGCTTTTTGGCTTCACGGAGAGTTTTCGGGGTTTGACACCTACACCTACATCGTTATCTCCTCCTTCCGTCCCATGTACGTACTCGCACGTCATCCACTGCTCACCTTGATGATGTGGCCTGCCTACGAACTGAACGATGCCTTGAAAGCAGAGTTCGGCATCAACTGCGCCATATATATCGCAGCGGTTATGTGGACGCTGTTTGCACTTTGTTCGTGGACGCTGATGTACCGCATACTAAGGAAGATTATAGAGATTCCCTGGCTGCATAGCCTCCTCCTCACCTTGTTTTTCTTCTCTTTCTCTCATGTGATGATTGTCACTTTCTTCCCTGACCACATGGGAATATCCCTACCACTCATACTCCTCTCCATCTATCTGGCTGGCAAGGCAATAAAGAACAAACGCCCCATGCCATTGTGGCAATCCCTGCCTCTGGCTTTCGTTGCTACAGGTGTCACCACCACCAACATAGTAAAGGTTGGCATCTCCGATTTCTTCACGCAACTCGGCAGAAAATCCATCGGAAAGAACCTGCTACATTTCTGTACATACCTCATTCCCCTCGCACTTATAACTGGAGCTTACTTCTACCAAGAGGAAACCATCCAACAGAAGGAAAAAGCCAATGTTGAGAATATCATTCGCAAGCGTTCCGCCAAGGACGAGAACTTTGCCAAGAAGATAAAAGAGGGAGAGGCACGCGGAGAACAGCGCCGCAAGGAGCAGATATTTGACAATCCCATCGTTACAAACACTGAATACCACATCGATCGTATTCCCTCACTCGTAGAGAATGTTTTCGGTGAAGGGCTTATACTTCATGAGGACTACACACTGAAAGACACCAACCGCGACACCCGCCCTGCCCTTGTGAGGTACAACCACTGGTGGTACTATGCCATCGAAGGAACTATCGTCGTCTTATTCCTTGCAGGACTGTGGTATGGCAGACGTGAACGCATTGTGTGGATAGTCCTTTCCATGTTCCTTGTTGACATGCTACTTCACGTAGGTCTCAACTTTGCCTCTGCCGATGTCTATATCATGACCGCCCACTGGGCATTCGTCATTCCTATCTCCATCGCCTATCTCATGAAGCAACAGTCTGGACTTTTGCAAAAAATATCGTTAGTGTTAACCATAGCATTGACCGCCTTCCTTTGGTGGCACAACCTGTCACTGATAGTTAAATACATTTTAGGCTAGACAGGGAATCAGGAACGTAACTTCTCTACAAGTTTGTCGCTCTTGCCCGTTATGAACTTACGTGCGAACATCTTTTTGCTGTTCATGATGTCATCATAATCTTCCTCCGTCATAATCTTTATGACTGGATGATAATAAATGTATGTAAGTGGTGTAAGGGCATTCAATCCTGGCCAATCGCCTTTAAACTCAATACATTTATCTCTCCATAATGCAGAATTAAATGCCACCGTCTGGGTAAACGTCTCCGCAGGACAGAAACTCGTCTTGAAGTATTCTTTCATCTCTGCGTCTTCGTCCCATTCCTTGAGGACAAATTCTGCAAGTTCCTGTGAGACTGCCCACCATGCTGCTCCCTTGTACAGATTATATCTTTTTGAACCTGCTACGAAAACGAGTGGTTTCCTTATGCCTATCAAACCGACTATTTTTCTCAAAGTCACTCTGAACTTGCTTCCGATGCTGCCATTCTTCCATTGTTTCTGGGCATAGAACCTGTATTCCCTGTAAAGCCTTGCAGCACTGTCTTGAGTGGTAAGGTCTATGCCACTCAGAAACTCTTTGCCTGCATTATCATTGAAGAATTCCACAATCTGTGCCTTTGACCAAACAGGGTAATCCATGCCACTCAGCGTTATCAGGCGGTCGTAATGCTTGCCTGCCTTCAAAGCTTCACGTATCAGTTCCATCTGATACTCCACTTCATTGAGGCTGCCCCATATCACATTTACCCTATGCTCAATAAAATGTGCCCTGTCGTCTTTTCCCAACACATCGGTAAAAGGCTTTATGTCTGCCTTACTGTCTATATGTATGAAAAAGTCCGAATCGTCAGGCAAAGCCTTGACAAGTCGATATAACTGCGGTGCATCAGTATGTGCCGAAATAAGGAATGCTATTTTCATCTTTTACAAGTCTTCTTTATTCTGTTTATCACTGCCTCTCCTATTCTCTTTACGTTTCCAGCCTTCAGGTTCAGCCACAGTTCCTCCAAAGAATACTGCACCTTGCGCCAGGGATTGTTCCACGCATTGCGAAGGTAGTTGAGCTGTTGGTATTCGGGATACTCCTTCACTTCCTTTGGGTGAACGAGCGGAAAGTCCATCTCCCTGCGTGGCATGGTGAAGATATGGCGCAAGCGCTTAGGTACAAGTCCCAACTGCGTAGAGTAATGCGTTCCTCCGTCAAGACCAATGTTGTTGATCATGTTGACACGCGGCATTATTGCCATTCCGTCGTGAAGCATCATGTAAGCCCAGAATATGCTCTCAAAATACTGCGTGCCTGAACAGGCATGCCTTTCGCACATCTCCGTCATATCTTTTCGTTGCCCATACAAACTTACTTTCTTTTTCAACAATTCAAACTGCTGAGGGTCTTTCACAAAGCCATAATCTCCATCTCTGTTGTTGATGACACGAGCCCACGATGCCCATCCCCAGATAGAGAATACACGAGTAAAGAAATAGCTCTCACGCATCGTGGCTGTCGTCTCGTCCTCAGTATTGAAACCAGCTATCATCGTTATGCGCTCATCGTGCTCGTAGCGGTCGAGCATTTCCTTGCAGAAGGTGAAAAACGACTGGCTCGGCACGCAGTCATCCTCTAACACCATGCATTTGTCGGTCAAAGAAAAAGCCCACTGCTGGGAAATAAATCCAGCAGGGTCACATCCCAGGTTCTTCTCCTGATAGTTGCGATGCACCTCACACTGCCAGTCTATATTTTCATCCCTCACAAGTTCGCGGCAAGCCGTGATGCCCTCATAGTCTCGCGATTTCGTCCAGTCGCTGACCTCCTTGCCATCCTTATCCGTCATTCGTGCTCCGTCCTGAAACAGGAACAGACGTGCAGGACGCGCCTTCTTCACCTCCTCCCATACCTTGGAGAAGTGATCTGCCCTTGCATGGAACAACAACAATACGCTTATGTCAACCTTGTATGCTTGTTTCACGACTATCATCATCTTTCAATCATATAGCACGCAAAGGTAATTATTTTATCTCTAACACGCAAAAGTTATCGGATAAAAGTTATGCTTTTGCCCCCTAAAAATGTTACTTTTCCATGCCAAAAACATAGCTCTTCCCATGCAGAAGCATTACCTTTGCTTCAAATTAACTAGTAAATTTTAAAAATTAACTAGTAAATTTGCGAAATTAACTAGTTAATTTATGACAGAAGCATTACTCCTGCATACGGGAAGCTAAACTTCCCTCTCCTTTTCGCAGTAACTTTTTTCGCTTGATACTACACTAATATTTCCATTTTTTTATTACCTTTGCACCTAATTAATAATTAGATATGGCAGAATCACTGAAAGAACGAACGGCAAGAGGGCTGTTCTGGGGAGCTATGAACAGCGGCAGCACGCAGGTGCTGAACCTCGTCATCGGCATAGTGCTTGCGCGACTGCTGTCGCCAGAGGACTACGGCATCGTAGGAGTGCTCACCATCTTCACTGCCATAGCAGGCGACTTGCAAAGTGCAGGCTTCACCCAAGCGCTTATCAACATTCCCCATCCCACAAAGCGTGAATACAACAGCGTGTTCTCATTTAATGTATGTATGTCGCTGTTGATGTATGCCATACTCTTCTTTTGTGCTCCGCTCATAGCACGTTTCTTTCATCAAGACTGCCTCGTCAGCGTTTCCAGGGTAGTTTTCCTTACCATCTTTGTCTCAGCCTTAGGAATAGCTCATGGCGGATACATGACAAAGAACATGATGAACAAGGAATTCGCCATATTAGGAGCCGTTGCCCTTATATCTTCAGGCATAGCGGGCATTACGCTCGCAGCGTTAGGATTCTCTTACTGGTCGTTGGCTTGGCAACAGCTGATATATGTTACGATAGTAAACCTTGGGCGCTACTACTACGTAAAAGACTGGCGACCGAGCCTGACGCTTGACTTTCAGCCAGTGAAGCAGATGGTTCCGTTTGCCGTCAAGATACTTGTTACCAAGATTGTCAATACCACTTCTAATAATATACTGACCGTCATCTTCGGCAGACTGTTCCCCATCCGCCAGGTGGGAAACTACTCGCAGGCGTTCAAATGGGACACTATGGCACATTCGCTCATAAGCAACACCGTCGGACAACTGGCACAGACTGTGTTGGTAGAAAGCAGCGAGTCGGAAGACGACAACCGCGAACTCCGCGTATATCGCAAGATGACACGCTTCACCGTCTTCCTCTCCATGCCCCTGATGTTCGGGCTCGCACTCGTCAGCCGCGAGTTCATACTTATTACCATAGGCTCGGCATGGCTCGACTGTGTTCCGCTTTTACAAATCCTATGTATATCAGGAGCCTTCATGCCGCTTTACGTCATGTACCAGAACCTTGCCATCAGCCAAGGCAGAAGCGACATATACATGTGGCTTAACCTTGCACAGATAGCTCTCCAGATAAGCATCATACTCGCCTTTGCCCGATACGGCATGATTGCAATGGTGACAGCCTACTCCGCCTTCCTTTTACTGTGGCTGCTTCCCTGGCATCTATATACAGGCAGGCTGATACGTTACCGTTGGTGGGATGCCTTCAAGGATGTTGCGCCCTTCACCGTTATTGCTGCCATTACGATGGCAGTTACCTATGCCTGCACGATGTCCATCGAAAGCATCTACGTGCTCCTTCCGCTCCGCATCCTCATCGCCACCTTATTATATTATATGGCTCTCCACCTTGCAGGCGCAGAGATAATGAAAGAATGCGAGGGGTTTGTAAGGGGAGTTTGCAAAAAATAATACCTTTTATTTGGCTATTTCGTTTGAAAAGTGTAATTTTGCAGCATGATTTTCTATTGAAAAGTGTAGTTTTAGATAGCAAAAAATATTTGAAAAATGTAAAAAGGCATGCTGTATAGGAAGATTACATCGTATATTGAAGAGTATCTGAAGTCAGACAATGACAAGATACTGATACTGGAAGGTGCACGCCAGGTCGGCAAGTCGTTCAGTATCCGTGAAGCTGGTGTACGCCTGTACTCCAACTATGTGGAAATAAATTTCGTAGAAGATGACGAAGGCGAACAGTTGTTTAAGGATATACACAAGATAGAAGACTTCTATTTAACCCTGAGTATGGTTGCAGGAGATAAGCTGTCAGGTTATGATGACACATTAGTTTTTCTTGACGAAATACAGCACTATCCGCAATACTTGACAATGCTAAAATTCCTGCGAGAAGACAAACGCTACCGATATATTGCCAGCGGCAGTTTACTTGGCATCAGACTGCAAGATACGACATCCATCCCTGTGGGTAGCATCCTTATAAAGGAAATGTTTCAACTTGATTTTGAGGAGTTCCTCATAGCAAATGGTTTTGGAACCGATGCCCTTGCGATGTTGCGCCATGCATACAAGAATCGCCAAAGCCTGACGGAAGAACATCATAACCATGTATTAGACCTGTTCCGTCGTTATCTTTTGGTTGGCGGATTACCCGATGCCGTAAATACCTACCTTAGCACGCATAATATCGTTAAGGTACGTGAGGTGCAGGATGGTATTCGCAGCCTTTATGCTGCCGATGCGTCAAAATACGAAAAAGAACACAGCAAGAAGTTGCTCATACGCCGTATATACGAAATGATTCCATCGCAGATGGAGAACAAGAAAAAACGTATCGTAGCCCAAGAGATACGCGGCAAGGAGGGAGACCGTTTTTCTAAATACGCAGAAGAATTTGAATATCTTGTTTCCTCTGGAATTTCGTTGGCTGTTCATGCTATATCCAATCCTCACTTCCCATTGAGTGAATCGCTCAAGAAGAATCTGTTGAAACTCTACTTAAATGACGTGGGGTTGCTGACAGGATTGCTCTATCAAAACAATATACGTCCAATCCTTGATGACATAAGAAGCATTAACCTCGGTTCTGTATATGAGAGTGTCGTGGCACAAGAACTGCGTGCCCATGGACACAAACTTTTTTATTATGACAATCGCAAACAGGGAGAAGTTGACTATCTCATTGACGACCATACAAACATGAGTGCCCACCCGATAGAAGTAAAGTCAGGCAAAGACTATACTGTGCATAGTGCCCTAAATAATCTTATAACGAATACTGATTATAATATTGTGGAGGCCACAGTCATTTCGAATGAGCGCAGAGTACATCAAGAGGGACACATTATATATATGCCTATCTATTTCATAATGTTTATGGAAGATAATTTGCAACAGGAGGATGAAGCATCCTATGTATTCTAACTACACAGCCCTGCACCTTGAGGTGCCGAGATAATGAGAGAGTGCGAAGAAACTGTAAAGAACATCCTGATTCGGAAAGCCTGAAGAGTAGATAAACAGCCATTTTGTACGCAGAAAGACTCCTTTATATATTTTTACAAGGAAATACGCTATATATGGTGGCATGCTGATAATCAAGCGTTCTTTCCAGGGCAAATCTGCCCCCCCCCACTCCAATCTCGCTGCGAACGTTTTTATAATAATCGTAAGATTTGAATTTTCCAATAGATAGGAAGAATTCATATCTCTTTATTTGGTATAGCAGAAAGTGTGATTTATAAGTTTCCCACTGTTGTGATAATGCCTCGCGTAAAATTCTGTCATACAGCATATCCCTCTCCAACGAAGGTCTTCTATCATTGGGTATGCCCATATTATACAGATATGTCGCTTTCTCTATAAAATATACTTTAGGCTTTTTGAGTAAAATTAATATCTGCATCATTTTATCCTCACCGGAGCAGATGGCTCGTGGAGTAGATAACACATTATCGTCCAAAAGCAACTCTCGTCTATAGATATTACCCCAAAGTACGTTAAACGAATTATGCAACGACAACAAATCTTTTATCATTGTCTCAGGCTTCATCCACCCTCTCCATCCAGAATCAAATCTTTCTCCATACTGATTTTCTGCCGTAGATACCACTTCGTCAGCCTGAGTCTTCTCTATCGCATCATACAATGTTTGCAATGCTCCTGATAGAAGTCTGTCATCAGCATCGGCAAAAACAATGAATTTTCCTCGTGCCTGTTCTACACCATACTTACGAGCTGCTGTCACCCCACTGTTCTCTATGTGGTAAACACGCAGTTTGTTGTTGCTTGAACTGATTTTATCACAAAACTCACCTGATTTGTCTGTGCTTCCGTCATCAACCACTATCACCTCAAAATCACTGAAATCCTGAGACAGTACACTTTGCAAACACTCCTCAATGTATTTTTCCTTGTTATATAAAGGAATTACAACCGAAATCTTTATCATATCAGTTTTTCCATGTAAAATGCTGCATGCCCTTTGCGTTTGTCTTCTGGTGGAAGTTGCATGTAGTCACCAAATAATTCCTTTAAATATGCATCTGGATTGGCGGGACCTCTCAACGTTTCGCCCTCAAAGGTGATGGGCTTTGTGGGGAAAATGGCACTTGCTTCATGCATTATACCATAGCCGTTCTCGGCAAGAGTATTACTAAAATATGCTTTCTTGCCTGTAAAGAGGCATACAATCTTCCACACAATAAAACAACACATTTTCTTGGCACCAAACCAAAATAATTCCGCAATCGAACGCCAGGAATATGTGTGTTTCTTGTGCAATATGCTATTTGCCCTACAATATCCTTTCGCTATTTTCTTGCATAATCTTCTTGAAATGTTCGGATAAGGGACAAAAGGGAAAATATCAACAAACAGACCTTTGTTGTATGGCAGAGACATGTCGTCACCGTATTCTATGATTATAGAGTTTTTGTCTCGTACCTTTGTTATCGGCATATTATATGCGGGATCTGTTTCTTGCGTTTGCAGAAACAGGTTATCAGGTAGTTCTTGCTTTGCGGCATCGATAAAACGAGGTAAGTCTTCCTTACGCATAGCTATATCTATGTCATCATCCCAAGGAATAAAACCACCATGTCTTACAGCTCCAAGGCATGTACCTCCATCAAGCCAATAGTCAATGCCGTGCTTTTCGCATATATCACGTATGGCACACAAAATAGTTAATTCCTTCTTCTGTACTTCTGCAAGATGCTCTTGCATGTATCTATTCAGATTACTCATCTTTAAATATCTCTATAGTTCTCCTTACTGCGTCTTTCATCTCATACTTTCCTATGAAACCAATGTTCTTTATTCGTTCATTCGATAATATTGCTTGAGTGGCCATAGAATATCCTTGTGCCTCAGCCTGCGTTGGCAAGTCAAAGACAACTTCCTTTCCATTATATTCTGCGCACATTCTGGCGAAATCTCGTAGATGCACATCGGTTTTGGTGCTACTTACATTATATGGTACTCCATACTCTCCTCTGAGCAAGACTGTGAGCAAACCCATGACGGCATCCGCCACATAAGTGTAAGAGAAATACTGGCTGCCATCGCTTTTCAACACGATGTCTTCACCCTCTATGGCTTTCTTGATGAACTGAGAGGAGGCCTTGCTGTCGGACATGAGCATCGTGGGACCAAACACTCGGCACAGACGGGCAATCTTAACCTTCACGCCTTTTTCTGCCATATACGACTGGCACATGGCTTCTGCCGACCGTTTGGACTCGTTATAGCATGAACGAGCATTGCTCAAATTGAGTTTCCCATTGCTGTCCTCATCAAAAGCATTGTGATTGACAGCATTACCATAAATCTCATTCGTAGATGTATATACAACCGTTGCGCCTGTCTTCTCTGCAAGGTTCAAGGCATGTTCGGCTCCCTTGAGGTTTATCATCATAGTCTCCACGGGATACTGTGAATAAGCCAATGGGTGAGTATTGCTTGCCATAGGGATAATGTAATCAACAATAATATCTTCGGAGAATGGCTTGCATACATCGTGTTCTATGAACTCAAAGTTATCTTTTCCTAAATACTCTCCCAACCTTTCTGTGGCTTTCTGCTTACTGCGCCCGACTGCTATCACCTTCACATCGCCAAGAGCCATTAGCGCGTCAATGAGCATGACACCGACCATACCTGTCGCACCAGTAATGAGTATGCTCGTTCCACGAAGGTTTTCGATTCCCTTCATAGATATAATATTGTTTATATCCTCCCTGTATAGTGGATGTCTTTTGTTCATTTTACTTTAGCCAGTTATCTTCGCCTTTAGTAAGGTAACCCTTAAACAGCTCAAGGTCATCTTTCGTTGTCAACTTGATATTTTTATCTGAGCCTTTTGCGAAGTGCAGACGAACTCCTAATTCTACCATCATAGTGTTGGCATAGTGAGAGCCATATATGCCTATCTCTTTCTCAAATGCCTCTCGATATTTTGCATCAAGCAAGTCAAAGCGATAGGCCTGAGGGGTGGAAACTCGGCGTAAAGTCTCACGAGGTATAAATTGTGTGGTGGTATTCTCGTCTTCTTTGCTCAAAACAAAAATCTGCTCATTGTAAGGCATAGATGTTACAGCATTACCATACTTCTGTGCTTTCTCTATCACATCTGTTAGAACGCTATCGTCAATCATAGGACGTATGCCGTCATGTATTATAATCACGTCGTCGTCACAGACTTTTCCTTCAAGGTTATATACACCATTACGTATGGATTCCTGCGCCGAACCTCCACCTTTGACTATCCATTTCAATTTTGTTATATTGAACTGGTTAGCATAAGCCTGAACGACACTCTCCCATCCCTCTATACATACTACCTCGATAACATCAACCATCGGATGGTTCTGAAATCCTTCCAGTGTGTACATTAGGATCGGCTTATCATAAACATTTATAAACTGCTTGGGAATGTCCTGTCCCATACGGTTGCCAGAACCTCCTGCTATGATAATCGCAACATTCATCTGTCTTTACTTTTGAGATAAGAAAAAGTTTACGGCTTCCAAAAGTGGTGCCAAATCATTTTTTATCACCTCTGAAATTATGTCAACATCTATGTCAAAATAGCCATGTGCTATTCTATTTCTCAGTCCAAACACTTCATGCCATGGGATTTCCGGTCTTTGTAATAGCAAAGTTCCATTCGTCATTTTATCAACTTTCTTTAGCCCCTCACCTATTGCCATTACTGTCATACAGTTGCCTGCTAGGTCCTGCATTCCATCAGGTGACTTCAACAGGGTATTCATATCGTCCACCTGCTCATTCCATAGCATAAGGTTTTCTATGGCATTTTTTACCTGATTTAGAGTATCTATGACTATTTCATGCTTCTCCGAAGATGTCAATTCCATGTTTTTGTATTTGATTTAGAAAGAATGGACGCAAATTATTATGCCTACGTATTAAATCAACATTAGTTCCGAGCAACTTCTCTAGATAATCTGCCGCTGCACAAACATTATATGCCTTAGGAGGCATGACCACGAATATGTCAACATCACTATCTTCTTTATGCTCATTCCTTGCCACCGAACCAAACAGTCGCATATAGCTTATACCATAATTATCACGCAATTCGTTTGCGTGAGTCTTTAGTAGGTTTATGTATTCATCTCTTGTCTTCATTATAGCTTTGCTATATCTTATTCATCACTTTACGACAACAAAAGTACTCCTTTTTCCTTAATTGAGCAAATTTGGGGATTACTTTTTATGAATAATTAGAGTTTGGAGACCTTGATGCGTGTATATTGCACTACCTCCTTGTTCATGGAATAGGCTATGTAGAGATAGCCGTCATGCAGCATTGCCTTGGGATAGCTGTATCCGATAGTCTTGTACTTACCTACGTAACGCTGAGGCGAAAGGTCGTCACTGCTGCCAGAGCGCAGAAGGTATGCTCTGTTAAAGGAGCGTCCGTCATTGCTAAGCGTTATGACGAGGGGCACACGGGGTTTCTTCTCCTGTATGGGATTGTTGACGATGTATGCCGTACCGTCGGGCAGGTTGCCTGCGCATTGCTTGGCACGTGAGTCGGGGATGTTTGTTACACAGGCATTGCTCCACGTCTCTCCCCTGTCATGGCTTTGGGCAGCAGGTATGCGGTGCGAACTCCGCTGGTCACGCATGGTCATTATGAGCGTGCTGTCCCTTTGCAGGAAGAAACTGGGTTCGAGTTCTGCCGACTGCTTGCCGTTAGGCGTGGCAGGGAAATCTCCCTTGTGCCACCCAGTGCGTCCCGTAGTGTCGTCGGTATATATAGGGCATAGCGTCATGCCTGGCATAAGATGTACCGCTCCTATCAACCTGCCACTATCGAGGCGATGCGGGTCTTGCTCCATGATGCCTTCAATCGGTGTGCCGTCCTGCCACGTTACTTCTTGTGGCTGGCTCCATGTGATGCCGTCGGTAGTTTCTACAAAGTATGTGTGGCACGTCTGCGGAATGGTGTCATGCCGCCATACGTTGAGGTATGCCACCAGACGCTCTTCGCTCTGTACCCATCCTCCAGAGGTGCTGTGACAACCTGTAATGATTGGAGAAAGGCGCAGAGGACGGCTCCATGTCTTACCTTCGTCGGCACTGGTGCTATAAGCCACCCATGTATCGTCGCTGTCTTCATCCTTTGCGGAGCTCTGCCACATACAGTACAGCCTGTCTCTATATGCTGCCATCACAGCACCATTGGCATAATGATCGGTAGTGTCGGAGGCACTATAGATAGTAAAGGTTTCTGTTCCCTGCGCACGCTGCAGCCCAAGTGATTCCTTGTCGTTCTGGTCGAACAAGGTTTCTGTCATACAAAAAGGAGCATCGTCAGCTGTCATAAACTGACAGCTGACGAGCAATATAATAAATATGTGTATTATGTGTCTCACACCAGTATCGGTGCAATAGCCTCTTTGAAGATACCTTTTTTATAGAACTCATTGCCAGCCTCAATCACCTCTTGTTCGGAGAGCAGGTTGAAGTCACCCATGATGGTGTTTTTCATTGCACTGGCGGTAAGGGCGTAGTCGAGCTGCTTCTGATGCTTGCCTCTCCAACGGAAATGAGCATGGAGGAAGGCTGCGATGAAGGCATCGCCAACACCCATCGGATCGAGAACAGGCTCTATCTCTATGATGCCTGTATGGTATAGCTGACCGTCGGAGAAGGTCATGCCAGTGAGGAAGTGGTGATTGGCACTGACAACGTTGCGTATAGCCATGACGAAGTGGCGGCAGTTAGGATATTTCTTCTGTGCAGCCTCAAAGAACTTCTCATAGCCAGGGAGGTCCATCTTATAGTCTGTTGACATTGCTTCGAAGGCTGGCAGTTTCTGCCCGACGAGCATCTGCATCTCGCCAGTGTCGCCAAATATGATGTGACAACGCTTGGCAGCTGGCACAAGGACGTCCATAGCCTCCATGCCGTACTTCCACAGGTTCTTGCGGTAGTTGATATCGAACGAAGTATGTATGCCTGCACGCAATGCCTCATCAAGACCCTCAAGCGTAGCATCGCTGGCACTCTCCGACAAGGCGCAGGAGATACCAGACCAGTGGAAAGCCTCAGCACCCTTGAGGATGTCAGGCCAGTAAATCATGTGGGAACGCAGAGACATAAGCGATGAGTGCTCACGGTCGTAATAAATGCTGGAGCCACGCACTGATGCTGCCTGCTCAAAGAAATACTTACCCAGACGCGTGCCTCCCCAGATTATGTTGTCCGTGCCTACGTTGTATTTCCTTAATTCGTTGCGACAGTCGTTACCAAGGTTGTTGTTTGGCAGGCGGGTGATATAATCGACTTCGTCGCCCATCATAGACAAAGACACGGCAACGTTAGCCTCACTGCCACCATAGTAACCGTCGAAGGTGCGACCTTGTATGACTCTCTGATAGTTAGGACGCGTCATGCGTAGCATTATCTCGCCCATCGTCACGAATTTAGTTCCCATAGCGTTATTGTAGTTAAGAGTTAAAAGTTAATAGTTAAGACATATAATAGTTTTCGTAGCCGAAGGCATTTCGTAGCCAAAGGCATTTCGTAGCGAAGCGTTTCGTACGAAGTTTGCTTGCAAATTTACGAAAAATATTTTACTCAGCAACACTTTTTTAATAAAATTGCGATAAAAGTTTGGCAGAATCGATTCTTTTGCTTACTTTTGCATGGCAAAATCGAAAAAAACTAACAATGATGGACTCTCAAGACACGGCGCAGGAGAAGCGCCTTTACGCTACAAAGGAAGAAGTATTGGACCGTATCAAGGAACTGGCTCACGGCGAGGAAGACATTCAACGCGCCGAGATGGAGCACCTGAAAATGGCTTTCTACCACCTGCTTGGACAGGAGCGCGAAGCTGCTCAGAAGGCATACATCGAGGCTGGCGGTGACCCTATGCAGTATGTTGCCGTTCCCGATCCGACGGAAGAAGTTTTCAAAGCCGAGATGGCTCTGCTGAAAGAGCGCAAGCAGAAAGAAGCAGAGAAACTGGAGGCACAGAAGCAACAGAACCTTAAGCGCAAGCAAGAAATCATTGAAAAGATAAAGTCTTTTGCCACTACACCTGAAGAGGCTGCCAACAACTATCAGGAAGTAAAGGCGATGCAGGAGGAGTGGAAAGAGATTAAGGCTGTACCTGCCGAGAATGCTACCGAGTTGTGGAATAACTACAAACTGGTGCAGGAGCAGTATTACGACCTGCTGAAGATGAACTTCGAGGCACGTGAATACGACTTCAAAAAGAACCTCGAAGCTAAGACCGCCCTATGTGAGGCAGCAGAGAAACTTGCTGATGAGGAGGATGTGGTAAGTGCCTTCCACCAGTTGCAGGAGTTGCATAACCAGTTCCGCGAGATTGGTCCTGTAGCAAAAGAGCTACGTGAAGAGATCTGGACACGCTTCAAGCAGGCAAGCACAGTGGTCAACAAGCGCCATGCCGACCATTTCGAGGCTATACACCAGAAAGAAGAAGAGAACCTTCAGAAGAAGAGTGAGCTTTGCGACAAGGTGGAGACAATAGCCACCGACGCTCTCAAGACCACCGCCGAGTGGGAAGAGAAAGCAAAGGAAATCATCGGCATACAGGCAGAGTGGAAGACCATAGGCTTCGCTCCTAAGGCTCACAACGTGAAGATTTTCGAGCGCTTCCGCACTGCATGCGACCAGTTCTTCACTGCCAAGAACGAGTTCTACCAGCAGCTGAAGAACACCTACGCCGAGAATATCGCCAAGAAAGAGGAGATAGTAAAGAAAGCGCAGGAACTGGCAGACAGCACGGAGTGGAAGTCAACAGCCGACAAACTGATGCAGTTGCAAAAAGACTGGAAGGAGATAGGCATGACACCACGCAAAGTGGGTGAGCAGCTATGGACCGACTTCCGTGCAGCATGCGACAAGTTCTTCGAGGCACGCAACCAGGCTGGCTCAAGCGTACGCACCGAGCAACTCGAAAACCTACAGAAGAAACAGAGCATAGTAGAGAAGCTGAAAACGCTGATAGAGGCTGAGGTGGAAGACTTACAGGCAGAGATGCAGGCACTCATGGAAGAGTATAACCAGACAGGTCATGTGCCATTCAAGGAGAAAGACCAACTCTTCCGCGACTATCACGACACTCTCGACATTCTCTACAAGAAACTGAACAAAAACCGTGCAAGCCGCAGGCTCAACGCTTTCAAGGATAACCTCAAAGAGGTAGCAAAGCGCGGTGAGAACGCAGTAGAGACAGAGCGTCAGAAGATGCAGCGTCGCTACAACGAGATGAAACAGGAACTGGAGACATACGAAAACAACCTCCTCTTCCTCACTTCATCAAGCAAGAAAGGCAACAGCCTCATCGACGAGATAAACCGCAAGGTGGAGAAACTGCGTGATGAGCTGAAGCTTACACAAGAAAAAATCAAGGCGATGGGGGAATAACTCCTTACACCTTATATATAATATATAACAGCAGAGGTTAACCCTTGACGGGGTTATTAAAATGGGAATGGGGTGAGAGTCCCCAACTGTCCCGCAGCTGTAATTCTCTTTATGGGTGGCAAAAGCCACTGCTCGATTGAGTGGGAAGGCTAAGCCGATTATACCCCGAGAAAAGTCAGAAGACCTGCCTCTGCCCTGACGTTGACGTTAAAGTTAGCGTTAATCATTGTAGTCCTCGTGGGTTAGGTATGCAACGAAAGAAACTTCTTATAACATCTATACGTAGGTGGGCATTGTTGTGTCTGCCAGTTCTCTCGTTGTATGCACTGACAGCCTCTGCACAGGGAATGGACTCTATTCAGCATCTTGAGAATGTTGAGGTATATGGCAAGCGTCCGATTGCCACCTCACAGACTCTGCGCGGTGCAGACCTGCAGGCATTGGCAACGACTTCGGTGGCTGATGCACTGAAGTATTTTGCGGGTGTGCAGATAAAGGACTACGGAGGACTGGGCGGACTGAAGACGGTCAATGTGCGCTCAATGGGTGCACAGCATGTAGGCATATACATTGACGGAATACGTATAACGAATGCCCAGAACGGTACTGTGGACTTAGGAAAGTTCTCATTGTCGAGCATGGAGAGTGTCTCGCTATATAATGCCAACAAACTTGACAATTGCCAGTCGGCTTCGGAATATGCATCAGGAGCTACGGTGTATATGCGCACCCGCCGTCCCACTAATGACTCCCTGTCCATACAGTTACGCCGCGCATCTTTCTCCACATGGATGGCGAAGGTAAATGCGCAGTTCAAATGGCGCAGATGGAGTGGATTTGTCGATGGTGAATGGACATACTCAGAGGGCGACTATCCCTTCCGCTACCATTCTGAATATGAGGACACCGTGGGGCGAAGGGCAAACAGCGACATACACTATGGACGCATCGAAGGAGCCCTGTTCAACGGAGGATTCTCCTCACACATCTATTACTATGAATCAGAACGTGGATGTCCTGGAGGCATAGTACGCCGGCTTAGCGACAAATATATCAATGTGGCACGCGAGTGGGACAGGGATTTCTTTGTTCAGGCAAGTTATGAACGCCAGTTTGCTGAGCGCCACCGCTTTAAGGTAAATACGAAATACACCAACGAATACCTGCGCTACTGCACGAAATATCCCGAGAACCAGAATACGGCAAGGGTGGATAACCACTACAGACAGGAGGACGGCTATGGAGCAGTGTGCTACGGGTTTATGCCGTGGTCGTGGCTGTCGCTATCCACAAGTTATGACGTGCGATATAGTAAACTGCAAGCAGACCTCAAGAGATTTGACGACGTACACCGTCTCGACCAAAAACAAGTGATAGCGGCACAAATGAACTGGCACGACATACAGGCTGCCGTATCGTTGCTACACCAGCATTACCATGATTTCACCTTCGCCAATGCGGGTGCTGCCGACCCATTGGACCGCTGGACTCCGACATTGTCTGTAGCATACACACTGAAAAAACTTACCATGCGAGTATGGTACAAAAAGATTTTCCGTGCGCCGACGTTGAACGACCTCTACTATACCCAGGTGGGCAACCGCAACCTGAAGCCTGAATACACAAAGCAGTGGAACATAGGAGTGGAGTACCATTACGACAAACGGCAATGGAACGCATCGCTACAGGCAGACCTCTATTGGAACAAGATTGAGAACCGCATAGTATGCCTGCCGATGAAGGGTACCTACACATGGTCAATGATGAACTACGGCTACACCTTCTGCCGAGGGCTTAACGCTACGGCACAGGGACGCTACCACACTGGCGAATGGCAGTTCTCGCTGCTCACCTCGCTGACATGGCAACATGACGTAAACCGTACTGACCCCACAGACGAGGACACCTACGACAAGCCCATCTGCTATGCACCGACGCTGTCCACCGGCATCACCGCCATCGCTGCATGGCGCACGCTGCAATTCACAGCGTCATACCTTCACGTCGGCGAGCGTATGTGGAGCTATGCCGACCCTGACGATGTGTTGGAGGCATACAATAACGTTGATGTGAAACTGTCATACACAAGACAGGTGAAGAAAACCTCGTTGGGAGTATGTCTTGAAGTGTGTGACCTTCTTGACGAACAGTATGAGCACATCCCCCGCTACCCCATGCCGGGACGTAATTACAAACTGACATTAACTTTTGGAATATGAGTAAAAGATTATTAATAACGGCAGTAGCCTTAGTGCAGTTCTGCGTATGCTGTCTTGCCCAGGTGCAAGAGAAAATCATACTGCTGAATGAAGGACTGTGGCAAGCAGACAACGGGCGCATGACCTATTTTGAGGACGGTGCCATAGTGAGTAACCAGTGGTTTCGCGACAAGAACGGCTACAAACTCGGCGATACGCCAAACGACATAATACAGGTAAACGACAACCTGATTGCAGTGGCTATAAACTGGTCGAACATCGTGCAGTTTATGAAACCCGACGGCACCGCCGTAGCAGCCACCGAAGACGTACCAAACAACCGTAAGCTGTGCACTGATGGCAAGTATGTCTATGTGACCAGCTACGGACACGAATGCGGTACCACAGAGGGAACAAAGACATTCACCAAAGGCTTCGTAGCAAAGATAGACATCACCAACTACAAGGTAGTGGCAGCTACAGAGGTAGGCTATGAGCCTGAAGGTATAGCCCTGTATAAAGGGCATCTGTTTGTCGCCAACACCGGCGGCTACGCTGCACAGGAGACAGACCATGAGTATGAGACGACCGTCAGCATCGTCAATGCAGAAACCATGCTGGTGGAGAAGACCATAGACACTCATGTGCCAAACCTTTTCGGAAAGATGTCACAGAGTGGACAGTACCTGCTTATCAACTCGTCCGGCGACTATTATGAGCAACCACCGGCAGGTATGGTGTTTGATTGCGAGAAGGCTCTCATGGGTGGCAATGACTGCTTCATTAAGTTTGACATTCCCGTAACATACAACTGCACCACGCGCGACGGAAAGTTCCTTGCCGTGGGTTCCTCTTTCTCATACATCACAGGGCAGTATGAGTTCTACCGACTCACCATAACCCCCAAGGAATACATGGATAGCAACGGACAAAGCGGAATGGAGCAGTCACTGCCAGGCACGCTTGCTGCCGACTTCGAGAGTATGGGGCAGCCCTACGGCATATACGTCAATCCTTACACCGGCTATATCTACGGTACTGATGCATCATCCTTTGAAAGCATGGGCTATCTGTATCAGTGGTCGCCAGAGGGTGTGCTGCAGGGAAAGCACAAGGTGTACGTCAACCCTGGACACTTCCTTGCCCTGCCTCCCGACGGACAGCACTATAGCAGTGTGGAGGCAATTCAAGAGTTCAATGGTTCTAAAGTTCAAAATTCTTACTACGACATACAGGGGCGCCGCATTACTCCCCCATTCAAAAAAGGACAACTTTATAAAATCCATAATTAACAATTCATAATTCATAATTAAACAAGGTATAACTATGACAAAAAAATTACTAAGTATTATGGCATTGATGCTGCTCTGCGTATGCAGCATGTCCGCCACCGAAGTAACGGTGACGATGAATGCCAAGAGTAAGCTCATCAAGTCGTTTGTCAACATGGCTACAAGCGAGAGCGTTGAAGTCGGTGAGCCAACTAGCAACAAGTACACCTTTGAGGCAGCCGACGGCTCATATCTGCTGACGGCTACGGCGGCTGACGGCGAGACCGTATCAGGCACCATACAGGTGGATGTCGATGCCGACCACACCACGTTTGCCATCTACTCTCCCGAGATTACAGTCAAGAACGCGGAGTGGGTGTATGGCACTGACTACACTTTCAACCTCGTTGTAACAGACAAGGAAGGCGAGACGGTAAACACCACAATGGGCGAATACACCTCAGGGAAGAAAATGTTCCTTGTTCTCAACGGCAATACCTATTACCTTGACTTAGTGCCTTCTGCAGAGCGCCAAGATGCAGGTTTTCTCCCTGCTTCCTATACTGGCACTGTGTCATTCAATGCTTCTATTAGCGCTGAAGCTCCGATGAGCGTTGCCTACAACATCACCGTGCCTGCTGATGCTGACCTCTTCCTCGGTACTAAGACTGCACACTTCGTTAAGTTTAAGGAAGTATTGCCACAGGGCATTGCTACTGAAGGCAGCAACAAGGTATATACCTTCAAACTGGCAGACAAACAGCAGTATAACTACCGTGTGAGCCAGACAGGCAAACTCACCCAGGCTGGCATCTTCACCATGAGCACCGATGCCACCAAAGTACCAGAGCTCACCTTCACCGATGCCGACATGGAGGCTAAAGATCATAAGTTTATAGACCATGACGTAGCATCTAACAACGGTTATAACGTAGGCGACATTTTCCTCAACATCAATCCTGCAGGACATTTGAAACTTACCAACGTAGGTGACACCTACGACATACTGCCAATGCGCAACTGGGAACTCACCAACAGTATCACTGCCAACTACTTCATCGAGCCAGACTTCCACTTCACCGTTGTCAATGTCAACGGACAGGAGGACAATTCTGTCGTGAAGGTAGAAGACGAACTGCTTACTGCCGTAGGCACAGGTACCGCAATAGTGCTCGTCACCTATGATGCCATACACCTTAATAATTATAGCGGAGCAACGAAAGCAGACTTCGCAGGCGGTGCCGACTGGGGTGCTATATGGCCTGAGAACACGGCTGCCTTCGTTGTCACCGTTGGCGAACAGGCTGAAGGCATCACTCCTAACATTATTATTAATAAGGACTACCTCACCACAGTTACCCCTTGGGGCGGCGGTGCTCCTATCGACACAAAGCTGTCAATGGAGAACGTCGATGCTGAGTGCGACGTATTCTACTACCTCGACACAGAGGAAGGCTATGACTACACATTCACTCCTGAAGGTGTAGCATCAGTAACACTGGCACGTCCTACTATCGGCACCAACTCTGCTTCCTACACTGGTTTCAGCGAAGAGGGCGTAACAAAGAACTCTGACGGCAGCTATACTCTCCGTCTCACCTTCGGTCGCAACATCGTTTGTCTTACCGATGCCTCTGGCAAGAGCGTCTATCAGGTAATGACAGCCAAGCCTTGCCATCGCGACATCAAGGTGGGTGACGAGGTTGTAACAAGCGTAAAGCCTGGCGATGCAGTAACAGTACAATACTCAGGTCTGTATCATCCGGCAGGCAAGCTTGCAGGCATACATAACTTCAATGCCTTCCTCGACTACAAGAAGCCTGCAGAAGGTCTCACCGTAACAAAGGGTAAGGGCAACCAATATACGATGGCTAATACTGCCACGGCACAGGCTGTTACGTTCACCGTGCCTGCTGACTGGACACAGCCAACCATCGAACTCGCTGACGGCGTGATGGGCATCGGAGGTTTCGGCGACCCAATAGGCAATTACCGTAACACTTCAAAGACGACAGGTCGTGCGCCAAACTTCACAGCTATATCACAGACGGCTGTCTTCGGTCGTGTGCCTTCAGTTACCCTTTCTGTAGAACTGCCTCTCGCAGTGGCTGACTTCGAGGATGTTGTCATAGAAAATGAGTCCTTCACCAAGGGCGCATCGGGATACACCACCCTGACCAGTGGCACATTCCAGTTTGATGTCTATTGCGACGATTCTTACGGCACACCATACTACTATGCTTTCTGTGCTGCAAACTACACCGATAACACTTACGCCGATGATTACAATGGACTGAAGAATGTCGTTGGCGGAGGCTATGATGGCTCAGATAACTATGGCGCATATTACTATAATTATTACGGACAGAATGCCGTGACAGTGCTTAGTGGCGGCGATGAAGGTGACATTGTGCCAGGCTTCTATATCACAAACTCAGCATACGCTTCCAGTTCTATGAGCAATGGTGACGGCTATGCAAAGAAATTCGGTCTTGGCGACTGGTTCAAACTCACCGTCACCGGTTACGATGCTGCGGACAATGTCACAGCAACCAAGGAGTACTATCTTGCTGACCTGCGTGATGCCGACAAGGCTTACATCATCAACGACTGGCGCTATGTTGACCTCAGCAGCCTCGGTAAGGTGAAGAAACTCGGCTTCGAACTGACAAGTAGCGATAATGACCCCACCTTTGGCATGAAAACTCCTGCTTACTTCTGCTTCGACAACTTCGGTGCAGAGGGAACGGAGACCTTGCCAGAGAAGAACGTTGACCTTACGCCTACTGGCATCAACGAAGTAAATGCCGAAGGCGCAAGTGCTGCAAACCTCTTCGATGCACTCGGTCGTCGTGTCTCTTCTGCCAAAAGAGGCATCAGCATCATAAAGTTGAGCGATGGTTCTGTACGCAAGGTACTCAAGTAAAATATGAAAAATCTTTGTATCGTAATAACCTTGGCGGTGCTGTCTGTCCTTGCCTCATGCAAGGGCGGCAGCACTGCCGCTTTTAATGAGGAAGACATCGAGTTGCGCTATGCCCGCCTGTTGACACTGAAGCAAGGCGACGGCTACATCGTGGCGGAAGTGAAAGATCCTTGGAAAGAAGCCCCCTCTAACTCCCCCCTACAGGGGGAGGGAAGGTTGCTCCACCGTTACATCCTCGTGCCACGCGATGCCGAGGTACCAAAGAACTTACCTCAGGGCGAACTGGTGCGCACTCCCTTGCAGAAAACAATAGTCTATACCTCGGTGCATACAGGACTCATCGACGAGCTTGGCGGCTATGACGCCATCAAAGGCGTGTGCGACAAGGAATATATGTACCTTGACAAGATACAGGCTGACGTGGCTTCAGGCAAGATAACCGACTGCGGACTGGGTACCAACCCCGACCTTGAAAAGATTATCGACCTCAACCCCGATGCCATCTTGCTGTCGCCATTTGAGAATGCAGGCAGCTACGGCAAGCTCGGCAAGCTCGGCATACCCATCATAGAATGTGCCGACTACATGGAGAACAGCGCCCTCGGCAGGGCTGAGTGGATGCGCTTCTACGGCTTGCTGTTAGGCAAGGAGAAGGAAGCCGAAAGCCTCTTCCGCGCCGTAGAGGACGACTATAACGCCACGAAGGCTCTCGTGGGCGACATAAAGGACAAGCCCACCGTAGTGACAGAGAAGAAATACGGCTCTACATGGTATGTGGCAGGTGCCAACAGCACCGTCGGCGGACTGCTTGCCGATGCCGGTGCCGACTACATATTCAGCGACGAGCCCGCCTCTGGCAGCGTGCCTTATTCGCCCGAAGTGGTGTTTGACCGTGCGCAGCAGGCTGACATCTGGATGTTCAAGTACAACCAGGCTGTTGACATCACCAGCCAACAGCTTGCCAGTGAATGGGGCAACTACGGTAAGATGAAGGCATTCACCACAGGCAACGTCTATCAGTGTAACCTCAGCCTCGTGCCATACTACGAGGAAGCGCCCTTCCATCCCAACATCCTGCTGAAGGAATATGTAAAGATTCTGCATCCCGACGTACTTAAAGGCTACGAGTTGCGTTATTATAAGAAACTGAAGTAACGAAATGAAAAAGAGCTTATTTGCAATAGCAGTATTCCTTGTTATACTTATAGCAAACCTACTTTGCGGCTCCGTCTCCATCCCAGCCATCGAAGTGTGGCACTCGCTGACGGGCGGAGAGGTGGAAAAGGAGAGCTGGCGCTACATCATTATGGAGTCGCGTGTGCCACAGAGCATCACGGCGATGCTGTGCGGTGCCAACCTTGCCGTGTCGGGCTTGCTGTTGCAGACAGCCTTTCGCAATCCCCTTGCCGGTCCGTCGATACTCGGCATCACCAACGGAGCCAGTGTCGGCGTCGCCCTCGTGATGCTCATCCTGGGCGGCATCATCTCATTTGGAAACGACGCTCTCCCCCTTGGGGAGCAGGAGGGGGTATTATTCATCGGCTCTCTCGCCGTCGTCATCGGTGCCTTCCTCGGTTCGTTGCTCATCATCTTCCTGCTTTTGGCGGTTTCATCGGTAGTTTCGAGCAGCATCATGCTCCTCATCGTGGGCATCATGGTGAGCTATCTGGCGTCGTCAATCGTCATGTTGCTCAACATCTTTGCCAATGCCGACAACCTGCACAGCTACGTCATGTGGGGCATGGGCAGCTTCTCCGACGTCACGCTCAGCCAGCTGCCCTTCTTCTCCGTCGTCAGCATCCTGGGACTGTTGCTCAGCATCCTGCTCATCAAACCCCTCAACGCCCTGTTGCTTGGCGAAGGCTATGCCACCAACCTCGGCATCAACACCCACAGCGTACGCCGTTGGCTGCTCATAGCCACAGGCATCCTTACAGCTACGGCGACAGCCTATTGCGGTCCCATAGCCTTCATCGGACTTGCCGTGCCACATATCGCACGCCTCATAGTGCGCACCTCCGACCACCGCGTGCTGCTGCCCGCCACCATGCTCTGCGGAGCATCAATAGCCCTGCTGTGCAACATCATCTGCCAACTGCCCGAGAATCTCATCATTCCCCTCAACGCAGTAACCCCCATCTTTGGCGCCCCCGTTATCATTTATATCATCTTTAGGAAAAAGTAAAGCTAAGCTTCCACAAAAAATTAACTGGTTAATTTCGCGAATTAACTGGTTAATTTTAAAAATTTACTAGTAAATTTGAAGCAGAAGCTAAGCCTCCCCCTCTTGTTAGCATCCCTCCACGTCTCCTTTCTGTCAATTTTCATCCAAAAGTTTGGAAGTTACGAAATAATTCATTACCTTTGCAAGCAGAAATACGGTTGACCTATGCCAGCAAGCATAACAAGACATAGCGCAAGTAGAATTACCCCCCCATTTCTCTCATTTAATAGCAGAGAGCAATAAGCTTGCGAGCATAGGTGTGCAAGGCACGCTATGACCCTATCCCAACGGGTCGTGGCGTGCCTTGTTCGTGTATAGATGGTTGGTGGAGTAAGGTTGAATGAAGTAAAGAATAAGGTTTATATGTGGTAATTAAGATTAGTAATAACATAAAAAACAAAGAATGAAGAAAAAGTATGAGAAGCCAAAGGCACGAGCCGTAAGGATTGCCTGCAGGTGCACACTGCTGGCAGGTTCTACCGAGGCAGGACTGCAAGGCAGCGCCACGCTGGGCGAGAGCTGGACGGACAGCGGCAAGGACACCGTTTACCTCACCATACCTGCAGGACAATACACAGGCGCACAGACCTTGGTATATAAGAGCGGCGACAAAGAAGAGAGCGAGACACTCTCTGCCACAAAAGCCACGTTCAAGGCTGGTGAGACATACAGCAGGACATCAATTTTTGGCTCAAGGGTTACATATGTAGCCACAACGTCTGATTGGTCATCCGTTATCAGTGCATTCAATGCAGAAGAAACTCCCAATCCTCTATTGAGACTGGAATGTGACATCACCACAACCTATATCACCATAACACGCGCTGATGGTGAAATTGAACTTAATGGACATACTGTTTTGGGGGTCTATGCACGAAATAACATCCTTGATAAAACTCTCGTAATAGAGAATGGAACAGTGACCCACGGTATTGATGGCTATGATGGACAAGGCACATATTGCTATGGAACCGTTATGCTTGAAAATGTTGACTGTGGAAATATCTGGAACGATGGACATAAGTATGTCATAAATAGCGGAACCTATGGACTAATCGAAATGACAGGAGAGGCACCTTATCCATCGATTGTGAATATTTATGGTGGTTATTTTAAAAATATATATCGTCGCTTTGGGACTGCATCTGCCATACTCTATGGCGGAAAATATAGCTTCCGTCCAGAAGACAGCTGGTGCGCAAGCGGCTATTCTGTCAAGGCAAATACAGATGCAGACAGCGCAACATACCCATACAAAGTAAGTGCCGATTAAAAGAATATCGGAAACAGATGTAACAATAAAGGGGCGCTACTCTACGGAAAGAGCAGCGTCCCTCTTTTCTGTTGCTCAGCCCCTGGCAAGAGAATTTTCACCCTAAAGTTTGGCAATATAAAAATAATTCCTTAACTTTGCAAGCGAGAACAGATAAACATAAAGAGAGGAAATGACTACAATAATAGAACAAACTCCGAAAAGAATAACCGTCAACATGAGCCTGAGACGATGGAACAGGATGAACGAACTGGAGCAGAGCTTCAAGTTGGCTCGCATCATAAAGCGAAGCATGAAGCAGGTAGAGAGCGAACCAAGCATGACTCCAGAACAATCAGTTGAACTGTTGAGATCGCTATGATGAGGGTTAGAATATCCGAAGACTTCCGCATAGCATTCAAACGCTTGAAGAAACGTTATAAATCAATGGAGGCGGACTTTGAACGTTTGTTAGCTTCACTGCTTGCAGACCCTATGCAAGGTGTTGAACTTGAAGGCGGTGCCCGTAAGATACGAATGGCTATCACTTCAAAGGGAAAAGGCAAGAGCGGAGGTGCAAGGGTTATAATAAGGGTCAGAATAATTGAGACGGAATTACAACTGTTGTATATTTATGACAAGTCTGACTTTGAGAATGTCAAGGACTCCTATCTGCGCGACATAATGAAACGCATGGGAGATATGTAATCACAAAGAAAAACAAAATAAGGGACGCTACTCTATAGGAAAGAGCAGCGTCCCTTATTCTTAAAAGCGGTAAGCTATTTACGAAGTATGCTTGCGCCTTATGACTTGCAGGGCGATGACACCGAGGACGCAGAGCAGCAACAGGATGAGCGCCGTGTAGGCGATGGTCTCGGTGGTCTTGATGCTCTGAGGGCGGAACTCCATTACAACCTTGTGGTTGCCTGGCTTGACGTTGATGGCGCGCAGGATGTAGTTTACCCTGCCTACCTCGACAGGACTGCCGTCAACGGTGCAAGTCCAACCAGGATAATACACTTCGGAGAACACTACTACCCCACCCTTTGCGGAACTTACGTCATAGTGCAGTTCATTGGGGGCGTATGAGGTAATCTGTACTGAAGCGAGGGAGTCTTGTATTACAGCCGCACCAAGCGCAGCTTCAAACTTCTTATCTGCCACAGCGGTGGTGTGCAGGTCGATTTTACCGAGGGCATCGAGTTCTGCGTTGGCATTGTCCACGTACTGCAAATTGCTTACGAACCATGCGTTGCCCATAGCGTAGGGGTTTTCGAGCGGAGCGGTCTTGCCCCCCTGCAGCGGCATGATGAAGTATTTGGCGTTGAGCATGTTGATGACAGGCATGACGCTGTCGCCCTTCACCTGACTCATGTCGCCCTGTGCCTCTACGATGGCAGAGAAGGCTTTCTGTATCTCGGGCGAGATGTAAGCCTCGATAACCTCCTGATAACGGCGCAGCTTTGCAGCATGATAGCCGCCGATGGACTTATGGAAGTAGCTGGTCTCGTTCTCGTTGAACGTGTTGCTGGCAAGGTTGAGCACACGGTAGTCGGGAGACTTGTCCTGCATAATTGCGAGGTCTGTCTCTGTAGGTTCGATAGGAGCAGTGCGCAGGGTGTTGCTGACGAACATGCCGTCATTGAGGTAACGCTTGTCCACCTGCCACATATCGAAGAGGCAGACGAGCGTGACGATGCACGCCATAGCCATAGCATTGAGCTTCTTCATGTGATAGAGCACCACGACGGCGGTGCAGACAAGAATGATGAAGAAGGAGCGCCAGCAGTCACTGACGAAGGTGGCGATGCGTATCTCGGTGAGGTTGGCAAGCAACGGAGTGAGCTCTTCCTGCGGTATCTGGCTGAGGGCACGCATCTCGGCACCTGAGACAAAGCTGTCGAAGAAGAGCGTTGGCATCAAGGCGAACAGTACGCAGATGCCTGCGGTGATGGTGAAACTGACGTAGAGCCAGTTAACCTTTTTGCCTTTGACCGTTGTTGACACGCTGTCAGGCTCGTCGATAAGTTTCTTTAAGGCAAGCAGGGCAAGCAACGGAATGGTGAACTCGGCTATTACGAGGATGGAGGCAACCGTGCGGAACTTGGCATACATCGGCACATAGTCGATGAAGAGGTCGGTGAGCCACATCATGTTGTGTCCCCACGAGAGCATGATGCTGAGCACCGTTGCGGCAAGCAACGCCCACTTAATGCTGCCCTTGACGATGAACAAACCCAAGACGAAGAGCATGAGGACGAAGGCTCCGACATAGACAGGACCTGACGTGCCGGGCTGTTCGCCCCAGTACTGTCCCATCTGTTGGTATATGTCCATAAACATCGGATTGCCATTCTCCTTAGCTGCCGCACAGTCGCTGATAGCCGTCATGCTTGAGCCGCCCTTGGTGTTAGGCACAAGCAAGGTCCATGTCTCATCTATGCCGTAGCTCCATTGGGTGATATAGTCGCGCTCCAAACCGCTTGAGGTCTGGTTGCCAGTGTCGGTTTTCACCAGTTCGCTCTTGCCGCGCATGGACTCTTTCTGGTATTCCCACGTGTGATAGAGGTTGGAGATGTTGACGGCAATGCCCAACATTCCGCCCACGATGCAGGCAAGCGATGCCTTGAGGAAGTGGGCATAGCGGCGCTGGCGTATGGTGTCAACGAGGAAACCTATTACAAGGAACAGTATAATAAAGAGGTAGTAATAGGTCATCTGCACGTGGTTGGCGTTAATCTCGAACGCCGTGAAGATGCCCGTTACGGCAAGTCCAGCGAGATATTTGCCCTTGTAGGCAAGCAGTATGCCGGCAATCATAGGCGGCAGGTAGGCAAGAGCCATCACCTTCCATATATGACCTGCGGCAATGATGATGAGGAAATAGCTGCTGAACGCCCACACCACAGCTCCCAGCATAGCGAGATACCAACGGAAGTCGAAGGCGCGCAGCATGATGTAGAAGCCGAACAGGTAGGCAAAGACATACCACACATTCTCAGGAAGCCAAAGGTGATAGGCATCAATAACGCTGGAAAGGCTGTGGGCACTGTCGTATGAAGGTGCACTCTGGTAGGTAGGCATGCCGCTGAACACGGAGCCAGTCCATCGTGACAGTTCGCCTGTCTTTTCTCTATACTCACCTATCTCCTGCCCCATGCCTCTGCCGGCGCTGGAGTCATGACGGTAAAGAATGCGTCCCTCGATGTCTGCCGGATAGAAATAGGCAAACGAAATCAATGCGAAAAGCATTACGACAAGGACGTCAGGAATAAATCTCTTAAGTGTGTTCACGCGCATGTACGTATATAAATAATGTATAATGTGTAATATCTGAAGATGTAACGTATAAAGTGTAAGGCTTACTTTGTTGGCTGCAAAGTTAATAAATATTTACGGAAAAACTGACGTGCACGTGCACATCCTTGATAAATATCAAGAAATTAACGTATCTTTGTTTATTCGTGAAAAAACTTTTGCGCATTTCAAAGGTTTCACGTAATTTTGCACTCGAAAAATGCAAAGGAGGATAGGCTAACTACGTACTTAGATACTTAGAAAAACTATACCACCCGTAGCATAAGAAAAGAAAACAACTGCAATAAATATCAACGAACAGTAGATATATTTTAAAGCAAAGATAATTCAACAAACAAATTTTTATTTTATTTTTATTAAACAATGAAAAAGATTGCAATGTTTATCGCTGCTGCTGCTATAGCAGTATCAGCAAACGCTCAGAAGAC
>JAFVBX010000024.1 GCA_017479675.1 Prevotella sp.
ATGACGCAGGAAGAACAGTGGCAGTCGAAATATAGCGAGGTAAGGACTTTTATCGAAACGAACAGGCGCAATCCATCCAAGCATCGGGTGGAGGAACACCGCTTGCTCAACTGGATAAAGCACAATCGCAAGATGATGCACCGCGATGCTATGCGTCCCGACCGTGTGGAGAAGTTCAAGGCACTGCTTGAACTCGGCGAGCAGCATAAGCGGCTTAACCAGTATGCGTGAGCTGCGTTTATGGTTTATAGAAAACAATATAGTAAAACAAAAGGCTGATGCAATGAAGCATCAGCCTTTTTTATTTTGCATTCAGATTGTTATCTTTGCTTGGATTATTACTTCACCACGATGTTGATAATCTTGCCTGGCACCACGATGGTTTTGATGATTTGCTTGCCGTCGGTGTAGCGTGCTGTGCGCTCATCGGCAAGGGCGAGTTTCTCTACGTCGTCCTTGCTTGCATCTGCAGGCACCTGCATAGTGAAGCGTGTCTTGCCTGAGAACTGCACCGGCATGGTTATCTCAGAGTCCTTCATCTTGCTCTCGTCCCATGCGGGCCACTGTGCGTCGAAGACACTGTTCCCGTTAACGTTCCCATTCCCGTTCAAAGTATGCCAGAGCTCTTCGGCAATGAACGGTGCGAACGGTGCGATGAGCACTGTGAGGTCGCGGAGTATTGCCTTGGAGTGGCACTTCTGCAACTCGCCCACGGCAATCATGAAGGCAGAGATAGAGGTGTTGTAAGAGAACTGCTCTATGTCCTGCGTTACCTTCTTGATGAGTTTGTGCAGCGACTTTTCTTGTTCTGCCGTCGGTGCGTCGTCGGTAACGATGTAGTTGCCCTCACGGTCGTAGAACAAGCCCCACAGTTTTTTGAGGAAACGGTGGCAGCCGTCGATGCCGTTGGTGTCCCAAGGCTTTGACTGCTCCACTGGTCCGAGGAACATCTCATAGAGACGCAGCGTGTCGGCACCGAACTTCTCCACTATCATGTCGGGGTTAACCACGTTGAACATAGACTTGGACATCTTCTCGATAGCCCAGCCGCAGACGTACTGCCCCTTGTCGTTAAGGATAAACTCGGCATCGTTATACTCCGGTCGCCATGCCTTGAAGGCTTCCACGTCGAGTATGTCGGCAGCTACGATGTTTACGTCAACGTGTATCGGGGTGACGTCGTACTGGTCTTTCTTGTCGAAGCTGACGAAGGTGTTGGTGTCCTTTATGCGATACACAAAGTTCGACCTTCCCTGTATCATGCCTTGGTTGATGAGTTTCTGGAACGGCTCTTCCTTGCAGCTCACGCCGAGGTCGAAGAGGAACTTATTCCAGAAGCGTGAGTAGATGAGGTGGCCTGTGGCGTGCTCCTAGCCTCCCACGTAGAGGTCCACGTTCTGCCAGTATTCGTCAGCCTCTTTGCTTACGAGCGCCTTGTCGTTGTGTGGGTCCATGTAGCGCAGGTAGTAGGCTGATGAGCCTGCGAAGCCAGGCATGGTGTATAGTTCGAGAGGGAAGACTGTCTTGTTGTCTATCTTTGAGTTCTCCACTATCTGCCTGTTTTCTTCGTCCCACGCCCACTTGGTGGCGTTGCCCAATGGCGGTTCGCCCGTCTCGGTTGGCAGGAACTTCTCCACCTGTGGCAGTTCGATAGGCAGGCACTCCTCAGGTATCATCTGCGGTATGCCGTCCTTGTAATATACAGGGAACGGTTCACCCCAATAGCGCTGGCGTGAGAAGATGGCATCCCTGAGGCGGTAGTTCACCTTCACCCTGCCTATGTTGTGCTTCTTCACAAACTCCTTGGTAGCCTTGATAGCCTCCTTCACGGTCAGTCCGTTAAGGCAAAGTGCCTCGCCGTCATACTCTACGGCTTGCTTGCCCTGCGCCGGTGAATTGCTTACTATACCCTCCTTGGCGTCGTATGACTCCTCGCTGACATCGGCACCCTCTATCAGCGGTATGATAGGCAGACCGAAATGCTTGGCGAAGGCGTAGTCGCGGCTGTCGTGGGCAGGCACCGCCATGATGGCTCCCGTGCCGTAGCCTGCCAGCACGTATTCACTTATCCATATTGGGTTCTTCTCGCCCGTGAAGGGGTTGATAGCGTATGAGCCGGAGAATACGCCCGTCACCTTATGGTCTATCTGGCGTTCGCGCTCCGTTCTGCCTGCCACGTACTTCAGGTATTTCTCCACTTCCTCTTTCTGTTCAGGCGTGGTAAGTTCCTTCACGAGGTCGCTCTCTGGCGCCAGTACCCTGAAGGTAACGCCGAACATAGTGTCGGCACGGGTGGTGAAGATGGTAAACGACTTGTCTGAGTCGGCAACCTTGAACTCTACCTCCGTACCCTCTGAACGTCCTATCCAGTTCTTCTGTGTCTCCTTGATAGACTCGCTCCAGTCGATGGTCTCCAGTCCGTCGAGCAAGCGCTGAGAGTATGCTGATACCCTAAGGCACCACTGGCGCATCTTCTTCTGTTCAACAGGGAAGCCGCCGCGCACGCTGACACCGTCAACCACCTCGTCGTTGGCAAGCACCGTGCCCAGTCCTGCGCACCAGTTTACCATCGTCTCGCCGAGGAAGGCTATGCGGTAGTCCATCAGCTTCTCTGAGCGCTGCTTCTCCGTCATCTGCTGCCATTCCTCCGTCTGCTCCAACTTCTTTACCAACTTCTCGATAGGCTGCGCCTTTTGCAGTTCCTCGTCGAAGTAGCTGTTATACATCTTCTGGAAAGCCCACTGCGTCCACTTGTAGTAGCCAGGGTCGCACGTGCGCACCTCGCGGTCCCAATCGAATGAGAAACCAATCTTGTCCAGCTGCTCACGGTAGCGGTTGATGTTCTCGTTGGTAGTCACCTCGGGGTGCTGTCCCGTCTGTATGGCATACTGCTCGGCAGGCAGACCGTAGGCATCGTAGCCCATAGGGTTGAGCACGTTGTAGCCCTGCAGGCGCTTGTAGCGTGCATATATATCGCTGGCGATGTAGCCCAAGGGATGCCCCACGTGCAGTCCCGCCCCTGAGGGGTAAGGGAACATATTGAGTACGTAGAACTTCTTTCGGTTGCTGTCTTCGCTCACCTTGTATGTCTGGTTCTCCTTCCAGTAGGCGAACCACCTCTTTTCGATGTCTCTAAAGTTATATTCCATTCGTTTTTGATAAATTTTCCTGCAAAGTTACTAAATAATTTTGAAAAGCTATGCTTTTGCATAGGAAAAGTTATGCTTTAGGGTTGGAAAAGCTATCCTTTAAGGAGCTAAAAGCTATCCTTTTAGGGGCTAAAAGATATGCTTTTGGGTAGGGAAAAGATATGCTTTTCTATAAATAAATTTGGTGTTTCTCTCGTTTTTTAGTAACTTTGCACTGTCATGGCACAGGAACTGACTCAGATACAGGAGCAGCGGCTGACGCAGGAGCAGCAGCAGAGGCTCAACGCACAGCAGGTGATGGTGATGCACTTGTTGCAGATGCCTATAGCTGAGTTGGAACAGAACGTGCAGACGGAGATGGACGAGAACCCTGCATTGGAGGGGGATTATGAGAACGTTAACGGGAACGATAACGTTAACGATAATGGGAACGGGAACGATAGCGAGGAGGACGAGCGCAGGGATGAGTTGGACGAGGTGCTAAACCGCATGGACAGCGACGACCGCATGGAGACGTCGGACTACGAGCGCGCCAACAACCGTGACCCTGACGCTGACCAGGAGGAGAAGATATTCGGCAACGTGGAGTCGTTCTACGACCGGCTGCACGATCAGGTGCATGAGCACTCGCTGACGGAGAGGCAGGAGATGATAATGGAATACCTCATCGGCAACCTCGACGGCGACGGACTGCTGCGCAAGGAACTGGTGCAGCTGAGCGACGAGATAGCGGTGCATGAATACATCGACGTGAGCGAGGACGAGATAGAGAAGGTGCTGACGATATTGCAGTCGTTTGACCCTGCGGGGGTGGGGGCACAGTCGTTGCAGCAGTGCCTGCTGATACAGATATTCCGCAAGAAGCCCACGCCGCTGACGAAGCTGATGCACAGGGTGATAGACGAATGTTACGAAGACTTCACGCGCAAGCGATGGGACAGGATATGCCAGAAGCTGGACATCAGCGAGAGGACGGGCGAGGAGGTGTTGGCGGAGATAAGGAAGCTGAACCCAAGGCCTGGTGCTTCGCTGAGTGAGACGGTGGGAAGGAACATGCAGCAGGTGACGCCCGACTTCACGGTGGATAGTGACGAGGAGGGCAACCTGACGTTTGCGCTGACAAGGGGCAAGGTGCCCGACCTGCGTGTGTCGCGCGACTTCAAGGAGATGATAGAGGCATACAGGCAGAACCCTGCGTCGATGACGCGACGCGACAAGGAGGCTCTGGTGTATGCGCAGCAGAAGGTGAGCAGGGCGCAGATGTACATAGAGGCTGTGAGCCAGCGTCAGCGCACCATGCGGCTGACGATGAAGGCACTGCTGAAGAGACAGAAGGCATACTTCCTCAGCGGTGACGACAGCGATATAAAGCCGATGATACTGAAGGACGTGGCAGAGGACACGGGGCTTAACATGACAACCGTCTCTCGCGTATGTAACAGTAAATACGTAGATACACCGTGGGGCATCATACCGCTGAGGTCGCTGTTCTCGCAGAGGTTCGACACGGGCGACGGCGAGGAGGTATCGACGAGAGAGGTGAAGAGTGCACTGCGCGAATTGATAGAGGGCGAGCCTGCCGGCAAGCCGCTCAGCGACATAAAGCTTGCTGCCGAGATGAAGAAGCGCGGCTACCCCATAGCACGGCGCACGGTGGCGAAATATCGCGAACAGATGGGCATACCCACCTCGGCATTGAGAAAGTAATATGAGAGAAAAGAACGCGCTGCTGCTGTCAGCGAGATACATAAGCTTAGTGTTCACACCGTTTTTCCTGCCGGTGATGGGACTCGTGGCGCTGTTCTTGTTCAGCTACCTGAGCATGATGCCCCTGCTGTATAAGGCGACGGTGGTGGTGATGGTGTGGCTCTTCACGGTGGTGATGCCGCAGTTGCTTATCAGGCTATACCGCCACTACCAGGGACTGTCGTTGCTGAGGGTGCTGAAGCGTGAGGAGCGTATGATACCGTACGTCATCTCCATAGCGTGCTACTTTGCGTGCTACTACGTGATGAAGAGCCTGCACATGCCCCACTTCATGTGTTCGATAGTGGTGGCGGCGATAGCCATACAGATGCCCTGTGCCATAATAAACCACTGGTGGAAAATCTCCACACATACGGCAGCGATAGGCGGCACTACTGGAGCCGTGATGGCATTCTCGTTTATTTTTGGCTTTAATCCTTTGTGGTGGATTTGCGCCCTGATACTCCTTGCCGGCATAGTGGGCACCAGCCGCACGCTGCTCAGGCTACACACCCTCGGCGAGGTGGCAGGCGGTTTCCTCATAGGACTCTTCGCCGGCTTTACGGCAGTGATATTTTCATAGAAATCATAGGAACCCCTAAGATATCCTAGGACATCCTAGGAAAACCTAGAACAACCTAAAATAAACAATATGAATCCAACAGTTTCAATTATCATGGGCAGCACGAGCGACATGCCCGTAATGGAGAAAGCAATGCAGTTCCTTAACGACCAGCAGATACCCTTCGAGGTCAATGCGCTGTCAGCCCACCGCACACCCGATGCAGTGGAGCAGTTTGCACGCGGTGCCGAGGCACGCGGCATAAAGGTCATCATAGCAGCGGCAGGCATGGCGGCAGCATTGCCCGGTGTGATAGCTGCCTCAACGATGCTGCCCGTCATAGGTGTGCCTATCAAGGGTATGCTCGAGGGACTCGACGCCATGCTCTCCATCATACAGATGCCCCCGGGCATACCTGTGGCAACAGTGGGAGTGAACGGTGCCATGAATGCCGCCATCCTCGCTATGGAGATGCTTGCACTTACCGACAAGGATGTTGCCGCCCGACTGAAGACCTACAAGGCAGGGCTGGGCAAGAAGATAGAGAAAGCCAATAAGGATCTGGCAAAGGTGAAGTTTGAATATAAGACAAATTGAAAAATTGAAAAGAAGACAGACCACCACTACCCACGTGGGCAACATAACGATAGGCAGCGAGGCTCCCATCCGTGTGCAGTCGATGACCACCACCGACACTAACGACACCGCAGGCAGCGTGGCGCAGGCTAAGCGCATCATCAGCGCAGGCGGAGAGTTGGTGCGCCTCACAACGCAGGGTAGGCGCGAGGCAGAGAACATGGCTAACATCTCTGCAGCACTGAAGGCAGAGGGCATCATGACGCCGCTCGTTGCCGACGTGCATTTCAATGCCAACGTTGCCGATGTGGCAGCCCGCTACTGCGAGAAGGTGCGCGTAAACCCGGGCAACTACGTTGACCCTGCACGCACTTTCAAGAAGCTGGAGTACACAGACGAGGAGTATGCCGCCGAACTGAAGAAGATAGAGGAACGCTTCGTGCCATTCCTTAATATATGCAAGGAGCACCACACCGCCGTGCGCATCGGCGTAAACCACGGCTCACTCTCCGACCGCATCATGTCACGTTACGGCGATACGCCAGAGGGCATCGTGGAGTCGTGCATGGAGTTTCTGCGCATCTGCAAACGTGAGCAGTTCAACGACGTGGTGCTATCCATCAAGGCAAGCAATACGGTGGTGATGGTAACATCGGTACGTCTGCTCGTCAAGGCTATGGACAAGGAGGATATGCACTATCCGCTGCACCTCGGAGTGACAGAGGCAGGCGAGGGCGAAGACGGCAGGATAAAGTCGGCAGTGGGCATAGGTGCACTGCTAACCGAAGGCATCGGCGACACCATCCGCGTAAGTCTGTCGGAAGAGCCAGAGGCAGAGATACCTGTGGCAAAGAAACTGGTGGGCTTTATCGATGAATGTGCAGCAAAACGTGAGGCTGCACGCATAGAAGACAAAACGCTTTTCCTCGATTTCGACGAAGAAAACCTTGAAGACCTGCAACTGAAAGCCGCAATGACGGCAGGCGCTTTGCTTATAGACGGCAAGGCAAAGGAACTCGCTATATATAATAAAGGTGTAGAGCAGAGGGAACTTGCTGACAGCATACTGCAAGCGGCACGCGTGCGTTTCACCAAGACGGAGTATATATCATGCCCCGGTTGTGGAAGGACGCTCTACGACCTGCGCGGCACTATAGCAAGGATAAAGTCTGCTGTCAGCGAGGCAGCAAAAGATGACAAGCGCTTCAACACCCTCAAGATAGGTATCATGGGCTGCATAGTGAACGGACCGGGCGAGATGGCTGATGCCGACTACGGTTATGTTGGTGCAGGACCAAACAAGATTTCGCTCTACAAAGGAAAGGCGTGTGTGGAGAAGGCTATCCCCGAGGCTGAGGCTGTGGATAAGCTCTTAGCGTTTATAAAGAGTGACCTAAAGTGACCATAAAGTCCTTAAGGTCCTTAAAGTCTCTAAAGTCCTTAAAAGAAAAACCGAAAAAAACAATAACAATGGAAAAGATTAAAGAAGCATTCGCAGAGAAACTGCTTGCCGTAAAGGCTATCAAGTTGCAACCCAACGACCCGTTCACATGGGCATCGGGTTGGAAGTCACCAATCTACACCGACAACCGTCAGACACTGGCGTACCCTTCGCTGCGCTCTTTCGTAAAGCAGGAGCTGGTACACCTCGTTCATACTGAGTTTCCCGAGGCTGAGGCTGTGGCAGGTGTTGCCACTGGTGCCATAGCGCAAGGCGCACTCGTTGCTGACGAACTGGAGTTGCCATACTGCTATGTGCGTCCGAAACCGAAAGACCACGGCATGGGCAATCAGATAGAAGGAACGCTGCCCGAGGGTGCCAAGGTAGTTGTCATTGAAGACCTTATCTCTACTGGCGGTTCTTCGCTCAAGGCTGTCGATGCCCTTCGTAAGGCAGGCTTCGAGGTTGTGGGCATGGTGGCAAGCTACACTTACGGCTTCCCCGTTGCCGAAGAAGCTTTCAAGGCTGCAAACGTAAGACTCGTAACTCTCTCTGACTATGAGCATACCACCGCCATAGCAGCCAAGACGGGTTACATAAAAGAGGAAGACCTTGCCGTACTCGCCGAGTGGCGCAAGAGTCCTGACACGTGGAAGCAGGAATAGTTTACCGTTTACTGTTTATAGATAATAAAATAAGGAGGTCTTCCAAACGGAAGACCTCCTTTTCTTTTTAAGCCTTAGACCTTAGACTTTAGACCTTAAACTTAATACTTTAGCGAACCACCTTCTTGCCGTTGATGATTACTATGCCGCGATAGTTTGCGTCAACTTCCTGTCCGGCAAGGTTGTATGCCTTTCCGTTAGCGTTAATGTTCGCGTTAACGTTCGCGTTAACGTTAGCTATACCTGTTCCTTCTGGCACGAAGTTGAAGCCGAAGATCTTTATCTTGGTTGACTCGCCGAAGAGGTAGTATGTCTTGCCCTTTGTCACAGGGAAGGTGATGTAGCCGTTGTAGTTATCACTTGATATAGAGTTGCCTGAGCTAACTGTGGTGCCGTTTGCCTTGAATGATACAGCAGAGCCATTTTCTGTGACATAAACCACCTTGCCTGTATATACGTATGAGGCTATGTAGAGAGTACCACTTGAGGTAGGAGTGAAGACATAGTAAGTGCCTGTGGTAGGAACGTTCTTGCTTGAAGAATACTTCTTTCCGCTTGCATCGACAGGGTTGACATTGCCTCCTGCGAGGTTGCTGAAGCCTTCGCTTGCCATAGCATCGCTTGCGCCTACTGTCCACTGACCGTCGTTGCCGTAGGTCATGGTGATGTTCTTGCACTCTATCTTCTTGCCGTCATACACGTTCTCACCGCTTGCTACGATGTAGTTGTTGCCTTCAACGAGCTGTGGTGTGTCAGGTTTTTCCGGTGTTGGCTCTTCACCGCCACCGCCGCCTGTCTCACTGCCGAAGAGTGTGGCACCGCCGTATGTGCTTACCTCGGTAGGTACCTTGCTGGCATCGGCAACGGTATAGCTGTAAGGCACTGTCACGGTAGAGCCTGATGACTCGCCGCTCTTGCCCTCAACAGAGTAGTTGGTATTCTTCCATGTCACAGCCTTTGCGCTCGATGCGCTGAAGATGCTCTTCACACCCTTTGCGAAGTAGTTGCCCTCGATGAGGAACTCAGAGTTCTTACGCGGGTTGATGCAGTTGCCGCCAGAGGTGCAGGTGTAGTAGTTGTTGAGCATGTGAATCTTGCCCACACGTGCCATCGGCATACGTGCCTTACAGTTTGTGCCCCAGTGGTTGAAGGCAAAGGTGGTGTTGAGATAGCCTGTCGTCTCGCTGTCTGATGAACCTATGAGGTTGGTGTTCTGGTGCATGTATGAGCGGCTGGTATAGCTGAATGTGCACCAAGAGACGGTGTTGAAGTCCGACTTCTGCGTGATGTCGAAGTTTCCGTCCATGCCGTCCTGGAAGTCGCAGTGGTCCACCCAGCAGTGCTTTGTGCCGTCAACAAACGAGATGAGGTCGGCACCGCTCACGTCGATAGAGCCTGGTCCCTGGAACTTCAGGTTGCGGATGATAAGGTTCTCACAGCCGCTGAAGCTGAATACGCCAGAGTTACGGTAAGCCTCGCTCTTGTCGCCGGTCATCTCTATGATGATGCGGCGTGTGTTGTACTCAGCCTCCTCGGTGACAGATGTGCCGTTAGACAGGGTGCCGCCGCCGCCGCTGGTGCTCATGGATGGCACGCCAGCTTTGTCGAGTGCGTTGATAATCTCCTGTGAAGCATACCATGTGGTGCACAGTTTGGCATTGTTTATTCCCAGCAAGGTCTTGTTCTTTGTACCGCTGAATCCTATCTTGCTTGAAAGGATGAAGTCGCCCTTTGAGCCGTCGAATATGATGACGCTGTAGTTGTTGATGGCGCTCTCGATGGTGCTCCTCATGTCCTTGCCTGTGGAGGTGAGCGTTATCACCTTGCTTGAGCTTACGCTTGATGGAACAGGATACTCATAGCATCCGCCACCCGTGATGTTGTAGGTGGTGTTAGCCGTGCGCGAACTGAGTGTACAGAAGCCGAAAGGCTTTCCGAGGTCGAGTGATGATGTGCCACCACCGAATGCTGCCGCCGTAGAGAGCAGCATCAACGAAAATGAAAGTAACTTACGTAGTGTCATATTGTGAAAAAGTTTTAGTTTTGGTAAGGTAATATAGCGAGCATATCGGCAAACTTGTCGATGCCCTCTTGCAGTTTCGAGCCTATCATCATCTTCAGCATTGGGTTGAGGTCAGCCTTCAGCGTCAGGCGCATCTTGGTGCCTGGCAGTCCGTCGGCGGTTGTCACCTCGCTGGTGGGCAGCACCTGTATCCACATATTTGCCAGTACGGGTGACTGCTCGGTCTCAAACTTTATGGTCTTGTTCTCCTCGCGCTCTATGATGCGCAGTGCCAGTGTGCCTATCATGCCTGCAGGCACGGCGAGGCGGTCGCTCGTCAGCTCCACGTTCTTCAGTTGGTCGAGCTGCGCAGGGTCTTGTCCTGCATCTTGCAGCTTCTGCTTGAGAGCCTCGTTGTCTTGCGCATTCTCTATTATGGGGCGCAGGTTCTCCAGGTTCGACAGCTTCTGATACACCTGTTCCACCGATGCTGCTATTTGCTTGACGTTGCTTTCGTATTTTGACATTATTTTTTATTGTTTCTATCGTTTTCTGGTGCAAAGTTACAAAAAAAGTATGAAATGCTATTGCAGATTATAAAAAAAGTTGTATCTTTGTGGCGGAAACCACTAATATATAACAAATTAAGCAACAAAAGACTAAAACCTAACATTATGAAAAAGTCATTTATCATCGCCTGTCTGTGCACAGTATTGGGCACCCAGGCACACGCGGATTCAAACATCTTCAATCATCTCGGTGCAGGTTTTGAGGTAGGTACCACAGGTATAGGTTTTGAGGTGGCAGCACCCATCACTGACTATGTGCAGGTGCGTACGGGTATGGCGATAATGCCATCGTTTAAGGTTAAGGACATTGATGTCAATGTGAATATTGACGACCGTCAGTGGAATGACCTCCAGATGATTACTGGTTATCAGGGCGACAAGCCACGTGACGTAAGGCTTGATGCAAAAGTCACAAAGGCAGACTTCAAGTTGCTCTTCGATATCTTCCCGTTCAAGAAGAGTAGCTTCCACCTCACTGGAGGTTTCTATGCAGGCAAGTCACAGCTGCTTGAAGTTTATACCACCAACAATGAGGAGGTGATGCAGGCTATAACGGAGTATAATGAGAGTGACATTAGAATGTACGACGTGCTGGGAGTACAGGTTGGTGACTACCTCCTCACCCCTAACGGCGGTCAGGTAAAGGGCTTCGTAAAGGTGAAAGGCTTCAAGCCATACGTAGGCTTCGGATTCGGCAGGGCTATACCGAAGAATACGCGCCTCGCCTTCGCTTTCGACCTCGGCGTACAGTTCTGGAGCACTCCAAAGTTCTTCATAGACCAGAAACAGGGCGAGGTAGAGGTAACGAAAAAAGACGTAGGCAACGATGACGGCGGCTTCGTGAAAGTGATGTCAAAGATTACCGTCTATCCATGTCTCAACTTCCGCCTCACCGGCAGGATATTCTAAGGACAGGAGAAATGGAATACATGTCGCAAGAGGGCTACGACAAACTGGTAGCCGAACTGCATCAACTGGAAAGCGTGGAGTACCCACGAGTGAAGCAGGCACTCATCGAGGCGCGCGACAAGGGCGACCTCAGCGAAAACTTCGAGTATCATGCCGCCAGACGCGAGCAGTCGCGTCTGTTAGGCAGGATACGCTTCAAGCAGCGAGTGCTGGAGAATGCCCGTCCGCTCGACAAGAAGCTGTTGGGTGCCGATAGCGTCGGTCTGCTCTCTAAAGTGAGCATGACAAACATGACAAACGGTGCCAGCATGGCATACACCATAGTGAACCCCCACGAGGCAAACCTGGCGGAGAAGAAGATTTCCATCAAATCGCCCATAGCCAAGGCACTGATGGGCAAGCAGGTTGGCGACGAGGTGGAGGTGCACGTGCCGGCAGGCATACAAAGGCTTCGTATTGACAGCATAGAACTGTAGGTTTGGAAAAGGATACCTTTTGGGGGGTGAAAAGGATAGCTTTTAGCCCCTAAAAGCATAGCTTTTCCATGCCTAAAGCATAGCTTTTCCTAACGAATAGCATAGCTTTTCATTTTTTTTTCGTAACTTTGCAGGCAAAATAGATAATTCACTATTCATAACCAGGATGAAACTTTGGTCAAAAGGATTTGAGATAAACAAGGAGATAGAGCGCTTCACGGTGGGAAAAGACCGTGAGATGGACCTCTATCTGGCGAAGTATGACGTGATGGGGTCTATGGCTCACATCACGATGTTGAACAGTATAGGGCTTATCGGCGACGACGAGCTGCCTCAGTTGCTGAAGGAGCTGCGCAAGATTTACGACCTTTGCGAGAAGGGCGAGTTCAAGATAGAGGACGACATAGAGGACGTGCACTCACAGGTGGAGCTGATGCTGACGCGCGCCCTCGGCGACATGGGCAAGAAGATTCACTCAGGGCGTTCAAGGAACGACCAGGTGCTTGTTGACCTGAAGCTGTTCACGCGTGCTGCCCTGCGCGAGATAGTTGAGGAGACGAAGACGCTCTTCGATGAGCTGATACAGAAGTCGGAGCAGTACAAGAACGTGCTGATGCCTGGCTATACCCACTTGCAGATTGCCATGCCGTCATCGTTCGGCTTGTGGTTTGGAGCCTACGCCGAGTCGCTTACCGACGACATGCTCTACCTGCAGGCAGCATACAAGATGACCAACCGCAACCCTCTCGGCTCTGCCGCCGGCTATGGCTCGTCGTTCCCTCTCAACCGTCAGATGACTACCGACCTTCTTGGCTTCGACTCCATGAACTACAATGTGGTGTATGCGCAGATGGGCAGGGGCAAGATGGAGCGCAACGTGGGCTTCTCAATAGCAGGACTTGCCGGCACTATGGCAAAGATGGCGTTCGATGCCTGCCTGTTCAATTCGCAGATTTTCCAGTTTGTGAAGCTGCCGAAGGAGTGCACTACGGGCAGCAGCATCATGCCGCACAAGAAGAACCCCGACGTATTCGAGCTGATAAGGGCGAAATGCAACAAGCTGCAGTCGCTGCCCGTGCAGGTTACGCTGATACAGAACAACCTGCCGTCAGGCTATTTCCGCGACCTTCAGATAATAAAAGAGGTGTTCCTGCCTGCCTTCGACGAACTGAAGGACTGCCTCCGCATGTGTGCATACATCATAAACAAGATGGAGGTGCGCGAGGACATTCTCGACAACCCGATGTATGACGCCATCTTCTCCGTTGAGGAGGTGAACCGTCTCGCTGCCGAGGGTATGCCGTTCCGCGATGCCTACAAGAAGGTGGGACTCGACATAGAGGCTGGCAACTTCACTCCCGACAAGAACATACACCACACCCACGAGGGCAGCATCGGCAACCTGTGCAACGACCGCATAGCGGCACTGATGCAGCAGATACTCGACGGCTTCAACTTCAAGAAGGTCGATGAGGCGGTGGATAGGTTAATTCACAGTTCATAGTTCACAGTTCATAGTTAAAAGATTATAAATAATAGATAAACTAAGATGCGTTCTTTAATCTATAATCTATTCTCTGTAATCTGTACGACTCTGTTGCTCACGTCGTGTCAGGAATATACCGTCAGCGAGTATTGTCCCTACAAAGCAAATATGGCGTATCATGGTGATTTGACACCACTCCAGCCACTCAATGATGCCCTTGCCAGCGACAACACCTTTGCTATAGTGTATATTTCAAAACAACTGGGTACTACCTACGATTTGACGGCACAGCTTTATGGGAAGTCAGCAGAAACTCGCACCATATCAATAGCCAGTCAAGTCCTGCCAACTCTGGGACTTGAGAACACTAAGGGTTTCTTTATTGGCAAAACCTCGATGAGGTCTGACAATCCCTATGTCTTCGATAGGATATGCCCCAACTGCTACCTTGAATATCGCAATACTAAGTACGTTCTCTCGTTTGAAAACGAAACAACGGTTAAGTGTGGCACCTGCAAGAGGGTTTACAGTCTGCTCAACGGAGGACTGGTCACGGCTGGCGATAATGGCAATAAACTCTTCCGTTACAGGGTGACGGGATATACAGCCGATCCACCCTTTATCACTATTTTTCAATAAAAAAAGCTCTCCCACCAGAAAAAAGTGGGAGAGTTTTTTTGTTAGCAATAATACCGATGCTATGCCTTGTTGAACTTTTCCTTGCCTCGCTTGCAGCGTGGACATTTCCAGTCGTCAGGCAGGTCTTCAAAGGCAACACCGTCATGCTCGGCAGGGTCATACACATAGCCGCAAACAGAGCATACGTACTTGCCTGAAGCCTTTGCCTTGGAGAAGTCAACCTCTGCAAGGACTGTCGGCACGGGGTTGTCCAGGTCCATCACACGCTTTGCCTCAAGGTTCTCGTAGCCTTGCGGGGTGTGGGTGCCCATATATACCGTAGGGTTGTTGCGCACAAAGTCACGCACACGGTCCAATGTCTCTCGGGCAGCAGGCAGGTCGTCATAAACCACTGAAAGCTTGTTGGCATACAAAGCCTCGTCAACGTATGTGATGTCGCCCTGGAACATATAGTACAGCCCGTCGCTCTCGGCTATCACGAGGCTGTTGCCGTTGGTATGTCCCTTAGCCTTGATAAACCACACGCCGTCGCATATCTTCTGGCTTTCTGGGAAGTTGTGGTATGCTCCGTCGGTGTAGCTTACGGGTACGATGTTGGGCAAGCCCTGTAGTTCGTCCGCCTGCACCTCGTCTGCTCCGACATATATCTTCGCATTGGGGAATGAGCGAAGCTCACCGCTGTGGTCGCCGTGGCGGTGGGTGAGGAGTATCTTGGTAACCTGTTCGGGCTTGTAACCAAGGGCGGCGAAAGCCTCCATATAGGTACAGATGTCCTTGCCCGTATAAGCCATTGAAGTCTCGTCGGGTGTCTCCTCTGGAAAACCTGCCGGCAGACCTGTGTCCACCAATATCACTTCCTTGCCGGTGTCAATGACGTAGTTTTGCAGACTGCCGCGATAGCGCACGTTGATGTCAAACTTGTTTGCCCCCTCTTCGCCTCCGAAGGCAAAGGGCTGGCTGTAGAAACCGTCTTTTCTGAATTTTACTGCTTTGATTTCCATAGAATTCAATTTGCGTCTCTCTTGTCGAAACCTTGATTAAACCAGTCAGGCTGGTGCCCACTTGCAGCGAACGGGAGAAACGATGGCGCCCTCCTTCTTCAGTTCTGCAAAAGCCTTGTCAACCTCTTTGCGGTCGGCACCCAGTGCCTTCGTCACGTCGCCTGCTGACACTGGTTTGCCGGCATCGCGCATAGCCTGTAATACTTTTTCTTTCATAGCCTTTAGTTTTTTAGGGGTTATCAGAACTCGATAGTCTCTACCAGCTCCATCATCTTGAAGAAGTCTGCCTTGGCATCCTTGAGGTAGTACATCACGCCGTTCTCGCCGTTCTCACCGAGTGCAGGCTTCAGCACAGGCATCTTGTCAACGAGAGCCTTGCCCACCTCCGTGCGGTTGTCCTCAACGAGCGTACATGCAATGCGCAAGGTCTGTCCCTTGAAAGCACATATCTCTGCCTTGGGGTTCTCGGCTATCTGGCGTGTGGCG
>JAFVBX010000025.1 GCA_017479675.1 Prevotella sp.
ACGGACGGAATTCGAACTTGCCGAACTTGTCTGTTGACTCCAGCATCACGACTTTTTCGGGTTTTTGAAATGCTAATATCGCCATTAACTTAATGATTATTTAGAGTACAACTCAACGATTAACTGCTCTTTGATATTCTCTGGGATGTCCTCACGCTCAGGACGGTGGAGGAACTTGCCGCTCTTAGAGGCGTTGTCCCACTCTATCCATGGGTACTTGCTGTGGTTGAATCCTGCCAGTGCGTCCTCGATGACCTCGAGTGACTTTGACTTCTCGCGCACTGCGATGACCATTCCTGGCTTAACCTGGAATGAGGGGATGTTTACCACGTTGCCGTCAACGGTGACGTGCTTGTGACCTACGAGCTGGCGTGCTGCACGACGTGTAGGAGCTATACCGAGACGATATACTACATTGTCGAGGCGGCTCTCCAAGAGCTGAAGGAGGTTTACACCCTTGATGCCTTCCATCTTGGCTGCCTTCTCAACGAGGTTACGGAACTGACGCTCAAGTACGCCGTATGTGTACTTAGCCTTCTGCTTCTCTGCCAACATGACACCATACTCAGACGTCTTGCGACGACGACTATTGCCATGCTGTCCAGGCGCGAAGTTACGCTTGGACAAAACTTTTTCCTTACCGAGGACGGCTTCGCCGAACCTGCGGTCGATTCTTGATTTCGGACCTGTGTATCTAGCCATTTTGCTAAAATAAAAATATAATGAATAAAAAATTATTACGCGAGTATTATACGCGACGACGCTTTGGTGGGCGGCAACCGTTGTGTGGCAATGGTGTCACGTCAACGATCTCCATTACCTCAATGCCACTGTTGTGACATGCACGGATAGCGCTCTCACGACCGTTACCCGGACCCTTTACGTATGCCTTCACCTTGCGGAGACCGAGGTCGTAAGCTACCTTTGCACAATCCTCTGTTGCCATCTGTGCTGCGTAAGGAGTGTTCTTCTTGGAACCGCGGAAGCCCATCTTGCCTGCTGAAGACCATGAGATAACCTGACCTTCTGAGTTAGCAAGGCTCACGATGATGTTATTGAAAGAACTGTGAACATGAAGCTGACCGATAGCGTCAACCTTTACGTTTCTCTTCTTATTTGTTGCTACTTTCTTTGCCATTGTCTTTAAAATTTTAAACCTTAAACTTTAAACTTTACTTTGTGGCCTTCTTCTTATTAGCAACAGTCTTCTTCTTACCCTTACGGGTGCGGGCATTGTTCTTGGTGCTCTGACCACGAACAGGAAGACCATTACGATGACGTACACCACGATAGCAACCTATATCCATCAGGCGCTTGATGTTCAACTGGATCTCTGAACGGAGATCACCTTCTACCTTGAATTCAGCACCGATAATTTCACGGATCTTGGCTGCCTCGTCGTCAGTCCAATCGCACACCTTCGTGTCGCGGCTAACGCCTGCCTTATCCAATATCTTTGCTGAACTACTTCGACCTATTCCGTAGATGTAGGTCAATGCGATTTCGCCACGCTTGTTCTGGGGCAAATCTACTCCAACAATTCTTATTGCCATAATTGTTTGTTAATGATAAAAAAACTTGTTAATTAGCTAATTGCCAAAAAATTCGGAAGTGCAAAGGTACACATTTTCCCCTACACCCCAAAGTTTTTTAACATTTAGATGCCAACATTTAACTTTTAATAATTTTTAACCCTGACGAAGCTTGAACTTAGGGTTTTTCTTGTTGATTACGAAAAGGCGACCCTTGCGACGTACGATAACACAGTCGGGAGTACGCTTCTTCAATGATGCTCTTGTCTTCATCTTTTGTTGCTATTATATAATATAATAATGTGTATTGTTGCTTACTTGTAACGGAAACTTATGCGACCCTTGGTAAGATCGTACGGACTCATCTCGACTTTCACCTTGTCGCCGGGGAGTATCTTGATGTAGTGCATACGCATCTTGCCTGAGATGTGGGCTATGATCTGTACGCCGTTCTCGAGCTCAACCCTGAACATGGCATTGCTCAGTGCCTCGATGATTGTACCGTCCTGTTCTATAGCAGACTGCTTTGCCATATATCTATGCCTTGCTTTGTTGTTATATGATATGATTAAATCCTTACGATGGTTTCTATTTCCTCAAACGAAGAGAGTATCTCCGACTTGCCCTTGCGTATCGCTATGGTGTGCTCGTAGTGGGCGGCGAACTTGTTGTCGCGCGTCACGACGGACCATTTGTCGGGCAGGAGCCATATCTTGCGGTCGCCCTGCGTGATCATCGGCTCGATAGCTATGCACATGCCCTCCTTGAGTTTGGGACCGTTGCCGCGTCTGCCATAGTTGGGCACCTGCGGGTCTTCGTGCATCACCTTGCCGATACCGTGACCAGTGAGCTCGCGCACTATACCGTAGCCCTGCGCCTCGCAGTAGTCCTGCACCGTCTGACCAATGTCGCCAACATGATTACCATGAACAGCAACCTCGATAGCTTTGTACAGACTTTCCTTCGTAGTGCGAAGCAACTGCCTTACCTCATCGCTTATCTCTCCTACCGGGAAGGTGTATGCTGAGTCGCCGTTATAGCCGTTGAGCAGTGTTCCGCAGTCGATGGAGATGACATCGCCCTCCTTGAGTATCTGGTCTTCGCGAGGTACACCGTGAACGACGCATTCGTTGACCGACGTGCAGATGCTGGCAGGGAACGGACCTCCGTAGGGATTGGGGAATCCGAGGAATGTCGGCGTTGCCCCATGGTCGCGAATGAAGGTGTCGGCAATCTTGTTGAGCTCGACGGTAGAGACGCCAGGCTTGATATGCCTGGCAAGTTCACCAAGCGTGCGTCCAACCAGTTGATTGGCCGCGCGCATTAGTTCTATCTCTTCTTCCGTCTTTAGGAATATCGCCATCTCCGAGACTTAATAAGCACTGATAGCGTTCTGTGGACGGGTACGACCTGAATTGAGCAGACCATCGTAGTGGCGCATCATCAGGTGTGACTCTATCTGCTGCAACGTATCGATTACCACACCGACAAGGATGAGCAGTGACGTTCCGCCGAAGAACTGCGAGAAACCCTGCTGCACGTTGAGCAGTCCTGCCAGTGCCGGCATGATTGCTATGAACGCGATGAACAGTGAGCCTGGCAGTGTGAGGCGTGACATTATCTCCTCGATATAGTTTGCCGTGTCCTTACCTGGACGCACACCGGGGATGAAGCCGTTGTTGCGCTTCATGTCCTCAGCCATCTGCGTCGGGTTGAGCGTGATAGCCGTGTAGAAGTATGTGAACGCTATGATGAGCAGCACATATACTACGTTATAGAGCAGACTGCGGTTGTCGAGCAGAGAGCGTGTGAACCATCCGAGGTTGTCGCTGCTGTACTGTACTATAGCCAATGGGATGAACATCAGAGCCTAGGCAAAGATGATAGGCATCACGTTGGCAGCGAAGAGCTTCAGCGGTATGTACTGACGTGCTCCGCCGTACTGTGTGTTGCCTACGAGCTTCTTGGCATACTGTACAGGAAGCTTACGTGTACCTTGCACAAGGAGTATTGCTGCGCAAACTACTGCATACAGGATGAGTATCTCAGCGATGAACATCACAAGACCACCACCAGTGATAGCGGTGAAGCGGCTGCCTACCTCCTGGAAGAAAGCCTGTGGCAGACGGGCGATGATACCGATCATGATGATCAGCGAGATACCGTTGCCCACGCCTTTGTCGGTGATGCGCTCACCCAGCCACAGTATGAACATGGAACCGGCAGCGAGGATAATCGTTGCAGGAATCATAAACTCAGACCATGACAGTCCTGACGCAAGGGCACCCGGTGACTGCATCTTGAGGTTCATGAGATAAGAGGGAGCCTGGAAGAGCAGAATGGCTACTGTGAGGTAGCGTGTGTACTGCATGATCTTCTTACGTCCGCTCTCACCCTCACGCTGCATCTTCTGGAAGGAAGGCACAGCGATAGCCACAAGCTGCATTACGATGGATGCAGAGATGTAAGGCATTATACCGAGCGCAAAGATTGATGCGTAGGAGAATGCACCACCAGAGAACATATCGAGAAGTGACATCAGACCTCCTGCCGTCTGCTGCTGCAGCTTTTCGAGGTTTGCTGGGTTGATACCCGGCAAAACCACGAAAGAGCCGAAACGGTAGATAGCGACAAAGAGGATTGTGATGAGGAGTCGCATGCGCAAGTCCTCTACTTTCCAACAGTTCTTCAGTGTCTCTATAAATTTCTTCATTATTACTTAAAGTAAAAAAGGTTTTACTTAAAGAACTACAGCGTTACCGCCTGCTGCCTTGATAGCCTCTTCGGCAGACTTAGAGAAAGCGTTAGCCTCAACC
>JAFVBX010000108.1 GCA_017479675.1 Prevotella sp.
GGTGTGACCTGGGCGTGTTGCGATGATGCGTCCCTTCAGCGGTTTGCCTATCAGAGCCATGTCGCCGATGATGTCAAGCAGTTTGTGACGGGTACATTCATTTTCCCATGTCAGTGGCTTGTGCTGCATATATCCCAGCTTGGTCGCATCGATATGGTCATAACCCAGACGGTCGCAGAGTTGGTCTATGTTCTCCTGTGGCTGCTCGTTCTCGTAAATCACGATGGCATTGTCGAGATCGCCGCCCTTGATGAGACCAGCCTGCAGGAGCGCCATTATATCGCGCACAAAGACGAAGGTGCGTGCAGAGGCTATCTCTGTAGGGAACTTCTCCATGTTGTCGATGGTGGCGAACTGCGAGTTGATAAACTTAGACTCGAAGGAGCACATCGCCGTGATGGAGAACTCCTCGTCAGGCAATATGGTTATGCAAGAGCCAGTCTCTTCGTCCTTTACCTCAATCTTCTTACGTATGATATAGTAATCCTTAGGAGCGTTCTGTTCCTGTATTCCGACCTCCTGTATCTTCTCTACATATTGCATGGCAGAGCCGTCGAGGATAGGGAACTCAGGACCGTTGACCTGTATCAGACAGTTGTCGATGCCCAGTGCGTAGAGGGCTGAGAGACCATGTTCCACTGTACTCACACGTACATCGCCCTTGCCCAGCACGGTGCCGCGCTTGGTGTCAACAACGTGTTCTGCATAAGCATCTATTATTGGCATACCTTCAATGTCGATACGTTGAATCTTGTAACCTGTGTTCTCTGCTGCAGGATAGAACGTCACGGTGAGGTTGAGACCTGTATGTAATCCTTTGCCGCATAGTGAGAAACTACCTTTCAGAGTGTTTTGCTTTGTCATCATTCGTTTCTTAGGGTTAGGTTAATCATATTAAATATGACACAAGCCTGCCTTGCTTACTCTTTGGTAAGTTCGGCAAGCTTTGCTTGTAATTCGTTGATAGTCTTTTGCATTTCGTTCATCTGTCGGTACATATCGGGCAGACGTTTGAAAATTGCCGATGAGCGGAAATAGTTGGTCAGTGGGATAGGGGGCGTACCGATAAGGTTCTCGCCGTCCTTCAGACTGCCAGGAACGCCAGACTGTGCTCCAAGATGCACCTTGTCGCCGATGGTGATATGGCCTGATATTCCAACCTGTCCGCCAAACATACACCATTTGCCTACCTTGGTAGAGCCTGCCACGCCAACCTGACTCGACATTACTGTGTTCTCGCCGATGTCAGTATTGTGGGCTATTTGTACGAGGTTGTCGAGTTTCACACCCTTGCGTACATACGTGCTACCCATTGTGGAACGGTCTATACACGTGTTGGCGCCAATCTCGACGTTATCCTCTATCGTCACTATACCTATCTGCGGTATCTTGTCATAGCCGTTGGCACTTGGGGCGAAGCCGAATCCGTCGGCACCTACCACGCTGCCAGCATGCAGTATGCAGTTATTGCCAACCTTGCAGTGGTGGTATATCACGGCGTTGGAGTATATCTCTGTATTGTTGCCTACTGAGGTTCCCTCGCCAATAGTGACGTGTGGATGGAATACGCAGCCGTCGCCAATGGTCACGTTAGGACCTATCGCCACGAAAGGACCTATGTAGCAGTCCTTGCCTATCTTTGCCGTGGAGTCGATAAAGGCGAGAGAACTGATGCCCACTTTCTTTGGCTTCATTGAGTCATACATCTGCAACAGTTTTGCTACAGCCTCGTATGCGCTCTTCACCCTGATGAGTGTTGCCTTCACTGGTCTTTCCAATGTCAGCGCCTCGTCCACGAGTACCACGCTTGACTCGGTGTCGTATATGTAGTTGGTGTACTTTGCGTTTGAGAGGAACGAGATAGCTCCAGGCTTGCCTTCTTCTATCTTTGCGAAGGTGTAGATAGTAGCATTAGGATCTCCCTCTACGCGTCCCTGTATCAGTTCCGCTATTTGTAGTGCTTTGAATTCCATATATATAATAAGGTGTAGGTTTGTAGTTTACGGTTTACAGTTTACAGTCGTGCCAGTTCTTTCGCCATCTGCTCCTGCAGCTCTTTGACTTTCTCTCCGGCAACCTTTGCGAAGTTCTCCGTGTTGTCGGCGAAGATGATGCCTCGGCTTGAGTTCACCAGCAGTCCGCAGTCTTTTATCATGCCATACAGGCAAACATCCTGCAGTGAACCACCCTGTGCTCCCACTCCTGGCACGAGGAGGAAGTGCTCTGGTGCAACCTTCCTGATGTCTTTGAACATCTCGCCCCTTGTGGCGCCTACAACGTACATCAGGTTATCGGGCGTGCCCCATTCCTGGCTCTTCTTTATCACCTTCTCAAAGAGACGCTGTCCCTCTGTGTCCGTTGTCTGCTGGAAGTCAAACGAACCCTTGTTGGATGTCAGGGCGAGGAGTATCACCCAAGGTTTCTTCTCTGCCTCGTATGAGAGGAAGGGCACTACCGAGTCTTCTCCCATATAAGGCGCGACGGTCAGTGCGTCCACCTTGTACTCTCCGAAGAAAGTCTGGGCATACATCTTCGAGGTGTTGCCTATGTCGCCGCGTTTTGCGTCGGCTATGATGAACTGTTCAGGATAGTTCTCCTGTATATATTTCACTGTCTTTTCAAAAGAGATGAGTCCTTTCACACCATAAGCCTCGTAGAAAGCAAGGTTGGGTTTGTATGCCACGCAATATTCAGCCGTAGCGTCAATTATCTGCTTGTTAAAAGCGAATATAGGGTCATCCTCTTTCAGCAGATGCTGAGGCACCTTGTTGAGATCAACGTCCAGTCCTACGCAGAGGAAACTCTTCTTGTCGAATATCTGTTTTACCAGTTCCTGTCTTGTCATAATTCTTAACTCTTAATTCTTAATTTCCTACAGCTCTGCTTCTTTCATTCTTTCCGCATTCTCGGCAACGGTCAGTGCGTCAATCATTGCCTGTATGTCGCCACCGAGGAATCCTGGCAGGTCGTGTGTGGTATAGCCTATGCGGTGGTCCGTCACTCTGCCCTGTGGGAAGTAGTATGTACGAATCTTTGCCGAGCGGTCGCCTGTTGACACGAGCGACTTACGTCTGTTGGCTATGTCGTCAACGTATTTCTGGTGCTCCCTGTCGTATATATAGGTACGGAGGCGAGCCAGCGCACGTTCTTTGTTCTTAGGCTGGTCGCGCGTCTCGGTACACTCTATGAGTATCTCCTCCGTCTCGCCCGTGTTGGGGTTTTTCCACATATAGCGGGCACGCACGCCAGACTCCACCTTGTTGACGTTCTGACCACCCGCACCTGATGAGCGGAAGGTATCCCATTTTATCTCGCCTTCGTTGATGGTAACCTCGAATGGGTCAGCCTCCGGCAGTACGGCAACGGTGGCAGCACTCGTCTGCATCCTTCCGTTTGACTCCGTCACAGGCACTCGCTGTACACGATGCACACCAGACTCATATTTCAATACACCATATACGCTGTCGCCAGACACGGCGAAGTCTATCTCTTTGAATCCGCCTACCGCGCCCTCGTTGGCATCGGTGACGGAGAGGTTCCATCCCTTCGACTCACAGAAACGCTTATACATATTGAAGAGGTCGCCTGCAAACAGACAAGCCTCGTCACCACCTGTTCCTGCTCGTATCTCCATCTGTACGTTCTTGGCGTCCTCTGGGTCTTTCGGCACGAGAGCCACCTTCACCTCTTCCTCTATGCCAGGCAGCAGCGGCTCGTTCTCGTTCAGCTGTTCACGTGCCATTTCCTTCATCTCAGGGTCTGACTCGTTCACCAGTATGTCTTTCGCCTCAGCGATAGCCTCCAGACAATCCATGTATCGCTTGCGTATCGCCATGATGTCGCCGAGGTCCTTATATTCTCTTGTCAACTTGACGAAACGCTGTTGGTCAGCAATCACCGAGGGGTCGGTTATCAGTGTGGTAACCTCCTCGTAACGTGCCTCCAGTCCGTCAAGTTTCTGTAGTATGCTGTTATTTTCCATTTTTAGTATTCAAATGTTCCGTATTCGCTCTTTATCGTCAGCGACTTCTTGCCTTCCTCGATGCGTCCGATAATCTGTGCGTCGATGTTGAAGCTCTTGCTCAGGGCTATAACCTTGTCGGCATTCTCCGGCGCAACGTATATCTCCATGCGGTGACCCATGTTGAACACCTTGTACATCTCCTTCCAGTCTGTTCCGCTCTGGTCGTGGATGAGTTTGAAGAGTGGCGGTACAGGGAACATGTTGTCCTTTATCACCTTGCAGTTGTCGTTTACGAAGTGCAGCACCTTGGTCTGTGCTCCACCTGTGCAGTGCACCATACCGTGTATCTCTGGACGCATCTCGTCAAGCAGCTTCTTGATGACAGGAGCATAGGTGCGAGTAGGGGAGAGAACCAGTTTGCCAGCATTGACAGGGCTATATTCTACCTCATCCTCGAAGCGACAATTGCCAGAATAAACCAGCTCGTCAGGCACAGCGTGGTCATAGCTCTCAGGATATTTCTCTGCATAGTATTTAGCAAACACATCGTGACGGGCAGAGGTAAGACCGTTTGAACCCATACCACCATTATACTCCTTCTCGTATGTAGCCTGTCCGAAGCTTGCCAAACCAACTATCACATCACCAGGACGTATGTTGGCATTATCTATCACGTCGCTTCTCTTCATGCGACAAGTTACTGTGGAATCAACAATGATGGTACGAGTGAGGTCGCCTACGTCAGCTGTCTCGCCACCAGTAGCATATATGCCCACACCCATCTCGCGCATCTCAGCAAGGAGTTCGTCAGTACCATTGATGATAGCCGAAATCACCTCGCCAGGCACGAGCATCTTGTTTCTGCCTATGGTAGAAGAAACGAGGATGTTATCCACTGCTCCTACGCAAAGCAAATCGTCTGTATTCATGATGAGGGCATCCTGTGCTATGCCTTTCCATACGGAGAGGTCGCCCGTCTCTTTCCAATACATATAGGCGAGGCTTGACTTCGTGCCTGCTCCGTCGGCGTGCATAATGTTGCAATACTCAGGGTCGCCGCCGAGGATGTCGGGTATTATTTTGCAGAAAGCCTGTGGGAAAATACCCTTGTCTATGTTCTTGATAGCATTATGTACGTCTTCCTTTGCAGCGCTGACGCCACGCATCATATATCTGTTGTCCATTGTTCTTGTATATAATATTTGCTTGCAAATTTACGAAAATAAATCGGAATGACCAAATAATTAGGGAGTTTTTAGGAAGTATGCCTTTTCAGATAGAGACTGTGGGTGATGCACCGTGGCAGGTTCTCCTTGTAGTGTGTCACCATTATGAGCGTCTTGTTCCTGCGCTGGCAGAAGGCATCGATTATCTCTTTCACCATCTCTCCTCTGTATGTGTCGAGACCATGCAACGGCTCGTCGAGTATGAGCAGTTCGGGGTCTTTCACAAAGGCTCGTGCCAGCAACACCATTCTCTGTTCTCCACTGGATAGTTTCAGGAAAGTCCTCTCGGCAAGGTCCTCTATGCCGAAGAACCTCATCCACATCCTGCACACCTCGTAGTCGCCTGCCGTAGGCTTCACATACAAGCCCACCGAGTCCTTCAGTCCTGATGCCACTATGCGTATGGCAGGCATGTCGCGGTTGTACGACCTGTGCATCTCAGGCGATACGTAGCCTATGTGTTTTTTTATGTCCCAGATACTCTCTCCGCTGCCTCTTTTCTGGTCGAAAAGGGTTATGTCGCAGGCATAGCTTTGGGGGTTGTCGGCACACACCAGTGAGAGCAACGTCGATTTTCCTGCTCCGTTCTGTCCTGACAGCGCCCACTTCTCGCCGTTGTGCACGGTCCAGTCAAGGTCTTTCAGTATCACCCTGTCGCCATACTGTATCTTGACATTGTTCATCCTCACCACCTCGTGGGTGTTGTAGTCGTCGTCGCGATAGGGCAGGTTGATTATTTCGTCCCTTATATCCTCTGGTAACGGAACCGCTAAGTCCACGCATTTGGCTTCCTTTTCTTCCCAATACGCCTTTTGTGTCATCTTCGGCAGTACGGTCTTGCCTGCTACTGCTACAACGTGGGTGACAAACCTCGGAATGTCCTCGTCCTTTGCCAATACGAGTATTATCTGCAAGGCTCGCTCCTTGCTCACCGTCTCCAGTACCTCTCTCAGCTGCTGGCGTGTCTCCTTGTCCAGACCTATGAAGGGGTTGTCCATTATGAGCACCCTCGGGTCGCCCATCAGCGAACGGCACAGCATGAACTTCCTCAGCTCGCCTGACGAGAGCAGTATGATGTATTTATCAAGCAGGTAGTGCAGGTTGAAAATGTCATACAGGTGCTTCTGGAATGTGCGTCTCTCCTCCGTGTCCTCGCCTGATGCAAGGAAAGCATTCTCAAGCAGTTTGCCTGCAGTCGGAGTCGATTCGTCTATCTCCGTCTGGTTCCATCGCTGTTGCAGGTAGTATGTGCGGTCGTTGTCCCCTCCGTATGTGTCGCGAAAAGTTATGTACTTTATGTTGTCCGATGCCAGCTTCGACGTCTTTGGCGAGAAGTCATACTCTACCTCGTTCTGCAACAGCGGGTGCTTACCTGTCAGTATGTCCACCGCCAGCGTCTTGCCTCCGCCGTTAGGTCCCACGATGGCGATGTGCTCACCCTCGTTGAGTTCGAAGTCCACAGGCTCCGCCATGCGCCATTCGGGCATCCTCGTCACCCCGTTATGTACCTTTATTATCATTTCTTCGTGTCTCCTTTCACTTTATCTTTGTTTTTCGCTATAAAGTCTTTCCAACCGCTATAACTCTTGCCCATCGATGCCGCTGGCGAAGTTATCTGCAAGAAGTGGCAGTAGGCAGCACCCAGCGCGTCAGTGGCATCCATAAACTTCGGCATGTCGTCGTTGCTTATCTTCAGTATCCTCTGCAACATCCCAGCCACCTGTTCCTTCGAAGCTCCGCCGGTACCCGTTATCGCCATCTTTATCTTCGTTGGCTGGTATTCGTGGATAGGCACCGAGTTTTGTATTGCAGCGGCTATCGCCACCCCCTGTGCCCTCCCCAGCTTCAGCATCGACTGTACGTTCTTGCCGAAGAAGGGTGCCTCGATGGCTATCTCGTCAGGCAGGTATTCGTCTATTATCCCTGTCACTCGTGCATAGATATGTCCCAGCTTCAGGTATGGGTCGTTCTCCTTGCGCATGTCGATGACACCCATTGCCACCATCTCCGCCGTCTTGCCCACGCACTTTATCACCCCGTATCCCATCACGTTGGAACCGGGGTCAATGCCCATTATGACAGACTCCCCCCTCATCTATCCAAGTACGGATTACTTGCAAGCTCGTAGCCTATGCTCGTCTCCCTGCCGTGCCCTGGATACACCTGTGTGGTGTCAGGCAGCTGGGTGAGCATACGCAGCGACTGTATTATCTGGAACATGCTGCCGCCAGGCAGGTCTGTCCTTCCTATGCTGCCTCGGAACAGCGTGTCGCCCGTGAAGGCAATCTCCTCTTCCTCGCAGTAATATACCACGCAACCCCTTGAGTGCCCTGGCGTATGGATAACCCTGAACGTATGGTTGCCGAACTTCACCTCGTCGCCGTCGTTCACGCATCGCCCTATGACGGGCAGTGTGTAGTCCACCACATATCCCACGGACTCGGCATCGCCCTTGAAGTCCTTGTATAGCTCTGCATCCTGCTCGCTTATTACGGGCTGCAAGCCGTATGTCTCATATATGAACTTGGCCCCCATCACATGGTCGAAATGTCCGTGCGTCAGCACATGCAGCTTCGGCGTCAGCCCCTTCTCGCTGATGTAGTCCTTGATATACTGCTCCTCGGCACTGCCTACGGCGCCGCAATCCACTATCATGCACTCCTTCGTCTCATCGCTAACGATGTAGCAGTTCTCCGACAACAAGTTGCATTGTATCGTCTTAATGTTTATCATCTTTCCTATTTTGTATTTTGCACGCAAAGGTACGAAAAAAAGTCGAGACGGGAGACATATTTAAGAAAAAATTCAAGGAACGACATCGTTTGTCGTCGCTATTTAGTAACTTTGCATCGTACAACAAACAATAAACCTTATGAAACCAATAGAAACCCTCATCCGCAACCTGCTTACCATCGACCGCCTACAGCGTAGCAGTAAGCCGGTACCCACTCAAGAGTTGCTGAACTATGTTAACGACGAACTGGAGAAAAGGGCATTCCGTATCGTCACCCTGCGTACCTTGCAACGTGACTTTATTGATATAGAACTGCAGTTCGGCTATAAGGTAAAGAACAATGGGTATGGGTACAGCATAGAGCGTGCACCTGGCTATATGGCTCATCGCTTCGACGAGATGCTGCTTGACTTCGACTTGCTCACAGCCATCAACAGCGATTCGCACTTGCAGCAATACATACTGGCAGAGCATCATCGTCCTGTAGGCAGCAAACAGATGTACCCACTCATGCGTGCCATAAGAGAGTCACGCATGATAGAGTTTAACTATGTGCTTTATCGCAAGGACTGTACCGTAATACATAAACAGGTGGCACCTCACTTCCTTAAGGAGAGTAACCAACGATGGTATTTGTTGGCAAAAGAAGATGACACGCTGAAAAGTTTCGGCATAGACCGTATAAATGACTTGCAGGTGTTACCCAACCAGTTCGTTCGCTATGAAAGTATCGACGTCGAAAAACTCTTTCGCGACAGCTATGGCATTTGGAACGACCCAAAGATGCCGATAGAGGATATAGAACTCCGTTATGATGCCCTCGACGGCAGTTTCCTAAAGTCCGTTCCCCTGCATCATTCCCAGCACATACTCGTAGATAATGATGAAGAGTTCCGTATCTCCCTGCGACTGCGCATCACCAACGATTTCGTCATGGAACTGCTCTCACGTAGCCGTTCCCTCACCGTCATCCGTCCGCAATCACTCCGTGAACGCATTATTAAAGTTTATGAAGAAGCACTGAAGAGAAATAGTGAATAAGAAGAATACAAAAAAAGGTAGGATGGAAACCCTTAATCAAAGAGCCGTTGGCATAGTTTACCAACGGCTCTTTCTTGAATCAGTTATGCCATACATATCCTCCACCACGGCTAAATAAATTCGGATATTGATGCACTCTGGCACTAATTTGATTAGTGGGTACAGGAGCGCCATCGCCTCTTGTATAGAGTTTATGCTCGTTAATGTAGTTAGCAACATCTTCCATACGTTGCTTTCCGCCACCCAATTCGTTGATGGCAATGGTCATTGCTTCATGTAATGTCATAGTCTTTAATAATTTGTTTATAATCTTTTTCCCGTCTTGTCAATTAAACCTGCAGCCAGTAAGATTGCACATGAGGGTGAACTTACGTATTTGTTTGTAGCAAATCTAACGTCTTTTTGCAGTATTTTGCTTTTTCATTTTATCAATATTTTGTGGGTTTCCCCATTGGATGACCTGATAATGTTTACACCTTTATTTGGATAAGGCAGTTTTTTTCCATCTAAGTTGTAGTGTTGTTTTATGCCATTCGTTTGTTTTATTGCTTTTACGGCTGTCTCATCCATATCAAATTCCTGTATACTGAAGAAGTTTTTCCA
>JAFVBX010000004.1 GCA_017479675.1 Prevotella sp.
CCTGTGTCGGGGAGGAGAGCAACGATCTTCTTGCCCTTGTTCTCGGGACGCTTTGCCAGCTGGGCTGCTGCGAAGGCTGCTGCACCTGATGAGATACCTACGAGGAGACCTTCCTGCTGTGCGAGTTCGCGACCTGTGCGGATGGCATCGTCATTGTCGATGTCAAGTACTTCGTCAACGTATTCTGCGCCGTAGGTCTTAGGAACGAAGCCTGCGCCGATGCCCTGTATCTTGTGAGGACCGCTGGGCTGACCGTTGAGCACGGCAGAGGTGGCAGGCTCTACTGCATATACCTTGACGTTAGGATTCTTCTCCTTGAGGTATTTTGCCACACCAGAGATGGTACCGCCTGTGCCTACACCTGCTACGAATATGTCGATAGTGCCGTCGGTCTGCTCCCATATCTCGGGACCTGTGGTAGCATAGTGCTTTGCTGGGTTAGCGGGGTTCTCAAACTGCTGGAGGATTACTGAGCCAGGGATGGAGTCGCGCAGCTCGTTGGCTGCCTTGATGGCTCCTGCCATGCCGTCCTTGCCTGATGTGAGGCGCACCTCGGCACCGTATGCCTTTACGAGGTTGAGGCGCTCCACTGACATGGTCTCAGGCATGGTGAGGATGAGGTGGTAGCCCTTGACGGCGCTGACGAGGGCGAGACCTACGCCTGTGTTGCCTGATGTTGGCTCGATGATTGTTGCGCCGGGCTTCAGTATGCCCTTAGCCTCAGCGTCCTCTACCATTGCGAGGGCGATACGGTCTTTTACTGATCCGCCAGGATTGAAGAACTCCACCTTGGCGATAACGGGTGTCTCTACGCCGTGAGCCTTAGAGAACTTGTTGAGTTCGAGCAGTGGCGTGTTGCCTACGAGCTCGGTAAGTGTCTTTGCGATTGCCATATTCTTTTAATTCCTTTGAAATGATTTAACTAAAGTTTCATACGAAGCGGGACTGTCGTCCCTACGAAGCGGTGCTTACGCACCTACGAATCGAGACCTTTGGTCTCTACGAAAACTGTTTTGGTAGTTGCTTTAGCAACGTTTCGTTTTCGTAGCAGGTTTACCTGCGTTTCGTTTTTCTGGTTGCAAAGGTACGAACTTTCTCGCACCCTTGCAATACCATACATATGTTATATTCTCCAAATTTACTAATTTACTAATTAGCAAATGAACTAATTCGTCAATTTGTTAATTCGCTAATTGGTCAAACGCCTGGTCGAGGTCGGCGATGATGTCGTCGATATGCTCCACACCGATTGACAGGCGCACGGTAGAAGGAGTAATCTGCTGGTCGGCAAGCTCCTCTGGTGACAGCTGTGAGTGGGTGGTGGTGTAAGGGTGTATGACGAGCGACTTCACGTCAGCCACGTTGGCAAGCAGCGAGAATATCTTCAGCGAGTCGATGAACTTCCATGCCTCTTCCTGTCCGCCCTTTATCTCGAAGGTGAAGATGGATGCCGCACCGTTAGGGAAGAGCTTCTTGTAGAGCTCGTGGTCTGGGTGTGAGGGCAGTGCAGGGTGGTTGACCTTTGCCACCTTCGGGTGGTTGCTGAGATATTCTACTACCTTCAGCGCGTTCTCCACGTGGCGCTCTATGCGCAGTGGCAGCGACTCAGTGCCTTGCAGCAGTATCCATGCGTTGAACGGAGAGATGGTGGAACCTGTATCGCGAAGCAGCACGGCACGGATACGTGTAACATAGGCTGCTGCACCTGCTACGTCGGCAAAGATAGCACCATGATATGATGGCTCTGGCTTAGCGAGAGTAGGGTATTTGTCGGCATTAGCCTTCCAGTCGAACTTGCCACCGTCAATGATTACGCCACCAAGAGATGAGCCATGACCGCCGATAAACTTAGTAGCAGAGTGCACCACGATGTCGGCACCATGCTCCAGAGGACGGTAGATGATAGGAGCAAAGGTGTTATCCACAATCACAGGGATATTGTGGCGGTGAGCTATCTCGGCGATAGGCTCAAGGTTGAGCACGTCGGAGTTAGGGTTGCCGAGAGTTTCGAAATAGAATACCTTAGTGTTAGGCTTGATAGCCTTCTCTATCTCGTCAAGGTTGCGAGGGTCAACGATAGTGTTCTCTATGCCCTGATTGGCAAGGGTGTGGGTGATGAGGTTATACGAACCGCCATAGATGTTCTTGGCTGCAACGATATGATCGCCAGCAAGCACGATGTTCTGAATGGCATAAGTGATAGCAGCTGCACCACTGGCTACTGCAAGACCAGCCACACCACCCTCAAGGGCTGCGATGCGGTCTTCAAACACACCCTGTGTGGAGTTGGTCAGACGACCATAGATGTTGCCTGCGTCACGAAGACCGAAACGGTCGGCTGCGTGCTGAGCATTGCGGAACACATACGAGGTGGTCTGGTAGATAGGCACTGCACGTGCGTCAGATGCTGGGTCGGCTACTTCCTGTCCTACGTGGAGGGCAAGTGTTTCTGCGTGAAGTTTGTTTGTCTGTGTACTCATTGTCTAATTCCTTTCTTTTAATATTTGTTATTTACCTTTTTTATTATCAAAAACAATGGCGTTGTTTTGATTTCCGAGTGCAAAGGTACGATATGATAGTAATATGTTCCAACAAAACTTTCATAATTCAGAAAATCATTCTAACATCCGCCGTTTTACAGAATATTTTTACGCAGCAAACAATAATAAAGGCATAAGTGACGACAAACTTTTTCGTATCAAACTACACCCTTGCAACAGTTTCGCAAAGAGAAGCATAGCAACCATATACTGTATAAACACAAAAAAGGTTCAAGACCCAGCCGATGGTCTTGAACCTTTTTTTATTTGATACACTACAAAGAGTATCAAGGAATGGTCACTCGTAGATATAGTTCCCAATTATATTTTATTTTTGTTGAGGAATCGTAATATGCGCCAGCATTTATTTTGATGGAATTATATCCTTTCTGTGCATCGTAGCGAAGACCTTTTCCTCCGTTTGCGCTACTACTGGAATCCCAGGCTCCACCATAGACATAATATTTGCCAGTGGTAGGATAATAGACATAGTCCACTGTTGTTGTCCTGCCGTTGGCAGTACTTGCCACAGATGAATAGCTAACGCCAGGTCCTGAAGCCTTTAGTGTGCCTGTTACCTTTCCCCATTGAGGGTCTGTGCTTGAGCTGCTGCTTCCGCCGCTACCGCTATTACTGCCACTACCACTACCTCCTTGTATGATTGTACCACTTTCATCTTTAATCGTGCCACCACTTACTTCTGTCCAATTGTATGTTCCACGGGTAAGATTTTCTGTTTCTCCTTTTATAAATTCGTAGGTAATAGAGTTCGTGTTAACCTCCAGAATATCTAGTTCTCCGAACGTTGAACCAGGGAAACGAAGATAACCGGAATATTCACTATAGACGTAACTTCCACTGTACCTTTCAATGTATTTTAGCTCATTGTCATCATAGTTATATTGTGCCCACGTAAATGTTCCTGTATAGTCGGGATTCAACGTAACAACACGTATATTACAGAATTTGCCGGCATAACTTGTGTTTTTTGTTTGTACCGAATACCAACTTCCGACGATACCAGATATTTCTTGTGGTACAGAGCTACCTCCTCCTTCATCATCATCTCCTCCGCCACACGAAGTAAGTATTTCGCAACCGAATGTTACTACCAAGAGGGCCAATAAGCTAAGTATATATTTCTTCATAATATTGAATTTTTTGTTTGTCTGACGAACACCCCTAAATCAGACGGATTTAGTTTTTGGTTATTATTCATTACTTACAAACAAAAAAAGGCGCAGGTGTCTGTTCTTCAGCCTATCCTGGACTCGTAGGCTCTCGCATTGCCCTCATCACACAGGATAGACAACGCAGTTAGCCCACGCCAGTACGAACTATATATAAATAATGTATATACGGAAACGTACCACGCAGACGTCTCGGTTGTCATCTGTCTGCTGCGATGAATGGAATTTGCGAGATTCACGAGTCACAACGACAGACGTTCGAAAACGTCTCTTCTTATCAATAAGACCGCCCGCCGCTCCTTACAGAGCTAACTTGCGATGTTGCAAATGTAAGGACTTTTTTCCATTCTACCAAATTTTTGTCAAAAAAGTTTAAAACTTTGACAAAAATTCATGATTTATTCTTATATTTGCACTGCACAATAGAAAAAATCACTACAAAACAACGTTTATGGCGAAAGCAATTATTGACACACTTGACGAGACAGACATCAGGATACTGCGCTGTCTGCAACAGAATGCGCGACTGACGATAAAGGAGATAGCGCGCGAGGTGATGCTGAGCTCCACCCCCGTCTTTGAGCGAATAAAGAGGATGGAGAGAGAGGGATATATAAAAAGGTATGTGACGGTGCTCGATGCCGAGAAGCTGCACAAGGGCTTCGTAGTGTTCTGCCAGGTGAAGCTCTCAACCATCAACAAGAGGTATGCGGAGGAGTTTTGCGAGACCATCAAGGAGATACCGGAGGTGACGGAGTGCTACAACATATCGGGCAAGTACGACTACCTGCTGAAGGTGCACGCGCCGGACATGAAATACTATCAGGAGTTCATACTCAACGTGCTGGGACAGATACCTATGCTCGGCTCGCTGGAATCGACCTTCGTAATGGAGGAGGTGAAGAACGACTTCGGCGTGGCGATTTAAGAATTCTTCCTGTAGCTCACGACAGCCCACACACCCATGACGGAGGCGATGCCGAGGAGGGCGAGCAGCTGATGGGATATGGCGGAGAAACCGCCGCCGCGCACGAAGACGGTGCGGCTGGCATCGGCAAAGTAGTGCATGGGGTTGACGTAGGTGGTGAGGTAAGTCCAGTGGGGCATGGAGCGCACGGGGGTGAAGAGCCCCGAGAGCAGCATGAGGCACACCACAAAGAACCACATGACGAGCATAGCCTGCTGCATGGTGTCGCTGTAGTTGGAGATGATAAGTCCGAAAGAGGAGAAGAAGAGCGCCAGGAGGATGGCAAGAAGATAGATGAGCGCGAGGGGTCCTTGGCAGGTGATGCCGTAGATGAGCCACGAGAGCACAAGGCAGACCGTGAGCACCAACAGGGCGATAATCCAGTAGGGGATGAGCTTGGCGAGGATGAACGACCACTTCGATACGGGGGTGACATTGATTTGTTCAATGGTGCCCTTTTCTTTTTCGCCCACGATGTTCAGCGCAGGCAGAAAGCCGCAGAGCATCATCATCAGTATGCCCATAAGTGCCGGTATCATGAATACCTTGTAGTTCTGCCCCTTGTTGTATAAGTTGAGAGTTGACGAGTTGACAAGTTGACGAGTTGACAAGTTGGCAGTTGATGATGTGAGGATCTGCGAGAGATACGACGAGCCTATGGAGCCTTTGGTGCCGTTGACGGCGTTGGCGGCGATGAGATAGTTGCCGTCACGTATCTCGAGGATGATGTCAGCCTTCGAGGTCTCGATGTCCTTGAGGGCTTCCTGGTAGGTGGCTTTCTGAGCGTTGAAGATGAAATAGTTGGAGGCTTCTATCTGGTGCACGAGCTGCTGCGAGAGGGTGGTGCGGTCGATATCCACCACATCCACGCGGACGTTCTTCACCTCCTGGTTCATCACCCACGGCATGACGCACATCACCATGATGGGGAAGATGAAGATAATCTTCGGCATGAACGAGTTACGACGTATCTGCAGAAACTCTTTTTGTATCAAATACTTTATCATCATATTAGGACAGTCGTTTGTTGAACTTCTTCAGGGAGACGGCGAGCAGCAGCAGTGTCATGAAGGAGAGGACAGCCACCTCGCGCCACACCTCACCGATGCCTACACCCATTATCATCAGCTTGCGCATGGCTTCGATATAATAGCGTGGTGGTATGACAGCCGACACCCATTGCAGGATGACAGGCATAGACTCTACGGGGAAGAGCATGCCCGAGAGCATCACCGTAGGCAACAGCAGCACCATAGCCGACACGAGCAGTGTGACGAACTGCGTCTGGGCGATGTTGGAGATGAGCAGTCCTAACGAGAGTGCCGGCAGGATATAGATGAACGAGACCATGAGTATCCAACCCAGCGAGCCGTGCAGCGGCACGTCGAGCACGGTGGCAGACATCAGCAGTATGACGGCAAGTATCAGCAACGCCTGCAAGAGATAGGGCACTGCCTTTGCCACGATAATCAACAGCGGACGGACGGGCGACACGAGCAGCACCTCCATAGTGCCGCGTTCCTTCTCGCGGACTATGCTGACGGAGGTCATCATGGCACATATCAGCAACAACAGCATACCCATGATGGCAGGCACGAAGTTGTAGGCTGACTTCATCTGGGGGTTGTAGAGTAACTTTAAATTGACAGTTGACAATTGACTATTGACAATTACCTGCTGCGCGTATGCCGTCCACTGCTGCGCCATGTTGGGGTCGGAGCCGTCAACGATAAACTGCGCACCTTGATGTTTGGAAGCAAAAACGATGGCAATGTCGGCTTTCTGTCGGCGTATCATAAGTTCGGCATCTTTCGGGGTGGGGACGGTGGCAGTGATGGTGAAATATTCCGAAGCGGCGAGACGGTTGACGGCGGCATGCGTCAGGTGATCCATCTGCGAGGTCACTATCACCGTGCGCACGTTCTTCACGTCGTTGGTGATGGCGAAGCCGAATAGCAGCATCAGCACTACGGGCATGCCGAAGAGGATGAGCATCGTGCGCTTGTCGCGCAGGATGTGCCTTGCTTCCTTTATTACGAATGATACAAACTGCTTCATAACATCAGTCTCCCCTCTTGGCTTCGCGTGCCAGATAAGTAAACACATGGTCCATGTCGGGCTGATGGAGTGTGCGCTTCAGTTCTTCAGGTGTGCCCATAGCGCTGATTTTGCCGTCAACCATGATAGAGATGCAGTCGCAATACTCCGCCTCATCCATGTAGTGGGTAGTGACGAAGACGGTGATGCCGCGACGTGCTGCATCGTAGATGAGTTCCCAGAACTGGCGCCTTGTGGCAGGATCGACGCCGCCAGTGGGTTCGTCGAGGAACACGATGGATGGTTCATGGAATATACTCACCGAGAACGCCAGCTTCTGCTTCCAGCCGAGTGGCAGCGAACCGACGAGGTCGATCTTGTGGTCCTCAAACTTCAGTTGTTCCAACAGGCGGTCGGTCTTGCGTGCTATCTCGTCGTCCTTCATGCCGTATATGCCGCCGAAGAGCCTTATGTTCTCTGCCACCGTCAGGTCTTCGTACAGCGAAAACCTCTGACTCATATAGCCTATGTGCTTCTTTATCTGCTCGTGCTCCGTGCGAATGTCGAAGCCAGCTACCTTGCCTGTGCCGCTGGTGGGCTGGTTAAGTCCTGTCAGCATGTGCATCGCCGTTGTCTTGCCTGCACCGTTGGCACCGAGGAAACCGAATATCTCGCCCTTCTTCACGCTGAAGGATATGTCATCGACGGCATGGAACGAGCCGAAGGCTTTCACGAGGTGCTCTACCTCAATAACGTTTTCGTTAACGTTAACGTTCTTGCGCTCCAGTAGGTGCTCAGGCGCTTCGCTGAGCCCGTTCCCGTTCTTACTTATTCCTGGCGGATTGAATATGTCCCTGAACCTGTCGAGGATAACCTCCGGCGTATCTATCCCCCTCACCTTCCCTTCGTCGAGGAAAGCCACACGCCCACACTGGCGCACCTCGTCGAGGTATGGCGTAGAGGCGACGATGGTTATCTGGCGTTCCTTTAGCATCGTGAGCATCTCCCAGAACTCCTTTCGCGAAACGGAATCGACACCTGTGGTGGGTTCGTCGAGAAAGAGCACGCTGGGCTGATGCACCAGTGCGCAGGAGAGTGCCAGCTTCTGTTTCATGCCGCCCGACAGCGCCCCTGCCTTGCGGTCCTTGAAGCGCTCTATCTGTGAATAGATTGCCTTGATGCTGTCATAGCCCTCATCGACGGTAGTGCCAAAGAGTGTCGCGAAGAACGTCAGGTTCTCCTCCACCGTAAGGTCCTGATAGAGCGAGAAGCGTCCGGGCATATACCCCACCCTCTTGCGTATCTCCTCCATCTGCCTCACCGTGTCGAAGCCCTCCACTGTTGCCGTCCCCTCGTCTGGCACCAGCAGCGTACAGAGAATACGGAACATCGACGTCTTGCCTGCTCCGTCGGGACCGATGAGTCCGAACACCTCACCCTTGTCCACGGAGAACGTCACGTCGTCGAGCGCCTTCACCCTGCCGTACGACTTCGATATATGGTTGACCTCTATTCTCAATTCTTAATTGAATTTAACTTCCCCGTACATCCCTATCTTCACGTAGCCGTCGTTCTTTATTGCCACCTTCAGCGCATAGACAAGGTCGGCACGCTCATCGTCCGTCAGTATGGTCTTGGGCGTAAACTCCGACTTGCCCGAAATCCAGTTTACCGTGCCGTCATACTCCTTCTTCTGTCCGTCGCCGTAGTCGGCATATACCTTCGCCTTCTGTCCCACCTTGATATTCTTCAGCTGCGCCGAGGTGACGTAGGCACGTATGAACATCCTTAGCGTGTCGGCAATCTTGAACAGCGGCTTCCCTACAGCCACAAACTCACCTCGCTCCACGTATTTCTCCAGCACCGTGCCAGTGGTGGGTGTCGTGATGTGGCACTTGCGCAGCTGGTCCTGCAACTGGCTCTCCTGCACATCGACAGTTGAGAGTTGCGAGTCGAGAGTTGAAAGCTGGGTGCTCAGCGTCGATATTTGTGCATCGAGTTGTTTCTGCAACACCTGCACCTGACTGTTTGCGTCGTCGAGCATCTTACTCGGCGCAGCACCGTCAGCCACCAGTTCCTTGTATCGTTGCTGGTCCTGCTTCGCCTTTGCCAGCTGCTGACGTGTGGCGGCTATCTGCGCCTCCATGTCGGGCTTCTGACTCTGATACACACCCTTCGTAGCCCTCGCCTGCTGTATCTTCAGCCATATCTGCGTGGTGTCTATCAGCCCCACCTCTTTGCCGAAGGGCAGCACGTCGCCCTCGCTGACGTCGAATGCCATCAGCGCTCCGCTCTGTTCTGCCGCCACCGTCGTCTCCGTAGCCTCGAACACTCCCGTAGCGTCATACTCCTTCTCCTTGTTTCCGCAGCCTGCCAGCATCGCCAGTCCCGCTGCCATTATCATCAGTCTCTTCATAAATTCACCGTATATTTCATGTCGTAAATCTCTTTCAGCATCTCTATCTCGTGCACCCTCTGCTGCACCTTGGCACCGTTCTCGCTGTTTATCTCCCTCAGCAGGTCGTTCACGTCGATGATATCGTGCGCCAGCTTCGACTCCGCTGCCTTGCGTATGGACGAGCGTAGCGCGATTATCTCCTCGTCGTCCTCCATCAGTTTCTTGTATCGCCCGATGTTCTCGCTCTGCTGTATCTGTTCCAGGCTGTTGTTGAAAAGGAACGTCTCACGCTGCACGCCGTACATGGAACGCTGCAGGCTCAGCTTCGCCTTGTCGTTCCTGCGGGTGTAGAGCGCCCCGATGTTCCATGTGAGGCGTGCCCCTATCATTCCGTTCCATGACAGCCTGCGGCTCATCATATCCTCGAACATGTTGTAGCCCGGATAACCGTAGAAGCCCTGCGCAAACACACCGAGCTTGGGCATCAGCGCCGCATTGAGTGCCTTCTCCTGTGCGTCGGCAAGTCTTATCTGCGCATCTATCGCCTTTAGCTCAGGACGTTGTACCGTTCCCACGCTCTCCTCTGTCATCGTTGGCTTCACCGCCTCCTTTACCTCTATGCCGCACAGTGCCGAGAGCATCCTGACGAGTGTCTGTCGCTGCGCCTGCAGGCTAACCTCCTGCTGGCAGGCGTTAAGGCGTTCCGCCTTCACGTTCATGTAGTCGCTCTCTGCCGCCGTGCCGCCCTTCACCATCGCCGCGAGTTTCTTCTCGTTCGATGCCAACAGCTGCTGCAGGTCCTTGTTGAGTGTCATCTGCTCGTCTGTCAGCAGCAAGGCGAAGTACATCTCGTTAACACGCTTGCGTACATTATATATATTTACCTCGTTCTGCGCCGCCTGCACCTCGCCCTGCTGGCGTGCTATCTCCTTCTGGCTCTTGATGGCACCTCCGTCATACACCGTCTGCTGCACGTCGATGCCTATGCGGTACTGGTCTTTCTTCAGCCCCTCCATATCTACCCCCATCGTCTGGAAGGTCTGCCTTATCCTGTCGGGAAACGCCGTCACGTCGCTCTGCAGCGTGGCTTGCGCCGCTGCCGTCACCTGCGGCAGCCATCCCTTCTGGATGTTGCTGACCGTCAGTTCCGTCGTCTTCTCTATCAACCCATACTGCTGTATGAGCGGATAGTTACGCTCCGCCGCCCTCTGGCAGTCCTCCAGTGTCTGCCCCAGCGCCGCCATCGGCAGCATCATTAGTCCTAAGATGATTCCTCGCATATCGTCGTTTTAGTTATTCTCGCCCACAAAGTTACGGCTATTATTTCATACATACGTTATCCTTACATGTAAAAAAATGTCCTTTTTGTACTATTTTTGAACAAAAAGAACACGTTACCAACTATTTTTATTACCTTTGCGGCATAAATTTACCGTTTACTGTTTACCGTTTACCGTTAAACGTATAAACGCCTAAACTTCTAAACGCCTAAACTTCTAAACGTATGAACGAACCTAAACTGATGAACCTGTCGCGTATGCGCAACATTCTCGAACCGCATATCCGCGACATGCATGACAATGTTTTCATAACCAACGACTTTGCCATCATCCACGGCGGTTCGCAGGTGTTCAGGCTCCTTGTACGCCAGAAGCCTCCCTTCACCATCGACGATTACCGCTTTGGCATCATCACGCAGGGCGAGATACGAGGCAACATCAACCTCGTAGAGAAGAGGATTACGGCAGGTACCCTGATGTTCGTAGGTCCAGGGGCTATCATAAACCCCATCCGTTTCTCCCCCGACCTTGAAATCTACGGCATCGGTTTCTCGTCCAACTTTCTCCCCCACCTCGCCTCAGGACAGATGCCTGCATCGTTCAACGGACAGACGCGCGACTTCCAGCTTACCCCCTCCGCTGCCGATGTCGTCACGGCAAGGAGCATCATCGATACCCTCTGGCACATCGTACACCAACCCTCCTACGATATACAGACCGTCAGCAGTCTCTTCACCGCACAGATACACCACTACGATGCCCTCTACCGTCAAAGCCAAGACCAGAGGCGCGGCGCCATGTCGCGACAGCAAAACATCTTCGACCGCTTTATCTATCTCGTAAACCAAAATGCCGACCGCGAGCACCTCCTCGCCTTCTATGCCGACAAGATGTGTATCACTGAACGTTATCTTGGCAGCGTAGTCAAGCAGACCAGCGGCATCACCGCCAAGGAATGGATAGACCGCGCCATCATCATGCGCATCAAGGTGGCACTGCGCCACTCCGACAAGACCATTGCCCAGATAGCAGAGGAAATGCACTTCGCCACCCCCTCCTTCTTCTGCAAATACTTCAAGCGCCTCACGGGCAAGACTCCATTAGAGTATCGGGAGGGATAAAGCAAAGCCCCTTTGGGGCAGGAGATATACCGCAAAAGGACTATGGCTTTGCTTCTGTAATAAATTAACTGGTTAATTTGACGAATTAACTAGTAAATTTTAAAAATTAACCAGTTAATTTGAAGCACAAGCTATGCTACTGTGTGTTAAACTCGATGTTTCTGTTGCAGAAAGGCTGAAATTTTATTACCTTTGCAAGCATATAGAACCCTTGACATCCCTATGAACAAGATTCAACGACTATTCCACAAGGCATGCGCCGACTATTCGCTGTTGGAGGACGGTGATAGGGTACTCGTGGCGCTATCTGGCGGCAAGGACTCGCTGATGCTGGTAAAGCTGATGGGAATGCAACAGCGAATCTATAAGCCGCGCATAGAGGTGGAGGCGGTACACGTCATCATGGACAACATACCCTACGAGACGGACCGCTCCTACATACAGCGTTTTTGCGAGGAGCAGGGGGTGAAGCTAACAATCTTGCATAGCTCGTTCAATCTTAACGGGAACGAGCAATCAGAGATTGCTACGAAAATCACGCAGCGCAAGCAAAAGACAAAGTGTTTCCTCTGCTCGTGGAACAGGCGCAAGGCTATCTTCACCTATGCCAAGGAGCACGGCTTCACGAAGGTTGCTTTGGGGCACCATCAGGATGACATCATCACCACCCTGCTGATGAACATGACCTTCGAGGGCTCCATGCAGACCATGCCTCCGCGCCTCAAGATGCAGCACTATCCGCTGGAGATAATACGTCCGCTGTGCCTCGTGCCAGAGAAACTCATAGCGGAACAGGCGCGCCTGCTCGGCTTCGAGAAGCAAAAGACGCCATGCCCCTACGACACGGTGACGAAGCGCAAGGCTATCAACGACATCTTCCACCAGCTGGAACAGATGAACCCCGAGGCACGCTACAGCCTATGGCACTCCATGAAGAACATCCACCCCGAACTGCTTCCGTAGAGTTTTTTCAAAAAAAGATTCGCAAAAAACGCCCATTTCATCGATAATTATCGATTTATCCACCCTTTTTGGTTATTAGTCCACCCCTGTTTCGCAAAACGGAGGTAATTTTGCAACCGAAAACTGAAACGCAAAAAGCAAAGAGGCTAAAACCAATAAACTAAACAATAAAGAAAACAAAGGAAATGAAAAGAATCTTCTCAAGTGTGATGATGCTCGCCGTGATGACGGCAGTAATGGCAGCAGAAGTCAACGTGACGCGCTGCGAAGGATGGATAGAGACAGCCTCCATACAATGGGCTGCCGTAGAGGGAGCTGCAAGGTACGGGGTGAGTTATGCAGGTGAAGGCGTGAACGCCACCGCCGATGACATGCTGATACGCACCTACGACGGCTACGTGCGCTGCGATATACCTGGCCTGAAGGCTGGCAACTACTCGCTCACCGTGACGGCTTACGGCGAGAACGGTGAGGCGATAGCAAAGTCAGAGGCAAGGAGCGTGGAGACCATAGCGCTGACACGCGAGGGATATGCCTTTACCGATGGTGCGGTGCCCGGCGGATACAACCTCGACGGTACGCCAAAGGCAGGGGCACGCATCATATACCTTACGGCTAACACGGCAAACACGGTGAAGTGTGAGGTGAGCGCCGACGGCAAGAGTACCGCCACATACGAGGGCATAGCTAATATATTGCAGGCTTACGGCAAGGGCAAAGACAAGACACCGCTCATAATACGTGTGGTGGGAACCGTCAAGGACAGCGACATCACGGGACTGAAGGACGGCAACTACCTCAACTTCGAAGGCAGCAACGCCACAGACCGTTCCGTTGGCGGCATTACGATAGAGGGCATCGGCAGCGACGCTGCACTCTACGGCTACGGCATCTGTTTTAAGCGCACCAACGGCATAGAGGTGCGCAACCTCGCCATAATGCTCTTCGGCGACGATGCCATCTCGATGGATACCGACAACTACCACAACTTCATACACAACTGCGACTTCTTCTATGGCAAGCCGGGTGCAGACGCCGACCAGGTGAAGGGCGACGGCTCGATAGACATGAAGTATCGCTCTACGCTCACCACCATAGCCTACAACCACTTCTTCGACTCAGGCAAGGTGATGGGTTGCGGCGGTGCAACAAAGGAGGAGACCAACCTGCTCATAACTTTCCACCACAACTGGTTCGACCATTGCGACTCTCGCTGTCCGCGCCTCAACCATACCACAGCACACATATACAACAACTACTATGACGGTGTGTCGGTCTATGGCATAGGGTGCACAGAGGTGTCCAATGCCTGCATAGAGGGCAACTACTTCCGCAACGTGAAGCGCCCCATGATGATAGCCGGTCAGGGTACCGACTATGTGTATGCCAGCGACAAGAACAAGGGCACGTTCTCCAGTCAGCCCGGCGGCATGAGCAAGGCATATAATAATAAGGTGGAGACAGCTACGGGCTTGAAACTGATGTACCAGACGGACGACGCGCAGGAGTTTGACGCATGGCTCGTGGAGAACCGTACAGACAAAGTGCCGGAGACAGTGGCGGCAAAGAAGGGCGGACACGTATATGACAACTTCGACACTGCCGATGGCTTCTATACCTCAGTGCTCGACAACCCCGACGCGGTGGCAGGCATCGTCACCACATACGCAGGACGCATGAACGGCGGCGACATACAGTGGACGTTCAACAACAGCATCGATGACGAGAGCCACGAGATAAACACCGAACTGAAAGCGGCAATAACATCATACGTCAGCAGTATCGTCAGCATACAGGGCGACGGCGAGAAGCCTGCTGACGAAGGAGGCGAAGAGGGAGGCGACGACCCAGAGCCTACGCCTACGCCAGGCAACGTGACGGCAGGCGGATATATCGTTGACCTTATTGCCGACACCAATTCTGGCTTCACCATCGTGGGCAGCACAAGCAACAGCAAAGGCACCGTAACCGTCAATGGCACCACGTATAACACCTGCCTCAAGATGGGTTCTTCGTCAAGTGTCACCTTCTCTGTCAGTGAACCAATGGTAATGACACTCTATTTCGCAGCATCAGAGAACAAGCGCATCAGCGTGACATCACTGGGAGAACTGACTATCCCATCAACAAACATCGTTAGTGCAACTCTCCCCTCAGCAGGTGAATACACCATCACACGCACCAGCGGCGAGTCATACCTCTACTACATAGCCCTGTCGCCTGTTGCTACGGGCATTAAGAACGTTAACGAACTCCGCGAAGCGCCTGAGCACCCACTGGAGCGCAAGAACGTTAACGATAACCTTAACTCTTACAACTTGGCAGGACAGAAAGTTGGTGCAGGCTACAAGGGCATAGTAATAAAAAATGGCAGGAAAATAGTCTTTTAATTGCGAAACGGTTGGTGTTTTCATAGAAAATGAGTACATTTGCACTCAGGTATGAAACACCTTCTCCACATAATAATAATCCTCTCGGCGATGCTCAACGAGGCATACGCAGAGGGGATTTTTCATGTCTCCAAGGGGATGCTGAAGGAGAAGGTGACAGGCATAGTGCAGGATGAGAGGGGCTTCCTGTGGCTTTCCACATGGGGTGGGCTGTACCGCTATGACGGTGATACGTTCCGCTCGTTCAAGACACGCCCTGGTGATGGCACGACGATGCCCTACGACCGTCTCGATGCCGTGAAGCTGGACAAGAACGGCAACCTATGGTGCCGCTCTTTCTGCCATCCCTACTGCTTTGACGTAAGGACCTCCACCTTCATAGACGTGACGGAGAAACTGGAGAAGTCAATGGGACGCACCTTTGACGTGCGCCACATCTTCCCTATGGCTGGCGGCTATGTGTGGTTGCAGACAGACAATAACGAGGCAATCCGCGTAAGCACAGACAACCCCGAAAGCTCGGCACGCCTGTACTCTGCCGCCAACGGAAGATTGAAGCACGGCAAGATACTAAGCATCAACGAAGACAGCCGTGGCATGGCGTGGATACTCTCCGAGGGAGGCATCACGGTGCCAGGCTCTCGTGTGGCTTTCCCCCAAAAGAGGTTCGACTATTGGCAGGAGACAAAGCAGGGATGCGTATTCCTTGCTACCGCTAACGGTGAACTGTGGCAACTCGACACCCGCAGTTGGAAAATGAAGCGACAGAAATTGCCGATTCCATCGAAGAAAATACTGCGTCTGTCAGGTAGCAAAGACGGTGAACTGGTGGTAGCAACCGACGAAGCTTTGCTATTACTAAATAAAGGCAAGTGGACGGTGCATCCCTACGACGGCACCATCGCCAAGGTGCTAAGGCTCTACCGCGATTCGCAAGGGCGTTACTGGATGATAACCAATCTGCCAGGGGTAATGATGCTCTCAACCGTAAACAGTAAACTGACAACTGTAAACTTACCTGCGGAAGGCAATTACGAGAACAAGCACGACAGTTGGTTTTTCTCTGAACATTCCGACGGTACTATGGTATTGATGGCACAGGGCGGCGGACTATGTTACTATGACGCCGAAACAAGGCAGTTGAAGCATGTCAACGTTAACGGAAACTTTTACCAACCACAGGTAGGCAGGACCTTTGTCGATTCGGAAAACAATGTGTGGATATACAACAGCCGTGACGGACTGGAGCGCTTGAGCAGACAAAAGCAACCCGTCACCTTCAGCGAGACAGGCAGCGCAGTGTATGCACTACACCGCGACTCAAAAGGCAGGCTGTGGCAAGGCACTGCCGACGGATGGCTTACCGTCAGCGGAGGGCAACGGATGAACCTCGGCATAGTGTATGCCATCGAAGAAACTGCCGACGGCACCATGTGGATAGGCACTAAGGACAAGGGACTGTATAGGCTTACGCCGACTTCCGCAGGTGGCTTTACAATGCAGCAGTTCCTCCATGACCCCAAAGACAAGTATTCCATATCGGCAAACGATGTGTATAGCATGGCTCAAGACGGCAAGGGCAATCTGTGGGTAGGCACATACAGCGGAGGGTTGAATTTTATTAACGGGAATGGCAACGGGAAATTTATCAACAAGAACAACAAACTTACTTGGCTACCTACCGACGAGCGCTCGCTCAGCATACGCTCGCTGCTATACACTCGTGAGGGCATCATGTGTGTAGGCACAAGCAAGGGCATATACGCCTTTAAGACGCAGGAGAAAGTTTTTCACAACGTGAGGCGCCCTGACGATGTGCACAGCCTGTCCAACAACGAAGTGATGATGATGTATCAGGATGCAAGAGGTATGGTCTATTGCCTTACGCCGACATCAGGTATATGCAGTACGAAGGCAACGTCGCTGCTCACGGAAAATGCCTCGTTCACCCTCTACGACACCCACGCCACAGCACCCTCCGACGCACCGCAGTCTATCACCGAGGACGCACGCGGCAACCTGTGGATAGCCTATCCCTCTTCGGTGGCTATGCTCGACAGCAGCCGTAAGACTTTCTACACTTGGGGCAGCAGCGTGGCAATGACGTTTGCCGACATAGTGGGCGACGGCAACGGCGGACTCATTGCCGGCACCCAAAACGGTACGGCAACGTGGCGTCCGTCACTCATGAGCCTCGACGCCTCCACACCGCGCATAGGCATCGCTGCCCTCTCCGTGAGCAACCAGCCTGCAAGCTTCGATGCCGACCTCATGGACACCATACGCTTTGGCAGCAACGAACGCGACGTGCACCTACGCCTCTCCACCCTCACCATGCGAGGGGGCGAGAAGATAAAATATGCCTACCGCACCGACGGCGACACCACATGGATAATGCAGGGCGACAACCCCACCCTGGCGTTCCTCAACCTCAGCGCCGGCTATCATACCATCTATGTGCGCTCCACCAACGCCTCTGGAGTGTGGTGCGACAATGTGCGCCCCATCACCCTCTACGTCACCCCCACCTTCTGGGAAACTCCTTGGGCGGTGCTCCTATATATTATAATAGGAATGACGGTGATAGGCACCATAGCCGCCATCTGGGCATACATCTACCGTCTGCGCCTCATCATGCGCACGCAGGAGGAGACCATCAAGCAGCGCATGAACTTCATACACAACGTGGCACCCCTCATACGCAACGACAAGGACGACCTGCTGGAGCGCGTGCGCTCCTACATCGACGAGCACATTGCCGACGAAGATCTCACCATCCCTGCCCTCGCATCGGCTATGGGCATGAGCCGCGCCACCTTCTTCACGCGCTTCAAGGAGCTCACCAGTCTCAGCCCACAAGACTACCTCATACACTACCGCATAGCCCACGCACGCCGCCTCCTTGAGGGCACAGCCCTCGGCGTTGCCGAGGTAGCATACCGCTGCGGCTTCTCCGACCCCAAATACTTCTCGCGAGTATTCAAGAAAATAGAGGGTATGTCGCCTTCTTTTCTTAAAAAATCATAAAAACGTCTCGGTTCGCAAACCTTAATTCTTAATTCTTAATTAAAATCCGTATCTTTGCATACCCACTAAATCAAATACATATATAACTTAAATAATAAAAAAACACTATGGTAAATTACAAAGACCTTGGGCTCGTTAACGCCCGTGAGATGTTCAAGCGCGCCGTAGATGGCGGCTATGCCATCCCAGCTTTCAACTTCAACACTATGGAGCAGATGCAGGCTATCGTGCAGGCTGCCGTTGAGACAAAATCTCCTGTCATCATGCAGGTGAGCAAGGGTGCGCGTAAGTATGCCAACCCAACCATCCTGCGCTACATGGCAGAGGGCGCAGTGGAATATGCCAAGGAACTGGGCTGCGAGCATCCTGAGATAGTGCTGCACCTTGACCACGGCGACACTTTCGAGACCTGTAAGTCATGCATAGACATGGGCTTCTCTTCTGTCATGATTGACGGCTCCTCACTGCCTTATGAGGAGAACATTGCTGTTACAAAGAAGGTGGTTGACTATGCTCACCAGTTCGACGTAACGGTTGAGGCTGAGCTCGGCGTGCTTGCCGGCGTTGAGGACGACGTGGTGGCTGAGGAGTCACACTACACACGGCCAGAGGAGGTTATCGACTTTGCTACCCGCACGGGCTGCGACTCACTGGCTATCTCTATCGGCACATCACACGGTGCTTATAAGTTCACCCCCGCACAGTGCACACGTGACCCAAAGACGGGTCGCCTCGTGCCTCCACCACTCGCATTCGACGTTCTGCACGAGATAGAGAAGAAGCTGCCAGGCTTCCCAATCGTGCTGCACGGCTCTTCATCAGTGCCACAGGAGGAGGTTGACACCATCAACAAGTATGGCGGCAAGCTGCCTGACGCAGTAGGCATACCTGAGGAGCAGCTCCGCGAGGCTTCAAAGTCAGCAGTATGCAAGATTAACATTGACTCTGACTCTCGTCTGGCTATGACGGCAGCCATCCGTAAGTACTTCGCTGAGCACCCAGAGCACTTCGACCCACGTCAGTATCTCGGTCCTGCTCGTGAGAACATGAAGAAGATGTATATCCACAAGATTGTTGACGTACTCGGCTCTGACGGCAAGCTTGCCAAGTAAGAGTAAAGTATAAAGAATAAGGAGGTATAATGCGCCAAAAGGCAAGCATCATACTGATAATCATTGCGGCGGTGCTGGTGGAAATCACCAGCATCGTCCAATATTTGTATGCCCAGGAGGGAATACAGGAGGATGTGGCACACCGTGCCCAGGGCGAACTGCGCGTCAAGAGCCTCAAGATACAGAACGTGATGAACGAGGTGGAGGTGGCAGTGCGCGAAATGGCATGGGCGGTGGAGCGCGACATAGCACGTCCCGACTCCATGCTGCCCGTCACCCTGCGCCTCCTTGCCGACAACGACATCATCGTGGGCAGCGCCGTAGCCTTCGAGCCTTATTACTACAAAGACCGAGGCAAGCAGTTCTCACCTTATTCTTTTAGGGAGGGCAAGCACATATACTGCAAACAGCTCGGCACAGACCAGTACGACTACCACCACATGGAGTGGTACACCGTGCCCATGCATACGGGCAAGGGACACTGGAGCGAGCCCTACTATGACAAGGGTGGCGGCGAGATGATGATGAGCACCTACTCGCTCCCCATTCGCGACAAGAACGGCAAGGCAGTGGCAGTACTCACCGCCGACGTGTCGCTCGACTGGCTATCCAAGGTCATCAACGCCGACCAGATATACCCATCGTCAAAGAACCTCATCATCTCGCGCACAGGCAAACTACTCGCCTACCCCGTAGAGAGCCTCGTCATGCACTCTACCGTGCAGCACGTCACCAAGGACTTTGAAGACACCACCGCCCATTTCGTCAACAGCCAAATGATGGCAGGCAAGAGCGGACAGGCAGAGGTGCGCGACAACAACGGCGAGCTCTACTACGTATTCTACACCCCCATCAGCCTCTCCAACGACTCGTCGTACATCAGCTCAGGCGGTGTCGACGACTCTGGCTGGGCCATGGCGGTGGTATGCCCCGACAGGGAGATATACTACGGACTGCGCAAGGTGCTGTTCAACCTCACCCTCCTCATGCTCTTCGGACTGGCGCTGATGGGCTTCATCGTGTGGCGCACGGCGAAGGCTGCAGGACGCCTCGCACAAATAAACGAAGAAAAGGAACGTATGCGCAACGACCTGCGCGTTGCCAGCAACATACAGAAAGGCATGCTGCCCAAGACCTTCCCGCCGTTCCCCGAGCGCGACGACGTGGATGTCTATGGATCCCTCGTGCCTGCAAAGGAGGTGGGAGGCGACCTCTACGACTTCTACATACGCGACGAGAAGTTGTTCTTCTGCATAGGCGACGTGAGCGGCAAGGGCGTACCTGCCTCACTCGTCATGGCAGTCACGCGCAGCCTCTTCCGCACCGTGTCGGCTCACGAAGCTATGCCCGACCGCATCCTCACCACCATGAACGACTCCATGACGGAGATGAACGAGACCAATATGTTCGTCACCTTCTTTGCCGGAGTGCTCGACCTGCCTACGGGGCGCCTGCGCTACAGCAATGCAGGACACTGTCCGCCTGTTTTACTCCGCAAAGCGGAGCCAGTTCCCGTTAACGTTCCCGTTAATATCTCCGTTGACACCAACATACCGCTCGGAGTGATGAAGGACTGGCACTACACCCTGCAAGAAGTGCAGATAGAGCCGCCAGCCACCATCTTCCTCTATACCGACGGACTCACCGAGGCAGAAGACTCACACCACGCACAGTTTGGCGAGGAACGCATGAAGCAGGTTATCAACGAAAACGAAACGCTGCGCTACGAAAACGAAAACGGGATCCCGAGCGAACTTTGCGCCACCGTCACCGCCGCTGTGGAGAAGTTCGTCAATGGTGCACAGCAGCATGACGACCTCACCATGCTTGCCATCCGATACACTAAGCAGCACCGCGACATGCGCCTGTTGCGCAACCTCACCCTGCCCAACGACGTGCAGGCAGTACCCCAGCTGTCCGACTTCATCGAGAAAGTATGCGCGGCACTCGACATCGACGACTACACCGCCACCCAGATAAACCTTGCTATGGAAGAAGCCGTTGTCAACGTCATGAAGTACGCCTACCCCGTAGGCACCCACGGCGACATCGACATCGAGGCACAGGCAGACGACGTGCGCCTGCGCTTCACCATCACCGACAGCGGCAAACCCTTCGATCCCACCGCACGCAAGGAGGTTGACACCACCCTCTCTGCCGAAGAACGCCCCATCGGCGGACTCGGCATACACCTCGTACGCCAGATAATGGACTCCATGAACTACGAGCGCCTCAACGGCAAGAACATCCTTACATTAAGAAAAAAAATATGAATACAATTATCAAAGAACAAGACGGCAACCTCGTAGCCCTTTTCGAGGGCAGGCTCGACACCGCCGCCACAGCACAGACAGAGCGCGACCTCATGCCCCTCGCCGACTGCGAGGGCAAGGACATCATCCTCGACTGCACCGCCCTTGAGTATATCTCCTCCTCAGGCTTGCGCCTCTTCCTCAGCGTACTGAAGAACGCCAAGCCCAAGGGCAGCCACGTATATGTCACAGGCATGAACGCCCAGATACGCTCCGTCTTCACCATGACAGGCTTCCTCAACCTCTTTGAGGTAAAATAACAAACTGTAAACAGTAAACCGTAAACAGTAAACCATGAACTGCGAACTCGACCTCCACAACCAGATGCTACTCGAGGAATACCACACGCGTATGCCCGAATACATCATGCTGCGCCATGCCGTCATGCAGCAACTGGACAACATCGTCAGCCAGGTTGACATAGAGCTCAACCAGATGGAGTCACGCATCAAGGCAGAACAGTCGCTCATAGGCAAGCTGCAGCGCAAAGGCCACAAATACCAGTCGCTCAGCGACATCACCGACATCCTCGGTGTGCGCGTCATAGCCTACTACAACGAGGACGTGGACCGCATAGCCTCCATGGCAGAGAAATACTTCGACATCGACTGGGCAAACTCCGTCGATAAGCGCAAGATGCACCAGTTCGACAGCTTCGGCTACAACTCCCTGCACTATATCTGCCGCATCCCCAAGACCACCTATTACGACCCCTCCCACCCCGAACTCAACGACATCGCCTTCGAGCTCCAGATGCGCACCGCCCTGCAGCACGTATGGTCCGACATACAGCACGGCCTCGGCTATAAGCTCGACATCGAGACCCCCGTGGAGTACCACCGTGCCCTGAGCCGTCTCGCCGGCATGCTCGAACTTGCCGACAACGAGTTCAGCCGCATACGTGCCGACATCACCGCCCACCGCCGCCATGTCGGCGCCCTCCTCGAACAAGGCAAGCTGGAGGACATACCCCTTGACGGCGACACATTCACCGCCTATCTGCGCCAGCAGCCCTTCGACAAACTCAACCGCTACATCGCCTCCATCAACAATGCCGAGATCTACGCCGCCTCAGCCATGAGCTACCTCCCCATCCTCCGTCGCCTCGGCATGAAAACCCTCGCCGACGTGGAGCAGCTGAAGCAGGACAGCTATGACGACGCCTACCAGCTCGCCCTCTCATGGCTCGGACCGTTAGACATCGACATCCTCTCCGAGACCATCGGCATCCAAAACCTCTGCATCGTACACATCGTCAAGAACGGCGGCGGCATCAGCGGTCTCAAGCGCTTCTTCGACGACATCAACGGCGTGCAGTCCTCCAATGCCGACCTCGCTGAGATGGTCATGCAGCAGGCACAGCGCCTCAGCTTCGCAAAGAAGGGGTAAGCTGTCACGTATTGCAAAACGAGTAACTTTGTAGCATATAATAGAAAAAACAAACGAAAATCCCTCTCTTTGAGTTACTGGTTAACTATAATACACTTAGTGGGTAACTCTGAAAAATTAGTGGGTAAGTCAAAATAGAGTAATCATTCAAAAGTATTAAACATGGAAACCATAATAATTGGACAAGGCTATAACATTGAGGAGGATTCCTCTGTAGGAAAGGAATTGGTCAAACAATTCGAGTCGAATATCTACGATAGTTTTACATGTCTCGTGGCGTTTGCAAGCTATGGAGGAGTCTCTGCTCTCACCGAATACATTGAGGAAGGTAAAGCTAAAGGAATGAAAATCAAGGTTGTTCTTGGTGTTGACCAAAAGGCAACTTCTAAAGAGGCCTTAGAAGAAGTGCTGACATGGGATATTGACGCACGGATTTATCACACCAGTTCTAACAACATCTTCCACCCAAAGGTGTATTTATTCGAAAACAGAGATATTTTCACGCTGATTGTTGGCTCGAATAATTTGACAGTCCCTGGACTTGTACAAAATATCGAGTGTTCTTTGCTGATTAAAGACACTATTGACCCTTCTTCTGTTCATGATGATTTCTACCGTTATTGGAAAGGAATTCTAGAAGGAACAGAGACTCACCTATACCCTCTTACTCAGAAGCTGATTGAAGATTTATACAATGATAAAATAATCACTTCCGAGGAACAGCGCTCCAAAAGATATGATGATGGTACTGATAAGAAAGAAGATAAGAAGAAAGAGACCATCACATTCGAGAAAGCTACAATTCAGAAATTTCCAGACGGATTCCGCCCCAAGAGGCTCGTAAAGGTTAAGCAAGTTAAAACCACAAAAAAAGTTACAAAAGAAGTTGAGAAATCAGTCAAAATTGGTTCTGCAGTCTTGATTGCGGAAATACCCAGGGGTGGAAACCGGTGGAAGCAAGCCAATTTCTCAAAGGAAGTATTCCACCATTTCTTCGGAGTAGAAGAAGGTCAAAAGAATCATATAAAAATGACTAACATCAAAAAAGATGGGACATTGGGCGAAGTCGCCAAACGAGTTTCTGTAAAAGTTAAGAGTCATAACTACAGGTATGAATTACTATGTGAAGAAACGAAACTGCCATATCCTCCAGGTAATGACCGTCCAATAGGAATCTTTGTAAAAGTAGATGATAGAAATTTCCTTTATCAACTTCTGATGCCATCAGACGATGCTTATGGTAAAATCAAAGGCTATTTGTATATGGAGACTGACGACAAAAAACACAGGGCTGATGGAATGAGACGTCATATAGCTGACGTGGAAGCTATTCATGCATTATATCCAGAACTGATTATCTAAAATGGAATTCAATTTCAGGACACTCAACTATCTTGGCAGTAAACTACGGCTTCTCGATTTCATTGAAGAGAACGTTCGCAAAGTAACCCCTGAAAGTTCAGGGGTGTGCGACTTATTTGCCGGTTCTGGTTGTGTGTCGTATAAGCTATCTCGCCTGTTTCCCGTTGCAGCATGTGATATTCAGCACTATTCAAGAGTCATTTGCAATGCGCTACTACAACCCTGTTCGCTTACGAAAGACTCTGTCAAATCATTCTTGGCAGGTATTTCTGATGAAAATTCATTATTGACAGAATCCTTCTCTCCTTTGATTGCTATGGAGGAAAAAGCAATAAATGACAAGAATCTTGAATTGCTGACAGACATCGTAGAGCACGGTTCATTGGCAGTCTACAATTTAGAGAATATAGATTCGACTATTTCCGTTACACAGAGTCAGGTCAACGATAAGTTAATGTCATTAGGTCTTACAGGCAAGGAGTCGCTTATCACTCGTTATTATGGCGGTGTCTATTTTTCCTATCGGCAAGCTGTTCAGATTGATTCCATCATGGATGCAATCAGGAGATATTCTCGTTCTGCTGATAAGAACGTGCTACTGGCTGCGCTCCTCTCTACCACAAGCGATATTGCCTGCACGGTTGGAAAGCATTTTGCACAACCTATAAAAGCACGTGACTCAAAGGGAAATATAAAATCTCTTGTCTATAATAAAGCGATAAAAGATAAGACCATTGATGCTATGGCACTCTTTGCGGAATGGCTTGATAAGTATGTGTCACTCCCCAAGGGAAGTCACGATAACACCACTTTTCAGGGTAACTATTTGGAGTGTCTGAATACTCTACCAGATAACGTAAGAACCATCTATGCCGACCCTCCATATACACGTGACCACTACAGTCGCTTCTACCATGTGCTCGAAACAATGGCTTTGGATGACATTCCAGAAATTTCGACGGTAAAGATTCATGGCAGGACTCATGTCAGCAATGGGATCTATCGCAAAGACCGTCATCAGTCGCCCTTCTGTATAAGAAGTAAAGCGCCCGAAGCATTTGAAGATATGTATAGGCTCATTTCTGAATCAAACAGGAACTTGCTACTTTCTTACTCCCCATATGATGAGACCAAGGATTCTCATCCAAGAGTGGTTACCATTAGTCAGCTGATAACGTGGGCCAACAAATATTTCAATCATGTGGAGGTGGTGTCAGCAGGACATTTCACCCATAATAAACTTAACTCGACTAAACATTTCCTAGAATCCTCAAATGAAGCAGAGGTTCTTATAATTTGTACAAACAATTGATATGCAGATAAGAGATAACATAAAATTCACGTTCAACACCTCATATTCAACAGTCAATGAGGATTGCCAGAATATCCTGATACATGGTGACAACAAGGATGTTTTGCGAGAATTATACCCCGAATATGCTAACAAAATAAGATGTATATACATCGACCCACCCTATAACAACGGAGAGACTTATCATTATTATGACGATAACAACACTCAGGGAGATTGGCTGAGAGACATGCGACGTGTGTTGAATCTCCTAAAGCCTCTCATGTCGAAAGATGGCAGCATCTGGATTTCTATTGACGACAGCGAAATGGCCTATTTGCGAGTAGAGTCAGATAGAATCTTTGGCAGAGAGAACTTTGCGGGCACAATCATCTGGCAGCAGCGTAAGTCTCGTGAAAATAGGGCTGTGTTCTCATGCAATCATGAGTATATACTGGTATATGCCAAAGACCTCAAGGAGTTTAAGAAAAAGAGAAACCTGCTTCCTGTCGGAGCAGACTTTATTGACGGTAAATATAAAAATCCTGACAACGACCCACGAGGTCCTTGGCAATCGGTAACGGCAAATGTACAGGCTGGACATGCCGTTCCCAGTCAGTTCTATACGATAGTTTCTCCCACAGGAGTCCACCACGACCCACCCAAAGGTCGCTGTTGGATTTACAATGAAGAACGCATGAAACGCGAGATTGCCCAAGGAAACATTTGGTTTGGGAAGAACGGAAGCAACACCCCGCGTGTAAAGAAGTTTTTGCGTGACGCTAAGATAGGGCTTACGCCTGAAACCATATGGCTGGCAGATGAAGTGGGAACCTCTGATAGTGCAAAAAAACAGCTGATGACACTTTTTCCTGATAAAGAGAACATTTTTGAAACGCCCAAGCCAGAAGAATTATTGAAGCGTATCATCGAGATTGCAAGTAATGAGGGTGATTTCGTACTCGACTGTTTTATTGGCTCTGGCACCACGATAGCGACGGCTCACAAACTGAATCGCCATTATATAGGTATTGAGATAGGTAACCAAATGTCTGAGTTGGTGGTTAAACGCATGAACAAGGTGGTCGACGGTGAAACGACAGGCATATCTGAACTTGTCGGATGGCACGGAGGAGGCAGTTTTATCTTCTACAATTTTGACAAGAAAGCTACACCGTTAAAGGGTGAACATTTCATTCAGCCTGAGGCACGCATAGAGGAACTTTCAAAACACAAGAAAACCACTGTACATTACCAACAGTTAGATTTCTTCGACGTTTTGCAGCGTTATCCTGAATACATCGTTGAAAATGATATTGTTCGCGAAGACTTTGCAGAGTATAATACCAACGACGACTTTAATGACGATATTATCCGAGCCTCTAAGAAAGTGCTAGTTTGTAATGTCAAACCAGATAACGAAAAGTGCTTTATTGAACAATCTGCAGTCAAATATTACACAGGTAAACGATTCCCGTCAACAGTAGAACTTGGAAAACTTTATTATTTCATGCCTTATATCAAGCGAAAAGGCATACGTGATTTGTACCTAATAAAAAAAGCCCGCGTAGGCACACGTAAAGAAGGTATGCCTGACAATGACCCTACAGATTTCCGCTTGGTGTTTGAAATTGTCTTTATAAAAGAACTTTTTGATGACTATCAACCTATTGACCTAAAAATTTGGCGGACATTTACAGATACAACAATATATAATCTGTTAAAGTAATATTTTAAGCGATACCCAAGAGAAGATGAGGGGTACGAGTGGCAGCGATTTCTCTGTAAGACAACTTGAACAAAGTAGGCAGTTCTATATGACATATCCAATTGCGAACACGGTGCGGGCGCAATTTAATTGGTCGCTATCTAGGCGGCTTATTCAAATAGAATATCACCATAAACGTGAATACTACGAACTTGAATCTGTGAACAACGCTTGGACGTCAAGGGAGGCAGAGCGGCAGATAAATATTCCATTCTGGGCATAGTGTATGTAACTCGTATGTAACTGGAGGCATGTTTTATAGAAGAATGGCTTTTGAAAGTGCCGATAAATAAAGGGATTATTAGCTGTGAATAGTATGTAACTGATATGTAACCCGCATGTAACTGATATGTATTTTTCATCTATTCATTTTTCTCGAAAAAGATATTCAAGAAACTGAAAGGGATGCTTTTAGGAGGCAAAAGGATAGCTTTTAGGGGGCAAAAGGATAACTTTTAGAGGCTAAAAGGATATGTTTTACAAGGCTAAAGCATAGGTGCTTGCATCGGCTTGACTATCAGTGCGTTGCAAGACAGGGTACTTTATGCAGTTTTCTGTGGTTTTTTATGCAGTTTTCCGCTGTTTTTATGCAATGTTCAAAAATCACGTCATCATAGACGGAGCAGCAGCTGGAGGTCGAGGTCTATGCAGTGGGAGGAGAATATCATGCGCTCGGCGGTGCCTATGGTGTTGCGGTCGAAATAGTCGGTGTAGCCTATCTTGCCCTGTGCCGTGAGCCACCGCGTGACGTCTGCCTTTGCCAGAAGCGCCATGCGTATGCCCTTGCCATAGTATGACGTGGAGCCGAAGGTGTAGTTCATGCCGCGCTCGTAGGTGTAGAGGCGCGAGTCGTAGTCGTCGGTGTTGAACCATGCGGCGAGGGCGTAGATCTGCATTTTTCTCGATGAAATGGGCGAAAACTGATAGCCGACGGACTGCGAAAGGATGAATCCGCGGCTTCGCTCGTCGGACGACAGGGCGCATGCCTCTGCGTGGGTGCGTGCGTTCCATTTCTTACCTGTGAGCACGGCGAGGAAGCGCAGGCTATGTTTCGTCTTGATGCGATAGCGCAGGGAGAACGTCCAGCAGTCTTTCTGGAGTGTCGCCATGAGGCTGTTGTCCCATGAGTGTGACGATGCCGCCGCGCGGTACTTGTACCAAGGGAAGTAGGCTATGTCGGTATAGCCTTCGATGGTCAGGCTACGGCTGGCAGCCCACTGTGCTCCGAGGTAGAGCCCGCTCTCGTTCTTGACCATGCTGCCATCGCTGAAGCTGCTCCCATACAAGGCGTTGTACTGATAGGTGTAGTAGCGTTGCACCGCCATGAGGGTGACGTCCCAGGGCGAGCGCCACGAGAGGTTGTTGACGGTGGCGAGGTGAAGGTCGCCGTCTGCTGCCACCTCACCGCTGAAAGCCAGCTCGCGCCAGCGATAGCGGTAGTCGAGGCTGATGTTGCGGAAGCTGTTGCCGCGAGGGTAGTACAGACGGTACATCTTGCCTTGTGTCACCGTGCCCGACTTGGAGTAGGTGGGGTTTAGCGGACGGTTGAGCCATGAATAGAGGGCACTGACACCCACTCCCCATCGCTGCCCTTCGCATGAGAGGTGCACGGCGGTGGTCATCTGGCGGGTGTTGTGCTTCTTCTCCATGTCTTTCTCCGTGCGGTGGTAGGCGGAGGTGAGGACTGACGACACGGAGCCGTCGGCATTGAGCGTGGCATCAACGTCGCGGTATGACCAAAGGGCGGAGAGCGACAGCCGGCGTGACAGCGTCGCTGTGGCTGCAACACCTTGAAAATGGCGGTTGTCGCTCGTGCTGTTGTGGGGCGAGAAGGTGGTGATGCGTCTGCCAAGGGCGGAGAGCATGCCCTGCTTACCGACGGAGAAGTTATTGTTGAGGATTAGCCCCATGCCAAACTGCGCACGGAAATTGCCGAGGAGTATCTGGCGGAAGATGCCCTGGTTCTTGATGCTTAGGCTGAAGGTATAGCGGTCGTAGCCCCAACGGTTGTATGCGCCGCCGAAGGGTTCGGCTGCCGACTTCGCCCCCGTGAGGCTAAAGACAATGTTGCTGCCGGCGTGCAGGGTGTATCGTAGGGAGTGCTTCACGGGGTCGCCGAGGTATTTGCCTGCATACTTGTTGGCTCCGAGCCAGGTGCGTGGCGGTGCCTCGATGTCGCCTGCACGGTAGTAGGTGGGTATCTGCGCCGTGAGGGTTATGTCGTGGCGCAGGCTGCTGAGCGGCGGGGCTGCCTGCGGTTTGACGGTGAGGAAGTTTATCAGGTAGAGGCGCAGACGGCGGTCAATGCTCTCCACCATAGCAAGCTCCTCAATGCTCCTAAGACTGCCGTAGCGGTAGCGGTATTCAAGGATGTCGTTGACCTGGTTGAGGTCGAGTCCCGGTATCTGCATGAGGTCGTCCACCTCTACGGCATTGACGTCAAGAGGCTGTAGTGCCAACTGGGTAAGGTGCTCGTAAGCCTCTTCCATTGATACTACAGCCTCTTCGTCGTTTTCGTATAGCTCGGTGAGATATTGTTGCCAGTCGCCTGTCTGCCCTTTTGCCCCCATGCCGACGGTAAGTAACAGGAGCAGGAGGGTGAGTGTTTTCACGGTTTCTTGGTTTACAGTTTACGGTTTACTGTTTACTGTTTGCTATTTTGGTCATCAGTATATTTCTTGAGGGCGCGGACCACGCCGTTAGCCCATGTGTCGATGCCGCCGTCCATCTCAAGGGAGGAGACGAGCTTGATGACGTTCTCTATGGGCATGCCGTAGCGCAGCACGCCGGAGATGAGCTTGGCATAGTTCCAGTAGATGGGGTTGAACTTCTCCGAGAGCCCCTCGACGGTGGTCTTGTAGCCGCGACGGTTCTCGAACTGGAAGTCGTAGCGCTTGGTGCCGTCGCTGTTTACGTGCTTGATGATCTTGCCGCTGTTGACGCTCTTGGGCAGTATGATGCCTTCTTCGTCGTCCTGCAAGCCGGTGAAGATTTCGTAGGGCTTGCCGTCGAGCAGTCCTACGAATGCCATCCATTTTTCTTTCTCGTTCTGGAAGCGCACGACATCGCAGTCGAGCACCTCGGGGCGCTTTATATTCATGTTAGTTTACGGTTTACGGTTTACGGTTTACGGTTTAGGGTTTACGGTTTCTTGCGCTCCGTTGGTGCTCAGTCGAGCAAGCTCGGAGTCCTGTTTGATAATTTGGTACAAAATTAAGTATTTTCCTCGACATGACAAAATTTTTATGGCGTTTTGCTTTCAGAATGAAAGTTTTTTTGTAATTTTGCAGAAATGTTGTTTCAGGATTATCCATTTACTAACTAACAAATAAACAAAAAAACAGACGACAATGTACAACATTCCAAGTGTTTTCTGGCTTGTGCCGGTGGCATCGATAGTGTCGCTGGGCATGGCGCTGTACTTCTTCCTGCAGATGAAGAAGGCTGACGAGGGTACTGACCGCATGAAGGAGATAGCCGAGCACGTCCGCAAGGGCGCTATGGCTTACCTCAAGCAGCAGTACAAGGTGGTAACGTTAGTATTCGTGGTGCTCGCCATCATCTTCTCGATTATGGCTTACGGATTCCAGCTGCAGAACCCCTGGGTGCCTTTCGCATTCTTGACGGGCGGTTTCTTCTCTGGTTTGGCTGGCTTCTTCGGCATGAAGACGGCAACCTACGCTTCAGCGCGTACTGCCAACGCAGCGCGTCAGAGCCTCGACGCAGGCTTGAAGGTAGCATTCCGTTCAGGTGCTGTAATGGGCTTGACAGTGGTAGGTCTCGGCTTGCTCGACATCGCCATCTGGTTCGTGGTGCTCAATGCAGCAGGCGTTGACAGCCTCATCACCATCACCACCACCATGCTGACCTTCGGCATGGGTGCTTCTACGCAGGCTCTCTTTGCTCGTGTGGGCGGCGGTATCTACACCAAGGCTGCCGACGTGGGCGCCGACATCGTGGGTAAGGTGGAGGCAGACATACCCGAGGACGACCCTCGCAACCCTGCTACCATAGCCGACAACGTGGGTGACAACGTGGGTGACGTGGTTGGCATGGGTGCCGACCTCTATGAGTCATACTGCGGTTCCATACTCTCTACTGCCGCTCTCGGTGCTACGGCATACGCTGTTGATTGGGTTACAAAGCAACCAACTCCAGATATGCAGCTAAGATATGTTTTGGCTCCGATGATTATCGCAGCAGTGGGCATCTTCCTCTCTCTCTTCGGCATATTCCTCGTAAGGACAAAGGAGGGTGCTACGATGAAGAATCTGCTGCGCTCTCTCGGCATAGGCACCAACGTGTCAGCAGGTCTCATAGCAGTAGCAACATTCGTGATACTCTACCTGCTCGGCATACCAAACTGGATATACGTTTCATGCTCCGTAATAGTAGGTCTGCTGGCTGGCGTAATCATCGGTCAGGCAACGGAATACTACACCTCTCACTCATACAAGCCGACACAGGAAATCAGTGCTGCTTCGCAGACTGGTGCCGCAACGGTAATCATCAAGGGTGTGGGCACAGGTATGATTTCTACCATGATACCTGTGGTTACCATCTCTGTGGCAATCATGCTCTCTTACCTCTGCGCTAACGGTTTCAACATGGACGTGAACGCCGAGGCTCTGTCAAAGGGACTCTATGGCGTAGGCATCGCTGCCGTTGGTATGCTCTCTACGCTTGGCATCACTCTTGCTACGGACGCTTACGGTCCTATTGCCGACAACGCCGGCGGTAACGCTGAGATGTCAGAACTGGGTGAGGAAGTGCGCAAGCGTACTGATGCCCTCGACGCTCTTGGCAACACTACCGCTGCTACGGGTAAGGGCTTCGCCATCGGCTCTGCCGCTCTTACTGCTCTCGCTCTGCTTGCCTCATACATCGAGGAGATAAAGGAGGCTGTGCAGCGTCTTGCTAACGCCGGCGACCAGCACATGGCAGAGGTGTATGAGCACATAGGCAACATTCCTGCCTTCATGGACTACTTCCAGGTTAACCTGATGAACCCGAAGGTTATCGTGGGTGTGTTCATCGGTGCTATGGCAGCATTCCTCTTCTCTGGCATCACGATGGGTGCCGTAGGCAGAGCTGCCGAGGACATGGTGAAGGAGGTACGCCGCCAGTTCCGCGAGATAGCAGGCATACTGGAAGGCAAGGCAACGCCAGACTACGGTCGCTGCGTGGAGATTTCTACACGCTCTGCACAGCGCGAGATGATATTCCCTTCACTGCTTGCCATCATCATCCCTATCCTCGTAGGCGTGATACTCGGTGTGGCTGGCGTGCTCGGTCTGCTTGTTGGTGGACTGGCAGCAGGCTTCACTCTCGCTATCTTCATGTCTAACGCCGGCGGCGCTTGGGACAACGCGAAGAAGATGGTAGAGGAAGGCAACTTCGGCGGCAAGGGTTCTGAGTGCCACAAGGCTACCGTGGTGGGAGACACCGTGGGCGATCCGTTCAAGGACACATCAGGTCCGTCACTCAACATCATCATCAAGCTCATGTCTATGGTCAGCATCGTGATGGCTGGTCTGACGGTAGCGTTCCTGTAGAGATTAAAATATTGAGATATTGAAATATTAAATAATTATCAAAAACGCCCCATTTCATCGAAGAAGTGGGGCGTTTTTTGTGTATCTGCATAATAATTTGTACCTTTGCAACGTTTTTTCTAAAGAAAAAAGACGAGAATGAAGATAAGAGACATAATACTGGCAGGGCTGATGATGACGGTCACCACAGTGGCAACGGCGCAGGAGAAAAGCGTGACGGCGACTGACGGATGGACGCTCGACGTGGAGATGCAGGGCTCGCTGAGCAACAGCAAGACACCCTTGTGGCTCAACGCCAACAAATACGGCATCAGCAGCCTCAACGCACAAAACGGATACGTGAGAGGCATCGGAGCATGGGACAAGAAACTTGCTAATGACAAGTTGGACGTAAACGCAGGTCTCGACGTGATAGTACCTGTAGGCTATAAGAGTCAGGGAGGCAAGGAGCACTATACCAGTCACTTGGTGTTGCAGCAGGCATTCGTGGAGGCTAACTACAAACTTGGACAGCTGACGATAGGTGCCAAGCACCAGCCTATGGAACTGAAGAACAACGAACTGTCATCAGGAGCACAGGCGCTGGGCATCAATGCCAGACCAGTGCCACAGGTGAGGATTGGACTGAACGACTACTGGTCAGTGCCCGGCACGAAGAAGTGGGTGAGTGTGAAGGCTCACATGGCATACGGCGTGATGACCGACGGAGGATGGGAAGAGGCATTTGCCAGCAGTTCGCACTATGCCTATAACAAGAACACACGCTACCACCAGAAGGCTGGCTACCTCAAGATAGGCAACGAGGAGAAGTTTCCACTGACACTCACCGTTGGACTGGAGATGGCAGCGCAGTTTGGAGGCAAGCTGTATAAATACAACTCGTCAACAAAATCATATACAGAGACGAAGGTGCGCTCTAACTTCAATTCTTACTGGCACGCCTTCACCGGCACAGGAGCAGAAGAAAAAGAGGAAGGCACGGAATGGCAGAACGCCGAGGGCAACCACTTAGGCAGTTGGGTGGCGAGGCTCAACTGGAAGGCAAAGGACTGGGAGGTGGGACTATACATGGACCATTACTTTGAGGACCACTCCAGCATGCTGCTGCTCGACTACGACGGCTACGGACACGGTGACGAATGGAACAAGAAAGTCGATAGCCGATACTTCCGCTACGACTTGAAGGACGGACTGTGGGGAGTGGATATGAAGCTCCGCAGGTTCAGGTATCTAAACCAAGCAGTGGTGGAATACATGACGACACGCTACCAGAGCGGTCCGATATACCACGACCACACGAAGGGTATAAGCGACCATATATGTGGTAAGGATGGCTACTATAACCACGGCATCATGCCAGGCTGGCAGCACTTCGGACAGTTCATAGGCAACCCGCTATACCTCTCGCCGATATATAACACCGACGGATACATAGGACCGCGCTGCAACCGCTTCAAGGCATGGCACTTCGGCATTGCCGGCGACCCTGCCGAGGGACTGCATTACAGGGCACTGCTGAGCTGGCAGAAGGGATGGGGCACATATAGCGCACCCTACTACTACCCCAAGGAGAACACCAGCCTGCTGATAGAGGCGGCATACCGTTTCCCTGCCACAAGTATGCTGAGGGGCTTCACAGCCACCATAGGCTACGGTGCCGACTGGGGAGAGTTGAGAGGTAACAACTCTGGCGTACAGATGACGGTGCTGTATAAGGTGAGGTAGTTAAGAGTTAATAATTAGGAAATTAGAATTGGTGAACAAGATATTAAAAATAGCGCCCCTACTACTCCTCACCATGATGATGGTGGGATGCGAGATAAACTCCAGCGACAACGGTGACCTCGACAACTGGTGGTACCTGCGAGAGGTGGAGCAAGTTAACGATAACGGGACACGAAGTGATGAGCCGCAGGCGAATAGCGGGAACGATAGCGAGAACTATATAGAGAAGAAAGTGTTCTGGAGCTACATCGGCAACCTGATGCATACCGAGGGAGCGAGTGCCGGCAGGTACTTCTACCGTTTCGAGCAGAAGGGCGGCACGCTGCGCATCTATGAACCGCGTCATAACAACAAGAGCAAGGGCGACCCCCTACTGACAGAGACTGAGCTGACGAAGCTCAATGCTCACGGCATACACATGAAGGCAGCCACCGACAGCGATGGCAACATCCTCACCGACAGTGACGGCAACACGATATACGAAGAGACATTCACCGTGGAGCAACTCAACTCCGAGAGCATGGTGCTCCTCAACGAGGACAAGACACTGCGCCTCCATTTCATAGCATGGTAAACTGAAACAACCCCCAAAAATATGAGTGAAGAAAAGAAGATAGTAAACATCAGCCTTGTGGATGTGATAGACATCGTAAGGAAAGACTGGAAGAAAATAGCCATTTACAGCTTTGTTGCCGGAGTGATAGGCGTAGCACTCGCCTTTGCCACGCCACATAAGTATAAGAGCACGGTAATGCTTGCGCCAGAGGAATCGGGGCAGGGTTTCTCAGGAAGCCTTTCGTCACTCGCTTCTATGGTGGGCATGAACATGAAACTGGGACAGACGGGCGATGCCCTGTACCCTGAGATATATCCTGACCTCGTATCGTCAACGGACTTCGTGATAGACCTGTTCCCTGTTCAGGTGACAACGAAGAAGGGCGACTTGACGTGTGACTACTACACCTACCTCGTGAAGCACCAGAAGCTGGCGCTGACAGACTATCCCAAGGCAGGGCTGGTACTGCTGATAGAGAAATTCATGGAGCATGAGCCAAACAAGAAACTCGGCGGAAAGCATGAGGGACCGATAGCCTTGTCTAAGGAACAAGATGACGTGGCGAAAGCGATAAGCGCCAACGTGGCATGCGGAGTGGACAAGAAGACCAACGTCATCACGATAACCGTCACAGACCAAGACCCGCTTATTGCTGCCACCATGGCAGACACCATCAAGCAGCACCTGCAGAAGGCAATCACGGAGTACCGCACGAAGAAGGCAAAGGTGGACCTCGACTATATGCAGAAGTTGTATGTGGAGGCAAAGAACAACTATGACAAGGCACGTCAGAAATATGCCTACTATGCCGATACCAACATGGATGTGGAGTTGCAGTCGTACAAATCGAAGGAGGAAGACCTTGAGAACGAGATGCAGCTGAAATATAATATCTACCAGACTGTGGTAGAACAGTTGCAACTGGCAAAGGCAAAGGTGCAGGAGCGCACACCTGCCTTCACCGTCATGCAGAGTGCTACGGTACCAGTAAAACATTCCGACCGCCCGAAGGTAGTCACCCTCGCTATATGGATGATACTCGGCTTCATGGTACGTTTCGCCATGCTCGCATGGAAGAATAAGGACAAGTTCGTAAACCTTGCGTAAACATCCATACATATCAGCAACCGTCATAGCCACACTGCTCGCCATAGTAGTGTGGTTGATAGTGCCTAAGGAATACACCGCCATCACCAAACTGAGCGACGAATATAAGGAGGTGGACCTTGCCATAGGACTTGACAGGATACAGGCACGAATCAACGAGCTACACACCAATGACGGCATCAACGACATGGAGGTGTACAGCAAGTTGCTGGTGACGGAGGACTTTGCACGCTCCATATCCCACAAGCAGGTACCAGGCAAGGGCATGGACTATGGTCATTGGGTGATGCAGGGCAGGCACTTCTGGCAAACGAAAGACACGATAGAGGCAATACAAGACCGCATAAACTATAACTACAGACGCAAACAGGAAACTCTCGTTGTAAGTTTTAGTGACCGTGAAGCCACTGTTGCAGCATTGATGCTTGACAGTGTGACAGGACAACTGCAAAGAATAATCAATGGCAGACGGCATGCGCTGGCTGAGGCGAGCCTAAACAATGCAAAGAGAGAGCAGAGAGATGCAGAAGAGAAATATCGTAAGGCACAAACGGCATATTCCGATTACTTTGACTCCCATCAAGGAACCTCTTTTCAGTCGGAGAAACAACAGATGCAATTTCTGGAAAAAGAGGTGTCGCTAAATTACGATAACTATGAAAAGACAACAAAGAACTGCATACGCCAGCAGGCACTCTTGCAACGTACTCTTTTTGCCTTTGCTGCCGTTAAAGCTAATACTGTACCGTTACACAACAATAGTTTTCTCGTAGGATACTTATTGGTATTCATCTTAGCATCACTGTTGTTGACAAAGGCATATTACCTATACAAAGAAAGGAGCAGGGAACCTTGGCATTGGGACTTCGGCGATATATCATCACCATGGATGATTACGATTCTGGTATGGGCTGCAGTGCTTGTAGGTATGATGTTCAAGGACACAGAATTACTCAAGGATCCGACAGAACAATTCTATATCAGTTTGGCTTGGTGGTTGCCTTTGTTCTGTATTTCTGCTTTCATTACATACATTTTAATGAAGCGTAACAACCAAACTACGGGAGCCCTTACGGCACTGGATTTGACAGATATAAACAGAAAGGTTTTCTATTTCTTGCTGTTCTTCAGCTTTGTCATGACTCCGATATACATCAAGAAAATTATAGATGTGGTACTGATATTCGGCACCGAAGACTTGATGTATAACATACGCGAATACTCCATATTTGGTGATGCGCCATCAGGAATACTTAGTTACTCGATTGTGGTTAATAAGGCTTTGCTTCTCATAGCGGTGTGGAAGTTCAAACAGTTGAAGTGGTGGCAGATGACGTGGATATATGTTGCAAACATACTGAATACTCTTGCCATCATGGAGAAAGGCGGCTTCTTCCTCATCTTTTTCTGCCTCGTATTCGTATTGTTTCAAAGGAAAATAATCAAGGCACGTAGCATAATACTGCTTGGAGCTGTTTTGATGTTACTGTTTTATATGTTTAACCTGCTCAGAGCCAAAGAGGGTAGTTCTTATCAGGAGAACGAAACGTTCTTTGGTTTTATTGCCATGTACATCCTGTCACCCCCTGTAGCATACTGTGAGATTGCCAGGGATGTGACACCACAGTTTGGAGGACATACATTCTCGCTGATATATGTTTTCTTAAATCGTTTCGGTTTGGGACCATACGAGATATTTGACCGTTTGCAGGAGTTCGTTTATGTGCCACTCCCTACAAATGTTTACACGATATTCCAGCCGTTTTTCCTTGATTTCGGTTATAGTGGAGTTGCTGCCTTTGCAATTGTCTATGGTGTGTTTTCGGGTATCACCTACAGCATGATGCGTAATGGCAATGACTTTGGAAAGTGTATGTATGTTTACGTGGCACACATCCTTGTGCTCCAGTTCTTTCAGGAAAATGTGTTTACAGTAAATCTGCACGTGATACAGTTAGCCTTCTTAGTGTATTTATGTACACAGAGGTCTTTCTCTCTATCAAAAAGTGTGGACAAAGCTACGTGTCGTTTGTGAAATCACATATCTTACATATAGGTCAGTGTGGCGCAAGAACCTCTCTATTGGTAAAGAATATCCTCGGTTCTTTCTTTATCAAGGGCTGGTCTGCTGTGGTGGTGCTCATGATGGTGCCGCTAACCTTGAAATGTCTTGGAGAGTATAGGAACGGCGTGTGGCTGACAATCAGTAGTTTGCTTGTGTGGATGGACCAGATGGATATAGGCTTAGGCAACGGACTGCGCAACAAACTGGCGGAGCACATGGCTCATGGGGAAATGAAGGAGGCGCAGAAGGTGGTGTCGTCCACTATGGCAATGCTCATCTGTATAGCTTTCCCCATAATGGTAATACTGTGTCTGCTGGTTCAATATACAGACGTGTATTCTTTCCTTAATGCCTCTCCCTCTATCATTCCCGAACTGAGAACGGCACTTTTGGCATCGGTTGTACTGATATGCATTACCTTTGTGCTGAAGTTTATCAGTAATGTATATATGGCACTCCAGTTGCCTGCCATCAGCAATGCTATAATGGCGTGCGGACAGACTATCGCACTTATCGGAACAGCGTTATTGTTATATTTTGGTGAAGCATCGTTTCTTAATGTAGTGGTGGTAAACGTTGCTGCACCGATGCTGACCTATCTATTAGCATATCCATATACTTTTTATTTGCGTTACCCAGGGCTGAAGCCTTCACTCTCATTGGTAAACCTTCATTCAGCATTACAGTTGGGCAATCTCGGAATAAAGTTCTTCTGGATTCAGATAGCTGCATTGATACAGTTTATGACGGCAAACCTGCTTATCTCACGCTTCTTTACTCCAGCGATGGTGACGCCATATCAGATAACATACAGGTATATAAGCATCGTGCTGGTAGCATTCACCATAGTATGTATGCCTTTCTGGTCTGCTACGACCGATGCCTACGAACGCGGGGATATGGAGTGGATACGCAAGGCTCATCAGAAGATGGGGCTGCTTATATTCTTATTTGGAGTGGGAATAACGTTTATGGTTGCCATCTCACCTTGGGTGTACAGTATATGGATAGGAGACGAAGTGGTCGTGCCACTTGGCATGACAGTGTTGATGGCACTATACATTTTCCTGCTCATCATAAGCATGTGCTACTCTTATTTCCTCAATGGCATAGGAGCCTTGCGACTTCAGATGTATATGACCGTGATGGCAGTGGTGTTCATACCTTTGGCATGGTGGGTTAGTTCCGTAACACACGACATAAACTGGTTTATGCTCGTGATGTGTCTGTGTAACTTGCCGGGCATAATTACAAATATCATACAGTTCAGCAAGATAATGAACGGTACGGCAACTGGTATATGGAGGATATGATGATAACGGTATCAAATAATACATACCCGACAAAGATGCTGGGAGTCGTAACGCTATACAACCCTGAGCCAGAGGAGGCTGCCAGTAACATCATGCGATACATCAGCAACTTAGATGCTCTTATCGTCTGGGACAACTCTCCCTTGGAAAAGAATGTCAAGAACGAAGTGCTCGGCAGACTTTCCGATGTAGCAGAAAAGATAATATGGCACGGTGACGGCAAGAACTATTGCATCGCTCCCGCTATCAACTTTGCATGGCACCATGCTGCGGAGAACGGCTACGACTTGATATTGTTGATGGACGAGGATAGCGCATGGGAAGACTTCGAGGCATACCGAAAGGATGTCACAGAGATATATGACAATGGACGACTGGTGATATCCACACCTTATGTCGTAGGATGCGACTCGTTTGAAATCTCACAACAAGAACAGAGAAAAGACCTCTTTATAAATTCGGGTACTGTTATTCCGACACAGATAATGACAGAGTTAGGAGGAGTAGATGAGGAAGCGTTTCCACTGGATGCCGTTGACCACGACATAGCTTTTAGGGCAAGGGGGAAAGGATATGATACCGTTTGCCTTACGAACCATAAGCTGAACCATTCATTGGGCTATCCGCAGCGTTTGGGTGTATTCAAGATATTCACCCCCAACTACAATGCTTTTCGAACTTTCACGATGACGCGCTCTCATGTGATATGTTACAGAAAACATCACAAGATAATGAGCAAGGAAGAGAAGCAATATGTCTATCGTGAGATGTTGCTCAATAAGTTTGCAAGAATACTTTTAGCAGAGCCTGAAAAATGGAGCAGGCTAAAGGCGTTTGTAAAAGGAATCATCAGTGGACTGAGGTATAAGATAAAGAAAAACGAATATGGCAGATAGCAATGCAAATATCGCCATACTGATGGCGACATACAACGGTGAGGCGTTTCTCAGAGAGCAGATAGACTCCCTGTTTGCACAGACGTGTCAGGACTGGCACCTGTATGTGCATGATGACGGTTCAAGCGACGGCACCGTTGCCATATTGCAGGAATACAAGGAGACATATCCATCGAGAATCACCATTATGGACTATCCTTCACAAGGCGGTGCGTGCAAGAACTTCCTGAGCATGCTTGAGAGGGTTGAGGCTCCATACTATATGTTCTGCGACCAGGATGACGTGTGGTTTAAGAATAAGATAGACAGAAGTCTTAAAGAGTTGAAATCTGTGGAAGGCTCGGAAGACATGCCAATAGTGGTACATTCAGACCTGCGCATTGTGGATGATGACAAGAAGGTAATCCACGAGTCTTTCTTCGACTTTGCAAATATACACCCGGAGCGTATAAGCAAATACGAACAATATACTCAGGATATAGTCACAGGATGCACGATGCTGTTCAACCATAAGGCGAAGGAAGCGGCTTTGGCACATTCATACGAAAGAGCAACCATGCACGACTCATGGATAACCCTAAGGGTTGTTGCCGAAGGTGGTTTGCGACAGACTATCTATGAACAACTTACAGACTATCGCCAACATAGGGATAATGTTCTTGGAGCACAGGATGGTCACAGATTTACGTTGACTTATAGATTAGGACATATAAGAGAAATGCTCCGTGACAACATAGCACACTATGCTATGCTAAAGGACGCAGGAAAGATTTCCATGCTGTCATATCTGATAAACAAGTATAAATCATTCAAAACGAATAATAAATGAAGAGAGCTCGTCTTATAGCGTATTATCTGCCTCAATTTCATCCTATACCAGAGAATGATGCCGTTTGGGGTAAGGGATTTACAGAATGGACCAACGTGGCAAAGGCAAAGCCACTGTTCAAAGGACACTATCAGCCGCGAATACCTGCTGACTTAGGGTTCTATGACTTGCGCTTGCCAGAGATACGAGAGCAACAGGCAGAGATGGCTTATGAGGCAGGAGTGGAAGGTTTTTGCTATTGGCACTATTGGCTTGGCAATGGCAAGATGTTATTGCAAAGACCTTTTGAAGAGGTGCTGAGCAGCGGAAAACCGAACTTCCCGTTTTGCCTGTGTTGGGCAAACCACTCATGGACTACCAAGACATGGACTAATGTAAAGGGCGCTCCCAAGCAGCAAATGATAGCAGAGCAGACGTACCCGGGAGTAGAAGACTACATAGCCCACTTCAATTATTGCCTGCCTGCTTTTCGTGACAGCAGGTATATCACCGTCGATGGCAAACCTCTCTTTGGTATCTTTGATCCGTTTTTGTTTCCTGACATGAAGCGTTTCATCGAAACGTGGAGAGGACTGGCAAAAGATAATGGTCTGCCGGGAATCTATTTCTATGCCATAACGCCATCGGCGTGGACATTGAGATATAACGAGGAGGGCAAAGTAGTAAGATGTATGCCAAACACAAATAGCAGTGCGGATGTTTACCATAACATTTTGCAGTTTGGCTTTGACGGTCTGAACTCAAACGGTCAGAGACGTGCAGAGATGCTATATACGAACAAATACGTTGACATGGCGCAAAAGGTGATGGGAAAACTTCTGCCTTTTCTCTCTGGACAACGCTTTGAATATCGTAAGGTAGTAAAGAATATGTTTGCCCCGGAAGATGACTGGGAAAATATCTTTCCTACGGTTTATCCTCAGTGGGACCGCAGTCCCCGACAGGGAAAGACCGATTCTATCTACGTAAACTCAAAACCTGAATATTTCCGGCAACATCTCAGTGAGGCGGTTGACATGGTAAGCAAGAAAGAACCTGAGCATCGCATTATCTTCCTGAAGTCATGGAACGAATGGGCTGAAGGAAATTATGTGGAACCAGACTTGAGGTTTGGTCATGGGTATCTTGATGCAATAAAGGAAGTCTTGAAAGAAAAGTGAATAAGCAGATATACATAAACGGTCGTTTTCTGATGCAGCCGCCAACGGGTGTTCAGCGCTATGCGTATGAGATGTGTAAGGCATTATGTAAGTGTGGCACGGACTTCACCTTGATATGCCCGAAGAAAGGAGTGATAGACAAGGCTTATGACGTATCACTATTCAACATAAAGAGATACGGGATAGGGGCATCGCATCTTTGGGAACAGCTGGTCTTGCCTTTCTTCTTTCTGGGTAAGCGAGACTATGTGCTGATAAACTTCACGGGATTGGGAAGCATTGCCGTTCCAAACAAGATAACGACCGTCCACGACTTGTCGTTTCTCGTATGCAGGCAGTGGTTCTCTCGCGCATACTATTGTTTCTACAAGCCCATGACGTGGCTGGCTGTCAAGACCTCAAAACATTTGATTACCGTCAGCGAATTTTCCAAAAGTGAAATCCTGCGTCTCTATACTTTTCTTCATGAGGATAGGATTCACGTCATATATAACGCTGCCGATAATGACAAATTCAAGCCTGCGAGCACTTTCACAAAGAATGATTTCCCCTACTGCCTATCTGTCTCCTCTTTAGACCCCCGCAAAAACTTCTCACGTCTTTTAGAGGCTTTCAAGGATGTTGAGGGTTGCAAGCTGCTTATTGTTGGCGGAGCAAATAAGGTCTTTTCACAAAATCAGGACTTGAAGCAGAGTGAGAACATAGAGTTCCTCGGCCGTGTCAGTGATGAGGAACTTATTCGTCTTTACCAGGGTGCTGAAGCCTTCCTCTTCCCATCGTTATATGAAGGTTTCGGGCTACCTGTCGTTGAGGCTATGTGCGTCGGCTGCCCCGTCATAGCCTCTGATATCCCCGTGCTTCGCGAAGTATGTGGCGATGCTGCTATATACTTCAACCCTAACGACAGTGACGATATGCGTAACAAAATACATTCATACCTTGACGACAAACAAAGACTAAAGCCTATAATGACGGAGAAAGGGAAAGAGAATGTTATGCGCTTTTCTTGGAAATCGTCGGCACAGAAACTTATTAAACTGCTTAATACATTATAAAGAAATGAAGACAATACTGCACGTATCAAAATACTACTACCCTGATTTAGGAGGTATAGAGACCGTGGCGCTCTATCTTGCCGAGGGACTTAAAGAGTACAATAACGTCGTCGTGTGTTTCTCTACCGATAAGAAATACCACGAAGACAACGTACATGGTATAACAGTATATCGTGTGCCTGTCAATATGTCTTTTCTCAGCCAGGATATTGCATTAAGCTATTATGCTACCCTGAAGAAACTTGTCAGAAAATACAATCCGTTTGCAGTTCATGTCCATTGCCCGAACCCGTTCGTTTATCCTCTGGTGGTATCGACTATCAGCAAACATACGAAATTAGTGCTCCATTGGCACTCTGATATCCTGTCTAAAGGATTGGCATACTATGCGGTAAAGCCATTTGAGAATAACATATTACGTCGTGCTGATATTATTATTTCCACCAGTCCAAACTATATTCCTTACTCTAAGCCTCTGACGAAATATCCAGAGAAGGTACGCATAGCACAGAATGGACTCATACAATCTAATTTCGACAAGAGAGCTGGTGACGAGGAAGCTATTTCCAAAATAAAATCAAGTTATGGAAATAAAAAAATCGTATTCTTCTGCGGACGCCATATACAATACAAGGGTATAGACAACCTGATAAAGGCAGATGGGTATATAAAGAATGAGTGCGTAATCCTGATAGGAGGAAAAGGACCGATAGACGGCGAACTAAAGAGCATTCCTTGTTCCGACAGGGTAAAGTTCCTTGGGAGACTTTCCGACGATGCCCTGCGCCAACATTTGTGGGCAGCAGACGTTTTCGCCTTCCCATCCAATACAAAGGCAGAAGCATTCGGCATAGCTCTGGCAGAAGCCATGTACTGCGAATGTGCCCCCGTAAGCTTCGCAATAGAAGGTTCAGGCGTGAACTGGGTTTCCATACACGAGGAAACTGGTATCGTCTCTCCTCTCAATGATTATGTGGGCCTTGCCTCTGCTATCGATATGTTGCTTGGCGATGATGCCTTACGCGAGCGATATGCAAAGCAGGCACGCATGAGGGTGTTGGAGAATTTTACCACCCAAAAAGCCGTTGATGCTGTCGCAAAAATCTATAATGATTTACACCCCCTTTAGAAAAGCTATCCTTTTAGGGGCTTAAAGTTATCCTTTTGGGGGCGAAAAGCTATGCTTTTAGGAGGCTAAAGCATAGCTTTTAGTAATCCATTGAGTCAGAGAGGGTTACAAACCTGTTTTTCTTAGCTATTCTCGCACCATTTCGAGCAGTTCTTCACCTGTGAGTTTGTGGCTCATATCGGTGGCTGCGAGTATGTTGGTGACGAGGGCTTGCTTGCGCTCGTGCAGCCGCTGTATCTTTTCTTCGATGGTGCCTTCGGAGATGAGGTGATAGACGGTGACGGCACGCTGTTGTCCTATGCGGTGGGTGCGGTCGGTAGCCTGGGCTTCGATGGCAGGGTTCCACCAAGGGTCCATGTGGATGACGTAGTTGGCGCGCGTGAGGTTTAGTCCCAGTCCGCCTGCCTTGAGTGATATGAGGAATACGGGACATTCGCCTGCCTGGTATTGCTCCACGAGTTCTTGACGCCGCTTGATAGGCACGCCGCCGTCTATATATAAATAAGGTATGTGGGCATCGTCGAGGGCACGGCGTATGTCGTCGAGGTAGGTGGTGAACTGCGAGAACACGAGTGCTCCGCCGCGTTGCTCCACCGGCAGCTGGTCATAGCCGTCGGTGACGGTCTGCAAGAGCTCGAGTAGGGCGGTGACTTTCGACTGACAGCAGGCGGCAAGCCTGAGGCGCGTTATCTCGGCGAGGGTGTTCATGGTGACGGTGCCCGGTCCGTTGGCAAGGAGCAGCGCCTCTGCCTTGCGGCGCATTGCCTCGTAGGTGAGCTGCTCTGTCTCGTTCATGGTGACGTGTTGGTATATCTCTTCCTTCTCCGGCAGCTCGCGCGCCACCTTGTCCTTGGTGCGTCGCAGCATGAAAGGCTTGACGAGACGGTCGAGTCGGCTCTGCACGACGCGGTTGGAATGTTGCTCTATGGGCTGTATGAAGCGGCGGTTGAAGTCCTCGAAGGTGCCGAGCAGTCCGGGGTTGACAAACTGGAAGAGGTTCCACAGTTCGCCGAGGTGATTCTGCACAGGCGTACCCGTGAGCATGATGCGGTTCTTGGACTGCAGCTTCATTGCTATGGCAGAGGTCTTGGCACCACGGTTTTTTATGATGTGCGCCTCGTCGAGGCATATGGTGTTCCACTGCTTATGGGTAATCTCGTCCTTGACACTGAGCAGCAGCATGTAGGTGCACACCACCACGTCGCCTGCCTCGGCACGGCGTATGGCGCCGGCACGGTCTGTCTCGAAGTTGAGCATGGTGATACGCAGGGAGGGGGCGAACTTCTCAAACTCCACCTTCCAGTTGGGTGCCACGCTGGCTGGAGCTATCACGAGGGCAGGACCTTCGCTGGCTTTCGAGAGCAGGAAGGCGATGGTCTGTATGGTCTTGCCAAGTCCCATATCGTCGGCGAGGAGAGCGCCGGCTCCCCAATAGTTGAGACGTGCCATCCACTGATAGCCCTCCGTCTGATACTGTCGCAAAGTGGCATGGAGAGTATCGGGCACGGCAGGGGTGTAGGTACTTGCCTCCTTGATGCGACGGCGTATGTCGGTGAGCTCCTCATCTACGTCGAGCTGCAATTCACCGTCGAGGATGTCTGGACCTAAAAGGGCGGCAGAGAAGGGCGACATCTGGAGCTTGCCGTGATGGCGAGAGGCAAGGGCGCTGAGTGTATCGAGCTGTCGGCGCAGCTGTTCGCTGATGGCGAGGAAGTCACCGCCGCCGAGTGTGATGTATCGTCCCTCTGACTGACTGGCGAGTTCGAGCAGCTGCGACATGCTGATAACCTTGTCTTGGTCGAGGTGTACGCTGCCTTCTATCTCAAACCAACCGTTGTCGTTGCGCTTGATGACACCATTCCATGTGGTGGCGGTGGAGCGGTGACGGATGCGCATACGTGCTCCCTCGGGCCATTCGCAAGTGATGTGGTCGGGGCTGGCACTGGCATACTCTATGAGAGGCAACAGGGAGGAGGAGGATATGAGGTTGTCGCGTCCTGCCAAAAGGGCGCTTATCTCAGGCAGACTGTCGCTGAGGGCGCTGACGATGTGGTCAACATTGGCGCGCTCGGCTGCAAGATTGCGACGCACACGAGTGCGTACGTTCCCGTTCCCGTTATCGTTAACGTTATGGTTATCTATTATCACTTCGTTGCCTTCGCCTGGTGTCTGGCGTATCTTGCCACCCGGCAACGGACGTACGAAGAACGACACCCTGTAGTGTTGTTCACCGCCACGCATGCTGCGGTCGGGGCGCATCTGCATGATGAGTTGCGGCGAACCGTCGCAGATGGGTAGCGTGCTGCCACCCTCGATAAGGTCGCTGTGCACCTCTATGTCGTCGCCCATAGACTTGAGGAAACGCCGCAGCATGGGTTCGGCATCATTGGGGAAAGAGCCCATAGCGAGCAGACGGCGGTAGTAAGGACGCTGACGCGAGGTGAGACGCATGAAGTTGATACTGGCAGCACCGCGATAGGTGATGATGATGTCGGAATCTACCTCGGTGGCAGTGACGTTGCTCTCCACGTGGAAACCCTCGCTGTCATGGCGCAAGGTGATATAAGGCATCTCCTCAACGACCTCCACTGGAGTGAATGGGGCGTAGCGTCCTACGTAGAGACGGCTGTCGTGCACCATCTCAGGAAGCACGTTGAGCAGGCTAACACCCCGTTCTGTTGAATGGTTGCCGTCATGCTCAAGACTGATGATGCGCAGGTCGGCTTCGCTGGTGCCCTCTACCCTACCCTCCATGAAGACAGGGATGCTGACCTGACGTCCTGCTCCCCATCCGCCACTCTTGAGTGTAGCCTGCTGGCGCGGCATGACTTCATGGTCGGTGATGTTGCGCATGAAGTAGCCTATGCGCACGTCTTTCGTATGTTCGGAGGCAACGAGGTCAATGCTCACGCGGTTGGCACCGCTGATTTCGTTCATCACGCTCTCGGCTGCCTGATGGCGATAGATGTTGGAGAGAAGCGGCGGTGTAACGGCAGAGGATGCCATGCCTGCCTCGTGGCGCATGATGTCCCAGCGCGGAGGGACTTCGGCAGAGAACTCCCTGCCTACGTAATGGCACATGATAGTGGCAAGCGAACGGTTGATGCCACCGCTCTCATGGAGTTGGTTTAGACGGGTGAGCAACTGCTTCTCGGTAGTGTTGCGATAGAGAATGTCGTAGAGCAGCTTGGCAGCAGCAGTGACATGTCCCTCGGGTGCCTTGTCAACGGCAAGGGCACGCTTGCGCCCTTCATCGGTGCCGGTGAGGTAAGCGGCGAGCACATAGTAGAAATTGGCTATGCTGAGGGGCAGATAGTTCTTGGTGGCGGCATAGTAGCCTGCCGACTTGCCTGCCATCGCTACGGCATTCTTGAAATGCAGGAATGCCTTGCCCACGTTCTCGTTGTACGCCTCCTTGATGGCGATGAGCATGAGGTGGTAGCGGTCGGCGGTGGAGAGGTTGAGGGGTGACTTGCCCTCCATGAAATAGTCCAACAGGTCGCACATGCACAGGAGCTCGTGGAGGGCTTGCTCCGTCTGGGTAGAGTCGAAACGATAGCGGCGTATGAGGGAACGCAGGTATGCTATGTCGATTGTCTCTTCGCCCTCGAAAGCCTTGAGGAGGGCACGTTCTATGAGGTCATGGAAATTAGGTGCGCTGAACACCATGAGGAGCGGCATGAAACGATTGTCGGGAACGGCAGGGACAAAACAGTCGAGCATCTCACCGATGTCGTAGTCGCTAATCTCCTCAATGCGTATGTTCTGAAAAGCGGAACTGATAAACTGCCATAGCATCTTCTGTACGCTGGAGGGCTTCAGCTCGCGTGCCTCGTCGAGCACACTAATGGTAAGCTCTGGCTCTTGCTCATAGAAAAAAAGCATCAGCGGAATGAGCTTGTCGGCTGATACACGGTAGTCGTAGGTGTCGTTGCGCCAGTTGTAGCCTCGCTCCTCAAAATAACCTTTCTGCTTGATGCCTGCCAACAGCATCTTAAAGTCGATGAGGGACTGTCCTGTCAACGACTTCACCATGCTGCGCACCCTCGTGACTTGCGAGCCTTCTACATTGAAGAGGGTGTAGATGCATAGCAGATACTTCTCGGTTTTGGAGAGGGAGGTGATAATTAAAAATTAAGAATTAGGAGTTTTAAATTTTGTGTTAAATGCTGTAAGCGAGGGCATACGCCTTAATGCGCTTCACCATAGCGAGCAGACCGTTGCTGCGTGTAGGCGAGAGGTGTTCCTTCAGTCCTATCTCTTCTATGAAGTAGAGGTCGGCATCAAGGATTTCCTTTGCCGGCTGGTGGTTTATTACCTTTATGAGCAGGGCTATGATACCCTTTACTATCAGCGCGTCGCTGTCGGCAAGGAAAGACAGCGTGCCGTCGTCTGCCTTGTCACACTGCACCCATACGCGGCTCTGGCAACCGTCTATCAGGTTCTGCTCCGTCTTGTATTCGTCGGCAAGGGGCTCCTGCTCGTTGCCAAGGTCTATGAGCATCTGGTACTTGTCCATCCAGTCGTCAAAGGCGCTGAACTCTTCTATTCCTTCGTCTTGTATCTCGTTAATTGTCATTGCTTTTCTAAAATAAACAGTTTGTCGTTCGGTCTTACCTTTCCTGGCACGGCGATGCTGATGCGCTGCCCTTTCTCTGCCACGTCAACAGGCTTCAGGTCATAGCGTATCTCCTTTACCTCGTCTATATACATGGCTCCCGTCGTAGGTCCCGTGATAAGCAGTTTGTCGCCCACCTTTATCTCGTGCGCCTCAACCTGGAACTCTGCCACGCCTATCTTTGAGAAATACTTGATGGTCTTGGCGGCATACACCTTCTTCTCCGTAGCCTTTGAGCCGTAGCTGTCGTTCCATTCGCCTATGGTCTGTCCCAGATAGTATCCGTTCCAGAAACCTCGGTTGAACACTCGTGCGAGTCTCTCGTCCCATGCGTCCTTGGCTTCCTCGGTGAAGGTGCCTTCCTCTACAGCCTTGATTGCCTCCTTATAGCAACGCACTACGGTGTCAACATATTCGGGACCTCTCGCCCTGCCCTCTATCTTGAACACCCTCACGCCAACATCCATCATCTTGTCGATGAAGCGGATGGTCTTCAGGTCTTTGGGCGACATGATGTATTTGTTTTCCACCATCAGCTCATGACCAGTCTCAACGTCGGTGGCTATATACTGAGTAGCATCGTTAACGTCAACCTTATATCCCCTTCTGCATATCTGCACGCACTCGCCTCGGTTGGCAGAGCGGTTGGCGAGTTGCAGCGAGAGATAGCACTTGCCTGATATAGCCATGCACAGTGCTCCGTGACAGAACATTTCGATGCGGATGGGCTGTCCTGACGGACCGCAGATATTCTCCCTTACTGCTTGTTCGTGGATAGCCTTCACCTGATCCATGCGCAGTTCGCGTGCCAACACCACAACGTCGGCAAACTGGGCGTAGAACCTCAGAGCCTCAATGTTCGATATATTGAGCTGTGTGGAAAGGTGTACCTCCTGTCCCACCTGTTTGCAGTACATCATCACTGCAACGTCACTGGCTATCACGGCAGAGATATTTGCCTCCTTTGCAGCGTCAATTATCTCGTGCATCTGCTCTATGTCCTCGCCGTATATGATGGTGTTCACGGTGAGGTAAGACTTTATGCCGTGCTCCGCCGTCAGTGCCGCAATCTCTTTGAGGTCTTCTATGGTGAAGGTGCTTGCCGAGTGGGCGCGCATGTTGAGCTTCTCGATACCGAAGTATATCGAGTCAGCCCCCGCATTGATAGCGGCAGCAAGACTCTCCCTGCTGCCCACTGGCGCCATTATTTCATATTGTTCTACACTTCCCATACTGCACCGTCAGGTGTGTCTTTTACTATCACGCCTGCCTCTGAGAGTTCGTTGCGTATCTGGTCTGACACCGCCCAGTTCTTCTCCTCCTTTGCCTTCTGGCGCATGTCGAGCACCATCTGCATCACCTTGTCCAGAGCCTTATCCTTCTCTGGGTTCCCGTTGCCGTTAGCGTTAGCATTGGTCAGTCCGAGGATATCCTCAATGAACAGGTGCATCACGTCAGAGAGTGCCTTGAGGTCGTCGGCACCTATCTTTGCCTTGCGGTCAACCAAGAGGTTTACCTGGTGGCAAGCCTCGAAGAGCTCCGAAATGACGATAGGCGTCTGCAGATCGTCGTTCATCGCATCATAGAGTTTCTGCGGCAGCTCCTTCACATACTTTGCTACTTCCGGGTTAGAACCCTTTGCAGGCTGTATGCGCTTCAGGTCTTTCAGTCCCTGCATCAGTCGTGCAAAGCCCTTCTCTGCTGCCTCCAGTGCCTCGCTTGAGAAATCCACAGTACCGCGATAGTGAGCCGATAGGATGAAGAAGCGTATCGTCATAGGCGCGAAAGGCTTTGTGAGCAGTTCGTGGTCGCCCTTGAAGAACTGGTCGAGCGTGATGAAGTTGTTGTATGACTTACCCATCTTCTGTCCGTTGATGGTAATCATGTTGTTGTGCATCCAGTAGCGCACGGCAGGATGTCCCATCGATGCCTGTGCCTGTGCTATCTCACATTCGTGGTGAGGGAACACGAGGTCCATGCCTCCGCCATGTATGTCGAACTCATCGCCCAGGTATTTCCTTCCCATCGCCGTACATTCGCAGTGCCAGCCAGGGAAACCTTCAGCAACTTCTTCGTTCCCGTTAACGTTCCCGTTCCCGTTATCCATCACCCACGGCAATCGCATGATGTGCTCCTGCTGTGCCTTCTTCCACAATGCGAATTAGTCTTGGTTCTTCTTCTCGCCCACTCCGGCGAGGGTGTCGCGGCTTGCGTCCTTGATGTTCTCCAGCGTTCTGCCTGAGAGGATGCCATATTTATAGTCCTTGTTGTATTTCTCTATGTCGAAATACACCGAGCCGTTGCTCACGTAGGCATAGCCGTTGTCGAGTATCTGCTGCACCAGCTGCTGCTGCTCTATTATGTGCCCCGTGGCATGAGGCTCTATTGAAGGCGGCAGCACGTTGAGCTTCTCCATCGCCGAGTTGAAGCGGCGGGTGTAATACTGAGCTATCTCCATCGGCTCCAACTGCTCCAGTCGTGCCTTCTTTGCTATCTTGTCCTCGCCCTCGTCGGCATCGTGCTCCAAGTGGCCTACGTCGGTTATGTTCCTTACGTAGCGCACCTTGTAGCCAAGGTGCTGCAGGTAACGGAAGAGTATGTCAAACGTTATCGCTGGGCGTGCGTGTCCCAAGTGGGCATCGCCATACACCGTAGGTCCGCATACGTACATGCCTACGTGTCCTGGGTTGATTGGGCGGAATGCCTCTTTCTTTCGTGTCAGTGTGTTGTATATAAGTAATGTCTGTTCCATTGTCTTTTAATTCACAGTTTTCGTTTTCGTAGGTGCAAAGCACCGTTTCGTAGCCCACAAGGGCGTTTCGTAGCGAAGCTTCAGCTCATCTGAAGCATTCGCTCTATCGGTTTCACGGCTTCGCGCGCTATGTCCTCAGGCACGTCCACCTGTGGCGTTTCGTCGCGCAGGCAGTTGCGAAGCTTCTCCAATGTGTTGAGCTTCATGTATTGGCACTCGTTACATGAGCAAGAGCCCTTTGCAAGGTCGCTATCGCTAGCGTTCCCGTTCTCACTCACCTCTGGTGGCACAGGAATAAAGGTACACTCTGGACACGTGCGCTGCAGTTCGTGAAGTATTCCCGCTTCCGTTGCCACGATGTATTTCTGTGCCGGATGGTTCTGTGCATACTTCAGCATGTCGGCAGTAGAGCCCTTCACGTCGGCAAGTGCCAGCACGGGAGCCTTGCACTCAAGATGCGCCATCACCGTTGCGTCGGGGTTCTCAGCCTTCAGCTTCACTATCGCATCCACCGAGAAGCGCTCGTGCACATGGCATCCGCCGTTCCACAGTTCCATTTCCCTGCCCGTTACGCTGTTGATGTACGAGCCCAAGTTGTAGTCGGGACCGAAGAGTATCTTGGCATCCTTGGGCAGTTGGTCTATCACCTTTTTTGCGTTGCCCGATGTCACCACCACGTCAGTCAGCGCCTTTGTTGCCGCCGTCGTGTTGACATACTGCACCACCATGTAGTCAGGGTGTTCCTCCTTCCATTGTCTGAGGTCGTCGGCATCACAGCTGTCCGCCAGCGAACAGCCTGCCGCAAGGTCGGGTGCCAGCACCAACTTATCGGGTGAGAGCAGCTTGCACGTCTCAGCCATGAAGTGTACGCCGCACATCACGATGATATCGGCATCCGTCTCAGCCGCCTTGCGTGCCAGCGCGAGCGAGTCGCCCACGAAGTCGGCACAGTCCTGTATGTCGCCCGTAGTGTAGTAGTGGGCAAGCACTACGGCATTCTTCTCCTTGCACATCTGGCGTATCTCGCCTTGCAGTGCCTTGGTTTGTTCTTTGTCCATAGGGGAGCTAATGTTAAAGTTGAACATGCAAAGATAATCATTTTCGCCGACATAGGCAAACATTCCACATTAAAACTACGTTTTAGACTAAAAAAATACGTTCACTTCCTTCACAGGAAATGAACGTCTGTTGTCATTTGTTTCTCAGTCGGAAAACTGAGTTTGGATATTGTAAGGTTATGATATATTTTTCAAATCGGGTGCAAAAGTACGGATTTTATATCACAAAACGGAAGAAATAAAGTTAAACAATGTTAAGTCACTGATTTATGTTTAACCATGCAGGGAAATAAATCACACTGCTATAAACAATCAAGGCTGGAAACCTGTAATATGGTTTCCAGCCCTGAACATTATAATGTATTGGAAAATTAGCGTGAACCTCCAGCCCACCAAACATTTTCTTTATACACATACTGACCTGTACCGTAAGCAGCACTTATCTTTGGATTTGCCAGTACAGCATCTGCTCCATAAGGCATACGCAGAGGGAATTTGCCTTCTGCATTCTTGGGGTTGGCAAGTACGATGTAATCCTCTCCCAATGCTAACATACGACGATAGTCATTGTATGTCTCTGTGCTCTCGCCTGATGCTCCGAAGAATGCAATATACTTCTGTATCATAATCTCCTTGAGAGGGTCAGCATCGAACAGTGGCTTTACACTGTTGTTGAAATAAGCCTCTGCCGCTGCATCGTCAAGCGGATCTGGCTCCACATCACCGTCATCATAGTACAATCCACCGTACTCTAACAGCGATGGTGCTACCATTGCAGCATCGAAAGCCTGCTGAGAGGTAACGAAAGCACCCTTGAGTGCCTCAAGCAATGCCTCGGCTGCTTTGTCCTTGTCACCAAGACGAGCATATGCCTCTGCCTTCAAGAATTGTACCTCATGATAACTCAGCAGCAACGTTGAGGCAGTCTGTGCGTATGTGTATGCAGGATATGAGTATGCATATACACCAAGTGGTGACACACCATTTTCGAAGAGACTTAGATCTTCCGAATCGTAAGGAATGTGATTCCAGTAATAAGGGTCAAAGTACAGTCCGTTCAAACGCGGATCATTGCGCTCCAGTAGGTGCTCAGGCG
>JAFVBX010000026.1 GCA_017479675.1 Prevotella sp.
GACGACCCAGAGCTGCGTTATCGCCAGCGTTACGTTGACCTTGTAGTGAACGAGGGCGTGAAGGAGACATTTCTGAAGCGTGCTACCATAGTGCGCACCATCCGCAACATACTCGACAATGCCGGCTACACAGAGGTTGACACCCCGATATTGCAGAATATTCCTGGTGGAGCTAGTGCACGTCCGTTTATGACGCACTTCAACGCCTTGAATCAGGATATGTATATGCGTATCGCTACGGAGCTCTACCTCAAGCGCCTCATCGTTGGCGGCTTCGAGGGTGTGTATGAGATGGGCAAGAACTTCCGCAACGAGGGTATGGACAAGACCCACAATCCAGAATTCACCTGCATGGAGCTGTACGTGAGCTACAAGGACCTCAACTGGGGTATGGGCTTCACGGAGAAGATGCTCGAGCAGATATGCACCGCCGTTAACGGCAAGCCAGAGGTGGAGATTGACGGCAAGGTGATTTCGTTCAAGGCTCCGTTCCGCCGTCTGCCTATCCTCGATGCCATAAAGGAGAAGACGGGCTATGACCTCTATCCTATGACGGAAGACGAGATACGCGAGGTAGCAAAGAAACTCGACATTGAGGTTGACGAGACAATGGGCAAGGGTAAGCTTATTGACGAGATATTCGGCGAGACCTGCGAAGGAACCTTTATTCAGCCTACCTTTATAACGGACTACCCTGTTGAGATGTCGCCCCTCACCAAGATGCACCGTTCTAAGCCAGGACTGACGGAGCGCTTCGAGCTGATGGTCAACGGCAAGGAACTTGCCAACGCATACTCTGAGCTTAACGACCAGATAGACCAGGAGGAGCGCTTCATAGAACAGATGAAGCTTGCCGACAAGGGCGACGACGAGGCGATGATAATAGACCAGGACTTCCTGCGCGCCCTGCAGTACGGCATGCCTCCTACATTCGGCATCGGCATCGGCATCGACCGTCTCGTAATGCTCATGACAGGCAAGTTTGCCATCGGCGAGGTGATGCTGTTCCCACAGATGAAGCCAGAAGCCAAGACACCGCAGAGCAGTAAGGCAGAATGGGCAGAGATAGGCGTAGGCGAAGAATGGGTGCCTGTACTGAGAAAGGCAGGCTTCAACATGGTGCAGAACATCAAGGACGAGAAGGCTCAAGGCTTGCAGCAGAAGATTGGCGAGATAGTAAAGAAGTATAAACTCGACATGCAGAAGCCTTCTGTTGATGACATACAGGGGTGGATTGACAAAGTGACAAATTAACGAATTAACAAATTGACGAATTAACAAATTGACGAATTAGCAAAAAAGGTGTTTGATTGTGGTAAGATAGCAGTAATCGGAGGTGGTAGCTGGGCAACGGCTATTGCCAAGATTATACTTGACAGCACCCACAGGATAGGGTGGTACATGCGCCGTGACGACCGCATAGAGGACTTCAAGCGCATGGGGCACAATCCTGCATATCTTACCAGTGTACACTTCAACCTCGACGAGATAGAGTTCACGTCGGACATCAACAAGATAGCGACGGAGTACGACACCTTGGTGTTCGTCACTCCCTCGCCCTACATGAAAAACCACCTCAAGAAGCTGAAGGTGAGGCTCAGGGACAAGTTTGTTATAACGGCTATCAAAGGTATCGTGCCTGATGAGAACCTGTGCTGCTCGGAGTATTTCCACGAGGTGCTTGATGTGCCAACGGACAACCTCGCCTGCATAGGCGGTCCGTCGCATGCTGAAGAGGTGGCGCTGGAACGTCTGACCTATCTCACCGTAGGCTGTGCCGACCTTGACAAGGCTGAGGCTTTTGCTAATGTGCTTGCCAACCGCTACGTGAAGACAAAGGTTTCGAGCGACGTGATAGGCATAGAATACGCCTCGGTGCTGAAGAACGTCTATGCTATAGCAGGCGGTATATGCTCAGGCTTGAAGTACGGCGACAACTTCCATGCCGTGCTGATGTCTAACGCCCTGCAAGAGATGTCGCGCTTCCTTGACAGCATACACCCGATAGAGCGACGCATGGAGGACTCTGCCTATATGGGCGACCTGCTTGTAACGGGCTACTCCAACTTCTCTCGCAACCGCACCTTCGGCACAATGATAGGCAAAGGCTACTCCGTCAAGTCGGCGCAGATAGAGATGGAGATGATTGCCGAGGGATATTTCGGCACCAAGTGTATGAAGGAGATAAACAAGCACATGCACGTCAACATGCCTATCCTCGATGCGGTGTATAACATACTGTATGAACGCATATCGCCACAGGTGGAGATAAAGCTGCTCACAGACTCATTCAGATAACTAAAACAAGCACAAAAAGAATATGAAGGTAGCTCTCAATCCTAACATAGACCCTAAGAAGGTGAAGATTCTCGTGGTGGACGACATACCCCTCAACGTGTTGCTGGTGAAGAAAATGTTGCAACCCCTTGGCTTATCTACCGAAGAGGCGGAGGACGGCGTCGTTGCTATGGAGATGATAGGCAAAGATAAGCCCGACCTCATACTTCTCGATCTCATGATGCCGCGCATGGACGGCTTTGAGGTATTGAGGCGCCTGCGTGCCGACGAGGCAACGAAGCACATTCCTGTCATCATACTTTCTGCCCTCAACTCCAACGATGACGTGGCACGCGGTATCGCTATGGGTGCCGAAGACTATATCACCAAACCGATAATAATGGAACGCTTGCAGACAAGCGTCGTGGAGCAAATCAATAGAATCTTCGGCTCCTGAGTTTATTTCTCCAATTCCAGTTTCAAGTCTTTCTTAAATGAGGCAAACGATGGGTAGTTTTCTACCAGTTTGTCAAGGAACTCATGCGGCGTCAGTCGCTTGGCTACCTCGTGTTTTTCTGCCAAGCGCACTGTGATTTGTAAGTTGCCGTTATGAAGTTTCTGGGCTAAGGTCACCCTTATACGTGGCATGATGCGCTCTATGTCTGACATCAGCAGCGTGTTTTCCACTATCGCCTCTGTCTGAGGGAAGTTGGCGACCTTCAGTTGAGCGTTCATCATGCGTTTTGCCAAGGCGTTGAGGTCGCGGTTTGTCATCATGCGGTTGCACATGGCGAGCCATTCGCGACGCAGGTCGTCATCGGTGAACGAGGCGTTCTCTTTCTCTGCCTCACCGAGCGACAGGGTTTCTGTCGCCTTTTTGTTGTCTTCCTTCTTCATCATGTTGCGGAAGGAAGAGCCTATACCAGATAGTTTTATTGTTGAGCGAGAACCGTTTTCGTTATGGTTAGGGTTTTGAGGAATGTCATCCCGAGTGCTGTCAAGGGATCTCTCCACGTTGGTCGAGATGACATGGTTCCCGTTAACGTTAACGTTCCCGTTAGAAGAATGCAAAGCGAGGGTAGCCTGTTTATTGTCTTCAACCTTTGCCACCTGTGATGCAATGTTAGTAGGTTGAGACTCACCAAGCAGTTTCTTGAACAGGGATTTCAGTCTCTTACAGGGCCATTGCCCCGAGACGCTGTCATCACCCTCTTGCGTTATCTGTGCCACCTGTATCAGCGTGAGTTCCACCAGCAGACGTTTGTTGCTGCTCTGGCGATAGCCCAGGTCGCACTGGTTGAGCAGTTTCAGTGCCTGATACAGGAACTTCGGCTTGCACCTCTTTGCCTGGTCGGCATACTTCTGTCGGGTGCTGTCGCTTGCCTCTATCAGTTGTGTGGTCTGAGGGTCGGTTGCCATCAGCACGTTTCTTACGTGTGTGGCAAGTCCGTTGACCATCTTTCCTGCATCGAAACCCTTTGCCAGCAGTTTGTTTACCACCAGCATGATGTCGCTCACCTTGTTGTCGAGTGCAAGGTCGATGATGTTGAAGTAGTTCTCTACGTCGAGCACATTGAGGTCTTCCAGTACTTTCTCGTAGGTGATGTTGCCCTGACAGTAGCTTGCTGCCTGGTCGAAGATGCTGAGTGCATCGCGCATGCCTCCATCGGCTTTCTCGGCTATCACGTTGAGGGCGGCGTCCTCGTATGTATAGCCTTCCTTCTCGGCAACACCCTTGAGGTGGTTGATGATGTTCTGCACCGTCATACGCTCGAAGTCATATATCTGGCATCGTGAGATGATGGTGGGCAGTATCTTGTGTTTCTCCGTCGTGGCGAGTATGAAGATTACGTGCTGTGGCGGTTCCTCCAGCGTCTTCAGGAATGCGTTGAATGCAGAAGTAGAGAGCATGTGCACCTCGTCGATTATAAACACCTTGTACTTTCCCGTCTGCGGCGGTATGCGTGTCTGCTCCATCAGTTGCTTGATGTGCTCCACGCCGTTGTTTGATGCAGCGTCAAGCTCAAAGATGTTCAGCGACCTGCCTTCGTCGAAGGCTTTGCAACTCTCGCACTCGCCGCAGGCATCGCCTGACGGAGTGGGGGAGAGACAGTTGATTACCTTTGCGAAAATCCTGGCGCAGGTGGTCTTGCCAACACCTCGCGGTCCGCAGAAAAGGTATGCGTGTGCCAGCTTGCCGCTCTGCACGGCATTCTTCAGCGTCGTCGTCAAGGCTGATTGCCCCACCACACTGTCGAACGTCATCGGACGGTATTTCCTGGCTGAAACGATGTATTCCACTTTAATTAATTAGAAATTAAAAACTTATAATTAGGAATTATTTTTTACTTATTAACTATTACTTTTTACTTTCAGACTCCTCGGGAGTCAGAGTTTCTGAACCACGTTGCGAGTATCGTGCCCGATATGGAGTGCCATGCACAACTTACGGCGCAGGGTATCACGGCAAGGGGACAGCTGACGGCAAAGAACGTTGAGGCAAGCACGGTGGCAAGTCCTGCATTCTGCATTCCCACCTCGATGGAGATGGTGCGCTTCTTTGCCTTTGAAAAACCAAAGAGCCTTCCTACGGAGTAGCCTGTGAGGTATCCGAGGCTGTTGTGGCAGAGCACTACGGCGAACACGAGCAGGAAGAACATCACGCCTTCCATCATCAGTTTGTCACGCACTGCCGCCACTACGCCGCCCACTATGCATGCAAGTCCCAGTACGGAGAAGGCTGGCATAACCGCCTGAGCCTTCTTGAATCCCTCGTTCTTACCCCAGAAGATGTTGGCAAAGAAACCTGCCGTGACGGGAATGAGCGTCACTATCAGTATGTTGATGAACATACCCAGCGCATCCACTTCCACTTGTTCGCCTGCAAGCCACAACACCAACAGAGGTGTTACGACGGGGGCGAGTAGGGTAGAGGCTGTCGTCATGCCCACTGAGAATGCCACGTCACCCTTGCAGAGGTACGACATTATGTTGCTTGACACACCGCCAGGGCAACAGCCCACCAGTATGATGCCCACGATGATAGGCTTGGGGATGGTGATGCCGAGATAGCCCACACCCACCGTCAGCGTCCATGCTATGAGCGGCATGAGCGAAAACTGTGCGCACGTGCCTATCAGTATGTCCCACGGACGTGCTGCCAATACCTTCATGTCCTGCATGGTCAGCGTCAGTCCCATGGTGAGCATTATGAACCCAAGTATGCACGACTGCATGGTGCCGTGCACCCATGTGAAAAGTCCTGGTATGAAGTATGTCACCACCGCCACTGCGATGATGAAGTATGATGTCTGTGTGCTGAGCCAGTTGGCTGCTTTTAGTAGGATTGAATACAATTTTTTACTTTTTAATTATTACCTTATCCTTTATACTTTTTACTTTGTCGAAGACAGTTCCTGGCTCCACACCCACGTTGAACTTTCCGTCCATGTAGAGTATCTTGCCGTTGACCATCGTCATCTTCACGTTCTGCTTGGAGCCCGAATAGACAATGTTTTTCTCGATGTTGTTGATAGGCTGCATATTGGGTTGGTTGAGGTCTATCATCACTATGTCCGCCCTCTTCCCTTCTGCCAACACGTCGCAGTCGTCAAGATGCATCGCCTTGGCACCGTTCACCGTTGCCATCTTCAACACCTCCCTTGCGTCTATTGCCGCCGCATCCTTCTCGCGAAGCTTCGCCAGTCCTGTCACGAGGAACATCTCGCGGAACATATCCAGACAGTTGTTTGATGCAGGACCGTCCGTACCTATAGCCACCGTGATGCCCCTCTTCAGGAACTCACTTATAGGTGCTATGCCAGAAGCCAGTTTGGTGTTGCTTCCAGGGTTGGTTATGGCGTACAGCCCCCTGCGCTTCATCACCTCGTAGTCCGCTTCGCTCATCCATACAGCGTGGTATATGCCTCCGCCGTAGTCGAACATACCCAGCGAGTCGAGGAAGGCAAGCGGCGTCTTTCCATATCGCTCCACGCATCCCTTTACCTCAGCCTCCGTCTCGTTTGCGTGCACATATAGCGGCGCCTTGTTCTTCTTCACCACGTCGGCTATCTTCCTCAGGTTGTCCATGTTTGTGGTGTATTCTGCATGGAAGCCCAGCTGGTATGACTGCAATGCCCCCGGCACGTTGTATTTGTTATACATGTAGTCTATCCAGCGCACGTCTTTCGAGAAGTCGTTCACCCCTCCCGTCTGTACGCAGCGGAAGCCCATGTCGTCCATAGCCTTTGCCACCCATTCCTGCTCCATATACATGTCGAAGCACGCCGTTATGCCGCTCGTCAGGTATTCCAATACCGACAGCTGCGACATCCAGTATATATCCTCCCCCGTCAGCTTCGCCTCTACGGGGAATATGTCTTCGTTGAGCCATCTGTCCAGCGGTTTGTCGTCGGCAAGACTCCTCATGCCGCTCATGCCGCTGTGTGCATGCGCATTCTTGAATCCCGGCATCAGCAGGTTGCCTTTGCAGTCTATTTGGTTGCTCCGAGCTTGCTCGCCTGAGCACCAACTGGAGCGCAAGAAAGTTGAAGGAACAAAGCTTTCTTCCTTATTCCCTTCTTCCTTATTCCAAACCTTCACAATCTTCTCGTCCTCGATGATAATCTCACCGTCGAAGATGTCCTGCCCCTCCTTCATGGAGAGTATTTTCGCATTATAAAGCCTCGTTTTCATATTTCCTTGCAAAGTTACAATTAAGTTTTGAATAATACAAGAAAAGGTTTTAGTTTTTTCTCGTATTATCAAAGCGTCGTAACTTATCAAAAGTTACATTTTTTTTCGTATTCTCAATAAAAATGTGTATTTTTGCAAAGCAAAAACAATTATGAACACTTTAACCACTTAAACAGAAACATTATGAAAGTACTTCTTATCAACGGTAGCCCCCATAAGCAGGGGAACACCTTCCTGGCACTCAGCGAGGCAGCTAGGACTTTGGAACAAAACGGCATAGAGACCGAGATAGTGCATATCGGCGTGAAGCCCGTCAGAGGGTGCATCGCCTGTGGGCAGTGCAAAGTGAAGGAGCTCGGCAAGTGCGTCTTCGACGATGACATCTGCAATCGCATCTCCGAGAAGCTCGACACTGCCGATGCCCTCATCGTAGGTTCGCCTGTCTATTACGGTCAGCCCAACGGCTCTGTGCTGTCGCTGGTCCAGCGTATGTTCTTCTCGGCAGGCGAGAAAGTAGTCAACAAACCAGCCGCCGCCGTCTGCGTATGCCGCCGAGGAGGAGCCACGGCAGCCTACCAAACCATGAACATGCCTTTCGAGATGATGAACATGCCAGTCATCACTTCGCAGTATTGGAATATCGTCTATGGTCGCGAACCAGGGCAGGCGTCACTCGATACAGAGGGCATGCAGACCATGCGCACTATGGCAAGCAACATGGCATGGATGCTCAAGAAGATTCACTCTGGCAACGGTCCTGACTATCCAGAGCGCGAACCCTGGGCTCCGATGCACTTTATACGATAGGTCGATTTTGGCACTTTGCAACGAAACTCCCAGTTTTTCGTTGCAAAGTGTCATTTCTGAAAATACTATGGCAAATGGGTAAAATAGAGTTCAAAAAAACATAGAATTGCCTTTTTTTAGATCGAAAACAGCCTTTCAGACCATGAAGCATAGCTAGAAGCACCTTGAAGCATAGCTAGAAGTACCTTAAAGCATAGCTAGAAGTACCTTAAAGCATAGCTAGAAGTACCTTAAAGCATAGCTTTTCCAAGGCATTTTCCGCACTTTTCGGGCACGAAAATCATGTCCCGAAATCCTAAACGCTGATAATCAAACACTTACAAAATTCGCGAGATTTCCGAATTTACAACCCGTTCGCCACCCACTTTCAAAAATCGCAAGGAAATGCCGTTACGAAAAATCAAAGTGACAGCAAAATACTCCTTTTACTGACAAACTGCCATTTTGATGCAGTTGGTTATTTTGAAAAAACACCTTTCTCAGCTAAAATAAAGCCAGAAGAATTTGTCGTTATTAAATAAAATATGTATCTTTGCAACACAAAATGATTGAAAATCTCCAACATCACTTTTGATTTTGATTGAAAATCTCCAGTATAACATATAGATATAAACCACGATGCTAAGACGTATATTACAAATAAACAATGAGTTAGATGCAAGCATATTCCTTTTTGGAGCTCGTCAGACAGGTAAATCAACTATTTTGAGGCAACAGTTTCCTGATTCTGTCTATATAGACCTGCTTGACAGCAACTTGAGAACACGCTTTATAAAGAATCCTTCCCTGCTCTACGATATGCTTCGCGACAAGGCAGAAGAGACATTGGTAATCATTGACGAGATACCAGAGGTTCCGGAATTGCTCAATGAAGTGCATCGACTTATATCAGAACGCGGATTGACATTCATACTTTGCGGCTCAAGTGCACGAAAATTGAAGCGCAGAGGAAGGAATACGCTTGGTGGAAGAGCCTTGCCCGTATATCTGTATCCTCTGGTAAGTGCAGAGATACCTGACTTAAATATTGACCATGCCATAAACTACGGCATGATACCTTCCCACTATCTTGCCAAGAATCCGTCACGACGCTTGGCTGCCTATATCGAAGTGTATCTGAAGGAAGAGATAAAGGAAGAATCACTTGTGAGAAATCTTGCTGCTTTCCATCGTTTTCTCGAGGTGGCAGCATTGGCAGACGGAGAGATAGTAAACAACAACAACATAGCCCAAGATTGCGGTGTGAGCGCTTCCACCGTCAGTTCCTACTTTGACATTCTTGAAGACACTTTGATAGGCTATCGTATCCCAGCCTTTCGTAAGGTTATGAAACGCAGGCTGGTGCAAGCGCCTCGTTTTTACTACTTTGATGTCGGTGTAGCTAACTATTTGTTGCATAGAAAGGAACTCGTAAGAGGAACCGTGGACTATGGACACGCCTTTGAACATCTCGTTATTCAGGAACTTTACGCATGGTTACATTATATCCATTCAGACGAGAAACTGACCTACTGGCACACATATACTAACATAGAGGTAGATGCCATAATAGGCGATGCGAGGGTAGCCATAGAGATAAAATCTGTTGAAGAGGTACTTCCTCGTCACCTTAAAGGACTGAAGGCATTTGGAGAAGAATATCCTGACAGCCGAAGAATTATAGTGTCTCTCGACCCAATAAACCGTCGCACAGGCGACATAGAATGTATCTACGTCCTCGACTTCTTCAAACAACTATGGAAAGAAGGACTGTGACCTCCCCCACATCCAACTTTTGGGGTGCACTTCACAATATCCTGTCCTTCAAGCTGCTGAAAGTCGCAAAATCCTGTGGGATGCTGTATCTCTTCAGTAACCACTTAGTTGCCTTATGCTCATCCAGCACCTCAGGGTTCTTGACGTTATATGTATTACCATGCGAACGGTCACACGCTATTTCCACACCAAACATCTCCTTAATGCCTTTCCTATGCTCATGGAAGGTGCGGATGGGTAAAGCCCCGTCAAATGCAGGGCATTCTTCCCACCTTTTGCATATTTCCTCAAGAGTAAGGGCATGTTTCTCGTTAAGTAACAGGTTGAGTAGCCAGATATATCGGTAATAGGTTTTACTTATCATAAATAGCCTTGGTATTCCATGTTTATTATTCAATACTCGGAGCAAATTTAAGAATTATTTTTGAAACAACAAAGGAAGTGCAGAAAAAAAGTGAATAGGCGAGTGCAGAGGGACAGCTCTCTATGCCGAGCGTGAGCATTTTTTTACTATAAAATTTTGCCATGTGCTCTCGTTTTTATATCTTTGCACCATAAACGAGATATGACAAAACGAAGAGAAATAAGAAACAGTACGGCTGAGTTCCTAATCTTTCAAGCAGAGACGAAGGAGCAGGGTGTTGAGGTTTACTATAAAAACGAAAATATCTGGGCTACGCAGAAAGCAATGGCAACATTGTTTGATGTCAATGTTCCAGCTGTCAGTAAGCATCTGAAGAATATTTTTGAGTCAAGTGAGTTGAAAGAAGATTCAGTTGTTTCCAAAATGGAAATAACTGCCTCTGATGGCAAACACTATCAAACATTATTCTATTCACTTGATGCTATCATCGCTGTTGGCTATCGTGTCAATAGTATTCGTGCCACGCAGTTCCGCCAATGGGCTACGAGTGTACTTCGTGAATATGCCATTCGTGGCTATGTGCTGGACAGAAAACGTATGGAGAATGGTACGTTCTTGGATGAGGACTACTTCGAGCACCTGTTAGCGGAGATACGTGAGATTCGTCTGTCAGAGCGACGTTTCTATCAGAAGCTGACGGACATCTATGCGACAGCAATTGATTACAATCGCGATGCACCAACAACAAGGATTTTCTTCCAGATGATGCAGAATAAGATGCACTATGCCGTGCATGGTCGAACAGCTGCAGAGTTGATAGTGGAGCGTGCTAATGCTGAACAGGAGCACATGGGGCTGACAACATGGGAAAATGCGCCAGATGGGAAGATTGTCAAGACAGATGTGTCAATTGCCAAGAATTATCTGAAAGAGATGGAATTGGCGGATATGGGGCAGTTGGTGAATGGTGTTCTTGAATTAGCGGAACGAATGGCTAAGCGCCATATCCCGATGACAATGGAAGACTGGGCAAAACAGATTGATACAATCTTAGCGGCTGGTGGCAATGAGGTGTTGCAGGCGGCTGGGAGTGTGTCTGCTGAAGAAGCAAAGGAACATGCAGAAACAGAGTTTGAGAAGTATCGCATAGTACAAGACCGATTGTTCCAGAGTGACTTTGACAGGTATCTTGGCGAATTGCCTTTTGAAGATTAGTAATGGACAATAGAAGTAAAAAGAGGAAGTTGACAACTTTTTGTCAACTTCCTCTTTCTTTTATACTTTGCGATTAATTCTTAATCCTCAACGTCCTGGTCCTCCGCCTTGGCTGCTGGAGGTGTACTGGTTGAGTGTTAGGCTGGAGCCTCCGCTTACGGTGCAGCCGATGTTTGCCATGCCTCCGAAGTATTCCGTGCCGCCACTTACGCTGACGCCAGACTGTAGGGTAGGTGTGCCAGAGGTGAAGACGATGAGCTTCAGATTGCTACTGCTGCCGCCCATTCCTGGTCCCATGCCTCCGCCTTGGCTGCTTGTTGACTTTTCGGGAGTGGTGAAGGCAGCCACCAGCGTGCCTGCGTTATAGAGCGCATAGGTGCTGTTGCCTGTCCATGAAGAGGTGTATTTGCACGTGCCGCCAGATATGCTGGCACCTCCCTCCAGATCGCCTACTGCGATGATGGTGCCACCCTGAACGTAGAGCTGCTTCTTCTCCTCGGTGTTGGCATCGATGGATTTTTCCGCACCGCCTGAACCTATGGCATAGACCAAACCGCCCTTGATGTAGCAGTTGCCGTTGGCATCGATGCCGTCATTGCCTGTTGACTGGGCATAGAGGTATCCGCCCGTGATGGTGAAGTCGCCTGCATTGCTGAGGCTTGCTGTGTCGTCGTTATATGAGGCGTTGATGGCATCGTCGTTAGCTACGATGGTGGTCTGACCGCCAGTGATGTTAATGTAGCTCTTTGACTCGATGCCCTCGCCACCGGCACCTGTCGTGGTGACATTGATGACGGCATCATCGCTGATGGTGATGGCACCATCGACCTTTATGCCCTTTGGCGAAGACTTATAGTCGCTATCGTATTTGTCAAGCTGGTTGGACTGAGTGACAATGGAGAGTACGCCTGTAGATGATGCCACGACAGCATTGCCACTGGTGCTGATGGTAGTGGTGCCGCCTGTTGCTGTGAAGTCACCGTCAACATTGATGCCCTTGCCGCCTGCACCTGTGCTGGTGAGGTTCAGTGTGCCGCCGCTTATGGTCATATTGCCATCGGCACCGAGACAGGAAGCTGACTTGGTCTTTACCTTTGTAGAGTCCCACACACCTCCGCCACTGGTGTTGACGGTGACGGTCAGCGGAGTAGCACTGTCGGCTTCGCTTATGATCATGTCGCCTTCAGCCTTTATGCCCTTGGCGGCATCGGCTGTTACGTTGATGTTGATAGTGCCGCCTTCAAGGTATATGCTGCCTGTGTCTTCGTCTTCATGACCACCCTCAGCGGCATCGGTAGCTGCTATAGGAGTACCCTCATCGTTGTCTATGTCGCACTGTATGCCGTCATCGCCCGTACCGCTGATGTTTAGCGTGCCGCTGGTCATGAGGAAATACTCGTTACATGACAGTCCGTCCTTCGTTGCCGCGAGGATGTTGACAGTACAGTTCTTCATCTCTGTATAGTCACCGCTCTTTATGCCGTGAGCAGCACTGCCGTATGCATATACATTCAGCGTTCCTTTACCCTTCAGTTCGAGGTGTCCTTTGCAGTATAGACATGCCTTGTCTGTACTTGCCGTACCGTCAGTCAGCGTATTGGTGGTACCCTTCTTCACACTGAAGGCAATGCGCTTACCGTTGGTGATATTGATAGGTGCACCATTGGGGTTGGTCAGAGTCAAGCCGTTGAGGTCAACCTCACACTTGGCACTGCCAGCCAAAGTGAGTGAGCCGTCGCTCGCCTCTCCGCTAAGGGCATAGATAATCTCGTTCATCGTGCCAGCCTTGATAAGGTCGTTCGTCACGGCATCGCTTTGTGTGATGGTGACATGGGCACCAGTCACCGTAGCGTCAACATACTGAGCCACGTTGCCGGCTATGGTGACGGCGGCGCTACCATCGCTGTATGTCACGCTTACGAGGTCGTCAGTCACTGTGGTGTTGTCCACCGTCATGCTTGTTATGTCGCTCACGTTGAGCGTCTTACCCATCACTGTCAGCGTGCTGCCGTCAGAGTATGTCATGTCGCCAGCCTCGCTTGCATGTACGAGGTAGGTCACATTGCCCACCTTTATGTTCAGCGTCTGAGCCTCTGTATATAACGGGAACGATAACGCTAACGTTAACCCTAATATTGAAAATGTCTTCTTCATTGCTTCATCACTTTAATCGTTCCACTTACACCTTTTATTATATATGCCCCCTTAGGCAGCCCTGGCAGGGCGCTCTTCATGTTGGCAAAGGTGCCAACCATAGCTCCGTCCTGCGTATATACCGTCACGCTTCCGTCAACGTTCCCGTTAGCGTTGACGTTATCAATAGCCGTCACGTCGGCGCTGGTGAAGTACATCTTGTCGAGACTGCTCAGGTCAAACGTCTTGCCTGTTGAGGTTACTATGCTGCCGTTATCCACTGTCAGCGAGAGACCGTCCACCGCCACCGATGTCAGTTCCCCTGCCGTTGTCTGGAATGTCAGGTAGGGGTAGTCGTAACTCTCCGCCAGCATGGCGACGATGCTCATCATCGCCACCACCGTTGTCAAAATAAATCTTCTCATAAGCATGTGTTGTTTGTTTTGTTTGTTAGTAGTAGTACGTTGCTGTGATATTTGCTATCACGTTGCAAAAGTACAAGTTTTTTCAGTCTTTCGTGTAACAATTCGTACCAAATGTTTGGCAATTAGTCGGATTTTTGTTATTTTTGCACTCAGTAACAGTAGTTTATGAATAAAAAAGAATGCAAAAAGTCGGATGTCCATCCCCTGCTTCAGTTGCATGACATGGTAGAAAAACAGGGCTTGGTAGTGTTGGATAATATCACGAGTATGCCCAGTTACGGCGAGGCATACATATCGCCTTACGCCATCATTGCCCTTTGTGAGAGTGGGGTGGCAAAGGCAGAGTATGACATGCGCCCCGTGGAGTTTCATCCGCATGACCTGTGCATCATGAAGGCAGAGCACGTGGTAAATGCCCGAGAGACATCGGCAGACTACAAGGCTCGCCTCATAGTCATGTCAGCTGAGTTTGTCGAGAAATTCAGTCACCTCAACATAGTGCGCTATAATGCCCATGTGAAATACTTTGACCATACCCCAGCCTGCCACCTTACTCAGGAACAGTTCAGCAAGATGAAGGAGGCATTCACCCTGCTCAAGACGGTGAGCACTGCTGGTGAGCGATATAGGGACGATATGTTGCTCAATGTGTTCCACACACTGATAATGATGCGCCATGAGTTTAATCCCATACCAGAGGATGACAAGCTGCCGACTGGAAGAAGTATCTTCCTGCGCTTCAACGAAGCCGTCATAGAGCATTACCGCGAGTCGCGCGAAGTAGGCTACTATGCCCGTATGTTCAACCTTTCGCCCAAGTATTTCTCCACCCTCATAAAGCAAGAGACGGGCATCAACGCAGGCGAATGGATAGAGCACTACGTCACCCTTCAGGCAAAGTCGCTCCTTACGCGCCGTCCTGACCTCACCATACAGCAGGCAGCCCTCCAGCTCGGCTTTGGCGAACAGGCATCCTTCAGCCGTTTCTTCAGAAATAATGTAGGCATGTCGCCCACGGAATACCGTAAGAGATGAAATCTCCTGCCCCAATAACCGTATTCTTTTACAGAATGCGCCTAAACAAAAATCCTTGCACTTGGGGTGATGCAAGGATTTGTTGTTTGTCTTTCTGCTTATTTTAATGGGTTTTTAACCTTGATGCTATGTTATTATCTCTAATAGCTCGGAATATTTTAATATTGGGATTCCTGCATGAGAGCCTAAGTCGGTCAGGTCTTTGTCGCCACTGACTATATAATCAACGGGCACACTCTCTGCCATTGACAATAAATATAAGTCTTTGGGGTCACGAATGTTTGAGACTGCCTCTGTTGTTATATCCACAATGTGGCATACATCGTATATCATTTCGAAGAAATAATAACGTGTCTCTGCCTTTATGATGTTTTTAAATTTCTCGCGTGATATTACGTTCCTGATTTCGTCCAGTTGTTTTTCGCAAGTATATATATCCACACCATGACTGCATAGCACATCAGGAAGGGATGACAGGCGACGACCTATCATAAAGGAAATCCAAAGATTACTATCTAACAGTATCTTCATAGTCCCTTACGTACGGCATTTATTTCTGCCTGTATTTCTGCATCTGTCATCTGCGGTGTTTTGGGACAAGACTTGATAAAGTTGTCCACAGAAGAACGTCTCATGCGTATAGTCCACCCCATTCGCTGCACAAGAGTCTCAACGAATGCCTTGTCTTGGGTGGGGATTGTCAATACAAAATCTTCCATAACTGTTCTTTGTCCTTTTTCTACGCTTGCAAAAGTAAAAAGTTTTTTTCTTTCCCACAAATTTTCTACCAGATTTTTTTATGAAGAGATGAAAATAGAATGGGGAAAAAGCATGACTCCCATAATAAATAATGTGAATGTGGGGAGGTTTCATTTGCACGAATGGAAAAATAATTGTACCTTTGCAACGAACTTTCCGTATTCATTATAATTCAACTAACTAAAGTTTATGAGTTTAAAAATCATTGTACTTGCAAAGCAGGTACCTGACACGCACAACGTGGGGCCTGATGCGATGACACCAGAGGGCACGATAAACCGCTCTGCGCTGCCTGCCGTATTCAATCCCGACGACCTCAACGCCTTGGAACAGGCTCTTCAGTTGAAGGACAAGTTCCCCGGCTCTACCATTTCAGTAGTCACGATGGGTCTGCCTAAGAGTGCAGAGGTAATTCGCGAAGCGCTCTACAGGGGTGCCGACGAGGGCTATGTGGTAACGGACCGTCCGCTGGGCGGCGCCGATACGCTTGCCACGAGCTACACCCTGGCGCAGGCGATAAAGAAAATAGGTAACTTCGACATAATACTCGGCGGTCGTCAGGCTATCGACGGTGACACGGCTCAGGTGGGTCCGCAGATAGCGGAGAAGCTGGGCTTGACGCAGGTGACATACGCTGAGGAGATACTGTCGCTCGACGAGAAGGCTCGCAAGGTTGTCATAAAGCGCCACATCGATGGTGGCGTGGAGACGGTTGAGGCTCCCCTGCCGCTGGTGGTTACGGTGAACGGCTCGGCTGCTCCTTGCCGTCCACGCAATGCTAAGCGTGTGATGAAGTATAAGAGGGCAACGGTTGCGCTGGAAAGGGCAAACGAAAACGTCAGCAAGCCTTACCTCGACATAACGCAGTGGGGTGCTGCCGACATAGACTGCGACCCTAAGCAGATAGGCAAGGCTGGCTCGCCAACCAACGTGAAGAAGGTAGAAAACATTGTTTTCAAGGCTAAGGAGTCGCGCACCATGACGGGCAGCGACGAGGACATCAACAGCCTGATGCAGGAACTGATAGCAGAAAAAATAATTGGATAAGATGAACAACGTATTTGTATATTGCGAGATAGAGGGCACACAGGTGAAGGATGTTGCCCTGGAACTGCTCACCAAGGGCAGGAAGCTTGCCAATACGCTGGGCGTGGAGCTGGAGTGTATCATAGCAGGCTCCGGGCTCGACGGCGTTGAGAAGCAGGTGATAAAATATGGTGTCGATAGGGTGCACATCTTTGATGCCGAGGGGCTGTTCCCCTATACCTCCAACCCCCACACGGCGCTGGTGGTGAACCTCTTCAAGGAGGAGAAGCCGCAGATATGCCTCTTGGGTGCTACGGTGATAGGTCGTGACCTTGGTCCTCGTGTGTCGTCAGCCTTGTTCAGCGGCTTGACGGCTGACTGCACGGAGCTGGAGATTGACGACTTCGACATGAAGGTGAAGAACGAGGCTGGCGAACTGGTGACAAAGCACTACGAGAACCAGCTGATGCAGATACGCCCTGCCTTTGGCGGTAACATCGTTGCCACCATCGTCAACCCAGAGCACCGTCCACAGATGGCTACGGTGCGCGAGGGTGTGATGAAGAAAGAGGTGCTCGACGAGAACTATAAGGGCGAGGTCATCAAGCACGATGTTGCCAAGTACGTGCCCGAGACGGAGTATGTAGTGAAGGTGCTCGACCGCCATGTGGAGCAGGCAAAGCACAACCTGAAGGGTTCGCCTATCATCGTAGCCGGCGGCTACGGCGTAGGCTCTAAGGAGGGTTTCGACAAACTCTTCGAACTTGCCAAGGAGATACATGCCGAGGTGGGTGCAAGCCGTGCTGCAGTGGATGCAGGATGGGTGGACCACGACCGCCAGATAGGTCAGACGGGTGTCACCGTGCGTCCTAAGGTATATATCTCCTGCGGTATCTCTGGTCAGATACAGCACATAGCAGGTATGCAGGACTCAGGCATCATCATATCAGTAAACAACGACCCCGATGCTCCTATCAACACCATTGCCGACTACGTCATCAACGGCACGGTGGAGGAGGTCGTACCAAAACTCATTAAGTACTATAAGCAGAACAACAAGTAAAGATCATGGCTAATTTTTATACAGAACATCCAGAGATTAAGTTCCACTTGAGCCATCCTTTGCTCAAGCATATAGTAGAACTGAAAGA
>JAFVBX010000027.1 GCA_017479675.1 Prevotella sp.
AAAAATACATAATTCAAAATTCATAATTAAAGATAGTGGAAGAAACACAGACCTACGATTTCGACAGAATCAAGAAGATTAACATCGAGGACGAGATGAAGTCGAGCTACATCGACTACTCAATGTCCGTCATAGTGGCACGTGCACTGCCTGACGTGCGCGACGGCTTCAAACCCGTGCACCGCCGCATACTCTACGGTATGCTGGGCATCGGCAACACGAGCAACCAGCCATACAAGAAGTGTGCCCGCGTGGTAGGTGAGGTGCTGGGTAAGTATCACCCTCACGGCGACTCGTCAGTATATGGCGCGCTGGTGCGCCTGGCGCAGGACTGGAACATGCGCTACACGCTGGTTGACGGTCAGGGTAACTTCGGTTCGGTCGATGGCGACTCGGCAGCGGTTATGCGTTACACGGAGTGCCGACTGAGCAAGATGGGCGAGCACATCATGGACGATTTGGAGAAGGACACCGTCGATATGATGAACAACTTCGACGACTCGCTGCAGGAGCCTACCGTGATGCCTACGCGTATACCTAACCTGCTGGTCAACGGCGGCAACGGCATCGCTGTGGGTATGGCGACGAACATTCCTACGCACAACCTGGGTGAGGTAATCGACGGATGCTGTGCCTACATAGACAACCCCGAGATTGACACCGACGGGCTGATGGAGTATATCAAGGCTCCTGACTTCCCTACGGGTGCCTACATCTACGGCATACAGGGCGTGAAGGATGCCTACGAGACTGGCAGGGGCAGAATCGTCATGCGTGCCAAGGCGGAGATAGAGTCAGAGGAGAGCCACGACCGCATCGTGGTGACCGAGATACCTTACGGCGTCAACAAGGCGCAGCTCATCGAGAACATTGCCGACCTCGTGAAGGAGGGCAAGCTGGAGGGCATATCAAACGTCAACGACGAGACAGGCAGACAGGGCATGCGCATCGTGGTAGATGTGAAGAGGGACGCCAACGCCAACGTCATACTCAACAAACTCTTCAAGATGACGGCTCTGCAGAGCTCGTTCTCGGTGAACTGCATCGCGCTGGTGAAAGGCAGACCACGTCTGCTCTCGCTGAAGGAGTGCGTGAAGTACTTCGTGGAGCACCGCCACGACGTGACCATCCGCCGCACCAAGTTCGAGAAGGCAAAGGCTGAGGCTCGTGCCCACATACTGGAGGGCTTGATAATAGCCGTTGACAACATCGACGAGGTGGTGCGCATCATACGTGCCTCAAAGACACCGGGCGACGCACAGCGCGCCCTGGAGACACGCTTCGAGATTGACGAGCTGCAGTCAAAGGCTATCGTCGATATGCGACTGAGCCAGCTGACAGGCTTGCGTGTGGAGGAGCTGCGCAACGAATACGAGGAACTGGAGAAACTCATAGCATACTTGCAGCAGATACTCGACGACCCGGAGCTCTGCAAGAAGGTGATGAAGGACGAGCTGCAGGAGGTGAAGGAGAAGTACGGCGACGAGCGCCGCACGGAGATAAAGCTCTCCAACGCAGAGTTCAACCCAGAGCAGTTCTATGCCAACGACCCGGTGGTCATCACCATGTCGCACCTGGGATACATCAAGCGCACCCTCCAGTCAGACTTCCGCGCTCAGGGCAGAGGCGGCGTAGGAGTGCGCGGAGCACGCACACGCGAGCAGGACTTCACAGAATACGTATATGCGGCAGATGCCCACGACATGATACTCTTCTTCACCAAGCAGGGTAGGGTATATTGGCAGCGCTGCTTCGAGATACCAGAGGGTGCCAAGGACTCCAAGGGCAGGGCAATACAGAACATGCTACAGCTGGAGCCCGACGACGGCGTCAACGCATTCCTCGGCATACAGAGCCACAAGTTCACCGACGAGGAGTTCCTCAAGAGCCACTATGTGGTGTTCGCCACCAAGAACGGCACGGTGAAGCGTACATCGCTCTTCGACTACTCACGTCCGCGCGGCAAGGGTGTAAGAGCCATCAACATCGCCGAGGGCGACGAGGTGGTTAACGTAATGCTCACCAACGGCAGGAACGAGCTTATCCTCGCTTCACGCAACGGCAGGGCAGTACGCTTCAACGAGACCGACATCCGCGTGGTGAGCCGCATAGCGACAGGCGTGCGCGGCATGGAGCTGCAGGGCGAGGACGACGCAGTAATAGAGATGGTAGTGGCTTACGACCCCGAGCAGTCGCTCATGGTGATATCCGAGAAGGGCTACGGCAAGCGCTCTAAGATAGGCGTGCTCAACGAGGTGACGCGCGAGGACGGCTCTACCTACCTCAAGGTGGAGGACGGCGGCTACCGCCTCACCAAGCGCGGCTCAAAGGGTGTCACCACTCTCAACATCACGGAGAAGACCGGCAAGGTGATAGCCGTGAAGTGTGTCAAGGGCGACGAAGACCTCATGATAATCAACAAGAGCGGCATAGCCATCCGTTTCGCCATAGCCGACGCAGGCGACGAGAAGGGACGCAACACCCAGGGCGTGAAGCTCATAGAGCTCAAGAAGCGCAACGAGACCATCGCATCCGTATGCGTAGTGCCTCATGAGGAGGAGGAGGACTCTGAGCCTGGCTCGGAGACCGAGCAAAGTTCAGAAAGTAATAATGAATAATTAAAAAGTAAGAAGAAAATACTAACTAACAACAATTGTTAAGATGAAGAAGATTATTCTTTCGATGCTCGCAGTTGCAGCAACTACAGCATCATTCGCACAGAATCCTGACGCCCTCAAGCAGGTTTTGAGAGCTGAGAAGAAGAGCATCGCTACCAACGTCATGAAGGAGCAGGAAGGCACCATGACGGGTGAGGAGCGCGCCAAGGCTTACAACCACATCGTGGGCATGGCAATAGCCGACAACTCCAAGGAGCAGGGCAAGGCTCTCACCGCCAAGACCGACGAGGAGAAGGCGAACCGCCAGACCAAGCAGTACAAGGCTGCATACGACGCTGTGAAGTATGCCATGCTCTGTAACGTGGCTGACAACGAGCCTAACGAGAAGGGACAGGTGAAGCCAAAGTATAAGAAGAGCAACGTGTCACGCATCACCGCTATGCGCAACGACCTCATCAACGGCGGTCTCTGGGCTTACAACAACCACGACTATGCCAACGCACAGAAGTGGTTCGGCATGTACGCCGAGTCTCACTCTGACGACCTCTTCTCTGAGACAGAGGCTGTGCAGACAGAGCAGAACTACGGTCAGGTGTGCTACTACGCTGCACTTGCCGCTTTCATGAACAAGGACTACAAGAAGGCTGACAAGTATGCAGGCTTCGCAGTAGAGTCTGGCGACCAGGAGTTCAAGGGCGAGGCTATCAAGATACAGCTCAACTCATACCAGGCACGCAAGGACGCCGGCGACGTGGACGGCGAATACCTCATCAAGAAGGTGAAGCAGGTATATAAGGCTAACCCCGACAACGACATCGTGTTCGGCAAGTACATCGGCGTGCTGACAGACAACGGCAAGAAGGAAGAGGCTGACAAGGTGCTCGCTAAGCGCCTGCAGGAGAATCCTAACGACGTGATGGCTAATGCTTACGTGGCACAGAACGCACAGGAGGCTGGCGACTACGACAAGGCTATCGACGCTTACTCTAAGGTAATCGTGGCACAGCCTGACTTCACAGCCGTAAAGTTCAACCTCGCTACATGCTACCGCAACAAGGCTCTCGACCTCAAGAACAACGGCCAGCCATACAAGGAGCTGATAGCTAAGGCTAAGACTCTCTTCCAGGAGGTACAGGCTACCGACCCTGACGAGGCTAACTTCAAGACCAAGTACATCCTCAGCACTATTGATGAGCTGTAAATCACTCTTACTACTCATAATCCCTATATTTGCGTTGGCTGCTCCCACAAGGAAGCAGCTAACGCAGTTTAAGAATGATGTCGCCACGGTGAGGGGAACGCTGAAATCGGGCAAGAACCTCGCAGGGAGCGAGGCAACGGTGAGGAAGTATCTTGCCGACAGCACCTTCGCCAACGAGGAGACGCACATGCAGCAGCTGTTGTGCGACGTGCTCAAGAAGGCATACGAGGTGGGCAACGAGAAGATGTACCTCAAGCAGCCTGCCGACACGGTGTGCCTCGTCAACACGGGAAAGCGTATGTTCCTCGCCTACGAGAGGCTCGACACGCTTGATGCCTCGGGGCGCAGACGCAATGCCGCCTACCTCTTGCCCTACCGCACCAACATCTTCATGGGGGGCGTGTTCTTCCTCAGGAAGAAGGCGTGGAGAGAGGCGTGGGAGTGTTTCGACATCTACCTGCAGTGTCCGCGCACCTCGCTGTTCTCCGAGTCGGCACTTACGGAGGATGACGAGACGACATACCGCGTGGCGTTCCTGTCGCTCATCACCGCCCACCACCTCAACAGCCTGCCGATGGCACAGAGATACGACGACAAGTCGGTGAGGTCGAAGCATGGACGCGAGGCTTACGAGATACTGTCGGAGATGGCTATGAACCACGGCGACACGCTAAGCACACACAGATACCTTGCCGAGGGATTCGATGCACATCGTACGTCGCAGTACCTCTTCTCGCACTTGGTGGATTACCTGTGCAACAGCAGGCGGTATGACGAGGCTCTCGCAGCTTGCGACACGGCAATCACGGCAGACTCGCTGAACGCCTCCTTCATGCAGGGCAAGCACATAGTGCTGATGAACATGGAGCGCTACGACGAGTCGGTAGAGTGGGGCAAGAAGGCGTTAGAGCGCAACGACTCGCTCGACACACCTTATTATAATATAGGCTACATATACTACCAGCGCGCACAGAAGGTGCTCGGCAAGCTGAGCAAGCCCTACCGCCAGCGCCTCAAGGAGGCACAGAAGCATTTCCGCCAGCTGTTGCCATACATGGAGCGCTACCGTGCCTTGCGACCAGATGACTCTAAGCGTTGGAAGCCGATACTCTACGACGCATACCTGAACCTCAACATGGGCAAAGAATTCAGTGAGATTAACAAGTGAAATACTGCTGATACTCATGGTACTCTGCGCTTGCACCTCGCGTGTGAAGCAGGAGGCATACGAGGTACCGTGGGGCGATGAGAGCGGCGAGAGCGACGAACTCATAATGCTCACCATCTATGGTCCCGAGACGTACTACGAGTATCACGGCAAGGACATGGGCACCAACTACCAGCTCTGCGAACGGCTGGCGCAGCACCTCGGCAAGAGGGTGCGCATAGACGTGTGCAAGGACACCGCCGACATGCTCCAGCGACTGCGTGACGACGAGGGCGACGTCATCGCCGTACCACTCGACAAGAGCCACAGAGAGGGTTTCGTAACGGTGGCTAACGACTGGGCGGTGAACGAGAAGTCGCAGCAACTGGCAGAGGAGATACGCTCGTGGTACAAGCCGAAGATGATAGCCGAGATAAGGGAGCAACAGCAGTATCAGCTCAGCGTGGCAAGTGTGACGCGGCGCATCTTCCCCATAATGCTCTCTGCCAGCAAGGGACAGATATCACAGTACGACGCCTACTTCTGCAAATATGCACCTCTCGCACTCGTAGATTGGGCTATGCTCGCCGCACAGTGCTATCAGGAGTCGTGCTTCGACACACAGGCACGCTCGTGGGCTGGTGCCTGCGGACTGATGCAGATAATGCCTGCCACCGCCGACCACCTCGGTTTGCCGCGTGAGCAGCTATTCCAGCCTGAACCCAACATTGCCGCCGCTGCACGCTATATGCGAGAGCTGCAGATGAGCTTTCAGGATGTCAACAACCCCAGCGAACGCCTGCGCTTCGCCCTTGCCGCATACAACGGTGGCGTGAACCACGTACGCGACGCTATGGCGCTGGCAAAGAAATACGGCGGAGCGCCACAACGATGGGCTGACGTGAGACGATACATTCTGTTGCTGCAAGAGCCGCGCTACTACAACGACGCTGTGGTGCACAGTGGATATATGAGAGGCAGCGAGACGGCACAGTATGTTGATGCCATTATGCAGCGCCACACGCAGTACCGCACAGCTCTCGCCACAGGAAAATCGGTGGCATCGGTAGTAACGGCACCCCAACCTTCATCAGTTTCGCCTTCCACCGTATCGCCCATAGAGGCTACTCCCCACAGGGCGGCAAAGAAGAACAAATGGCGCAAGGAATGATTTCCAAATGAAAAAGGAATAACCCTTGGTTGAAAAAGGAATGACACTGGAAGAAGCACTACATAAGATAGAACAGCAGGAACAGAAAATAGACGAGCTGCGTCGCGAGCTGAGGCTTGCGAAGTTGCTCCGTAACTTCCAGAAGGCACGCTTCCGCGAGCGTTTCTTCGTCAACACCTTCAAGGGTGAGAAGGTCATCGACGTGGCGCAGGTGCGCTACTTCGTCTCCGAGAACAAGAGCACCTACATAGTGCTCCACGACGGCAACTCCTTCGTGGTCGAAATGACTCTCACGGACATCATGGAACAGCTTGACCCCCACGCCTTCATGCGTGTGAACCGTAAATACATAGTTCCCATATTGGAAGTGGCGGGTTTCGAACGCGACGTGAACGGCAAGGAACGCCTTGTGCTTAAACAGGGCAACAAAAGCCCTGAGATAATAATCAGCAGGGACAATAAGAACAAGGTTCACGAGTGGATAGAAGGTGATGCACACACCGTTGCCTAATGTGCAAAACGGTGACGTTTCATCCTGCGAAAACTACGTTTCGGCATTTTGTCGAAACGTTTTTTGTTGTATTACAACCGTTTCGGAGTACCTTTGCAATACTAACAGATGCTATGTGCAAACTGAAAATATGAACAGTTTTAGAGAAATATTTGAAAGTCGATACACATGGATAGAAGGCTTCATGCGCAACGTACGCCGTTACGCCAACCGAAACGCCATGATCGACCCTGCTACTAACCGCGAGTGGACCTACCGTGAAGTAAACGAAGACGTCAACAGACTGTGTAATGCGCTTGTCGAGGCAGGCGTAAAGAAAGGCGACGTGGTAATGATACAGATGCTCAACAGTCCTGAGTTCGTCTTCACCTATGTAGCGTGCCACAAGTTGCAGTGTGTATGCTGCCCCGTAAACTTCCGTCTCAGCACTGGCGAGATGGCTTGGGACATCGACGACTCGCGTCCTAAGGTTATCATCGTCTGCGCCTCAAAGTGCGAAAGCATACTGGAGTCGCTCATCCTCACTAAGCACAAGCCTGCCAAGGTGCTGGGCGTAATACCGGAAGGGGAGAGCGTCAGCGGTCGTGGAGGCGAGGTGACGTCATATACCGACTTCACCAAGAACGCTTCGCCGGAGGAGCCAGTTGTCACCACACCTTACAACATCTACGACGAGACCGTGCGCCTCTATACGTCAGGCACAACGGGTCGCCCGAAGGGTGTCTGCATCACCAGCATCAACGAGGTGCTGTCGGCTCACGACATCATGATACATTTCCCGCTCAACTATACTGACATCACCATGAACACCACGCCGTGGTTCCATCGTGGCGGACTGCATTGTGCAGGACCTTGTCCGGCGCTCTATGCCGGAGCCTCAATGGTGATAATGGGAAAGTTCGATGCCCTGCAGACACTGAAATTCATCTATCGCTACAAGATAACCTTCATCGTCGGCGTGCCGACGGTGCTCGAAGAACTTGCCGACAAGCAGGAGGCTGGCGGCTACGACCTCTCAGCACTGCGTGGCATAGTCACAATGGGAAGCCCCTTGCAGCGTGCGGCGTGCATACGCTATCAGGAGGTGCTCACGCCGAATATCTTCAACGGTTACGGCACCACAGAGACCTTGTGGAACACCTTCCTGCGTCCCTTCGACCTGCCTGACAACGCCGGTAGTGCAGGACGCTCATGCGTCGATGATGACGTGCGTGTGGTCAAGATATACGAAGACCGCCGTGCCGAGCCTGACGACCTTGCCGCACAGGACGGCATCGACGTTGGCGAGGTGATAATATCTTCGCCAGCAAAGTCTCCCTACATCTACCACAACAACGAGAAGGAGACCAACCGCAAATACTACAAGGACTTCATCTATACCAACGACCTCGCCACATGGGACGAGAGCGGATACATCACCATCGTGGGCAGAAAGGACGACATGATTATTTCCTCTGGCGAGAATATCTATCCTACCGAGGTGGAGGCTGTACTCAACCTGCATCCGAAGGTGAAGGACTGCATCGTTACCTCTGTGCCTGACAAGATACGCGGTCAGATGGTGACAGCCTACGTGGTGCCTGACGACGAGAGCGTATGCGCTACAGAGCTCGACGAATATTGCAAGCAGAGCCTCGAACTCGCCAACTTCAAGCGTCCGCGCTACTACCGCTTCGTACACCAGATACCGTTCAACGCTACTGGCAAGAAGCTCCACGTGAAGATAAAGGAGACGGCTCTCCAAGACTGGAAGAACGGCTTCCTCGTGAAGGTTTAACCTTCTTTGGAAAAACACCCCTTTTGCTAAAGCAACCCATTTTTTGCTAAAATAATAAAGCGGCTACCCTTGCAGGCAGTCGCTTTTTTTTGTGTCAGTTGAGCTTTTCCTTTCAGCTGAGCTTTTCTTTTTCAGCTTAGTTTTTCCTTTATGTATCGTGAGGTGTAGCCCTTGCCAGTTGCCGCCACCTGCTCAGGCGTGCCTGTGGCAACTATCGTGCCTCCTGCCTCTCCTCCCTCTGGTCCGAGGTCTATCACGTGGTCGGCGCACTTTATCACGTCGAGGTTGTGCTCCACGATGAGTATGGTGTGCCCTCGGCTTATGAGGCGGTCGAAGGCGTGCAGCAACAGGTTGATGTCGTGGAAATGCAGTCCTGTTGTCGGCTCGTCGAAGATGAACAGGGTGGGCTCCTGCCGCTCCTGCGCTATGTAGTAGGCAAGCTTCACTCGCTGGTTCTCTCCACCAGAGAGCGTTGACGAACTCTGTCCCAGTTGTATGTAGCCCAAGCCCACGTCGGCGAGGGGGCGCAGGGATGCAACGATTTGGTTCAGCAGGCTTGCGTTGCCTGTCTTGCCCGTTGTCTTTTCGTCGGGCTCGAAGAACTCAATTGCCTCATCCACCGTCATGTTGAGCACGTCGTCTATGTTCTTGCCCTTATAGCGTATCTCAAGGATGTCGGGTTTGAAGCGTTTGCCGTGACACGCCTGACAGGTGAGGGTGAGGTCTGCCATAAACTGCATCTCTACCGTCACCGTTCCTGCGCCCTTACATTCCTCGCAGCGTCCGCCCTCGGTGTTGAATGAGAAGTGTGCCTGCGTGACGCCCAGCTGGCGTGCCAGCGCCTGACTGGCAAAGAGCTGTCTGATGGCGTCGTATGCCTTGAGGTATGTGGCGGCATTGGAACGTGTGCTCTTGCCTATGGGGTTCTGGTCCACCATCTCCACATGGCGCACGAGGCGGTAGTCGCCTGTTATGATGCCAGGGGCAGAGGCACTTCCTGAGCCCTTTGCCGCATCGCAGATGCCCTTCATGGTGGGGTAGAGTATTTGTTTTACGAGTGTCGATTTGCCTGAGCCGCTGACACCCGTGATGACCGTCATCACGTTGAGCGGTATCTCCACGTCGATGTTCTTGAGGTTGTGCAGGTTACAGTGGTGCAAGGTTAGCGACAGGTTCCACGGACGGCGTGAGGCAGGTACGGGGATAGACAGCGAGCCGTCGAGGTAGCGTGAGGTATATCCTCCGTCCTTTATTATCTCGCCTCCCAGCCTGCCTGCATCGGGTCCCACCTCTATCAGGTCGTCGGCAGCACGTAGTATGTCCTCGTCGTGCTCCACCACCACCACCGTGTTGCCCAAGTCGCGCAGTTTGCGCAGTATGTTGATGAGGCGCTCGGTGTCTCGGCTGTGCAGTCCTATTGACGGCTCGTCGAGAATGTACAGCGAGCCCACTAACGGCGAACCTATCGACGTGGTAAGGTTTATGCGCTGGCTCTCTCCGCCCGACAGGGTGTTGGAGGGGCGGTTGAGGGTTATGTAGCCCAGTCCCACGTCGAGCAGGTATTGAAGTCGGCTCGTTATCTCCGTCAGTAGTCGTTTGGCGGTCTTCCTCTCGTGGTCTGTCAGTTGCAGTTTGTTGAACCATTCGGCAAGGTCGCTCACAGGCATCGTCACCAGTTCGGTGATGGTCTTGTCGCCCACCTTCACGTACTCCGCCTCCTTGCGCAGTCGTGTGCCGTGACAGTCGGGACACAGTGCCTTGCCCCTGTAGCGTGCCATCATCACGCGGTACTGTATCTTGTACTGGTTCTCCCTCACCATGCGGAAGAACTCGTCTATGCTCACTCTCTCGTGCGGGTCGGCGTTGACGTCGCAGGGCAGACCGTGCCACAGCCATCCCTTGTGTTCCTCCGACAGTTCGTTGTAGGGGGTGAAGATGGGGAAGTTGTCTGTCTCGGCACGCCTTACGAAGTAACGCTTCCACTCCCCCAACTTCTCGCCTCGCCAGCACGCCACGCAACCGTCATACACGCTTAGCGACTTGTCAGGGATGACGAGGTTCTCGTCGATGCCTATGATGCTGCCGAAACCCTCGCACGTGGGGCATACTCCGGCAGGCGAGTTGAAGGCGAACATGTGCTCCGTAGGCTCCTCGAACGTCATGCCGTCAGCCTCCATGATGGTAGAGAAATGGTGGTCGGTGGTGGTGCCGTCGTCGTTGAAGAAACGCAGCGTGCAACGTCCGTTGCCATCGGCAAAAGCCGTCTCGCCAGAGTCCAGCAGGCGTATCTCCGTAGCGTTACGGTCATGGTGCACCTTCAGACGGTCTATAACGTTTTCGTTCCCTGCAATCAGCATGAACTTCGTGCCTTCAGGATACTGCTTCATGCACTCCACGAGGTCTTCGGGCGTGTGTTTCCTCACCTCCTTGCCCGATATCGGCGAGTAGGTCTTGCCGATGCGAGCGAAGAGCAGGCGCATGAACTCGTAAATCTCGGTCGTGGTGCCGACGGTGGAGCGTGGGTTGCGTGCTATCACCTTCTGCTCTATGGCGATGGCAGGCGGCAGCCCCTTTATGTAGTCACACTCAGGTTTCTTCATCCTGCCCAGGAACTGGCGCGCGTAAGCCGACAGGCTCTCCACGTATCTTCGCTGTCCCTCGGCATATAGCGTGTCGAAGGCAAGGGACGACTTGCCCGAACCGCTCACGCCGGCTATCGCCACGAGCTTGTTGCGCGGTATCTTTACGGAGACGTTCTTCAGGTTGTTAACCCTTGCTCCCTTTATTTCGATGTACTTCTGTTCCATGATTCACTGTGCAAAGGTATAAAGAAAAGTTGAATTAGAGCACTTTGTGATGATTTTTTATGAGATAAAAATATTCTCTAAAACTCGTCGTAATTGATTTTATCATTGATAATTCGTTTGGGAGATTTGTAATGCGGTGAGAGAATATCACGCTCTGACATATATAGGGGAGTCTTTAACCCAGAAAGGTGAAAGAGTATCTGGCATACATTATCCAGAGAGAAAGGACGCATGGTGCATGACTTTAGAGCCTTTATCTCTTTTGGATGCAAATTTGCAAAACTATTGGAGCACCATATAATGAAAGGAACATCGTATTGCCAATGGAGTCCTTTTTCAGGAATTTCTCCGAACCCAAATGCATCTCTGCCGATATTAGGTCTGTAGTCATAAACTTCTTCTCCGTGATCGGAAAAATAGATCACTACTGTATTCTCATCGCTGTACAAGTCTGTTATTTTGTGTATTACCTCATCATTATAGAACGTGGCGTTATCATAGTGTGCTATTTCTTCACGCATTTGTGGTGTCAGCCAAGGATTCTTGCGAAAGCTGGTACTATCAGATGTGAAATGAGCAAATTCTTTAGGGTATCTGTTGCTGTAAGCCATATGCTGTCCAAGGAGATGGAATACAATTAGTTGACATTTGTGATTACTCCTGTTCCTCTTATAATAATCAATCAGTTGCCCGTCATAATCAAAGCTTTTTTCGTTTGTTTCATTATAGCATACCTTTACCATTTCGGGATGATATAGGTAAGTATTTAGTGAAAAGGAAAACAATTGGTCCGTTGCAAAATCCTTCTGATTATCATAAAATATTACATGGTATCCTTCTTTCTTGAATATCGCAGTCAGTGGAGGTGTCGATGCCCAGTTTTCCCCCTCACCTATACAATTACAACTTAATACATTTCGGATAACTTTCGTGGTCTGGTTATAAGGGCTTACCACATCGGTAAAAACGAACAATCGCCCAGCTTTTTGCTCTTGTGACAAGAATGGTGTTGTTTGTAGTGGGTATCCATATAGAGCAGAATGGTACTTTATATAGGACTCTCCGATGACAAGAATCACATTCAGTGAGTCTGTTTCTCTATCCAAGGTCTGTGTTCCTATATGCTTAATCTGTTCTAAAAGGTAGCTCATTTCCTTTTCTGACATGTGAATGTCAACAAGAGACAGAAGTAGTTTTGTTACCGTATCATCTGGATTTCGGTTGTGGCTTCGCCATTCATCCACATCGTTAACTTCCTGACAGTTGAAGAGTGAAATGTACTGATAATTGAATGCAAACCCTCCTGTCAAGAGTGTAAGTAGCAGTATTCTCCCTGCTTTTGCAACACTCTTGTTTGCTTGCATTTGATTACAAATCTTCTGTCTAAAAATTTCAGCGATAATATTAAGGATAGCAACCCCCACGAAGTATAAGAATGTGTGGACAAATACTTTGTTAGTAAGAAGCATTTGTATAAATTCTGTACTTTCTCGTTTGTTAGTTTCCAATAGCAGGACTATAGCTCCTGGTGAAATCTCCATGCCAAAAACCTGCTCCAGTACTATTTCAATAAAGAAGAGCGTATAGATAAATAGGTACACTAGGACTTTAATGACACGGCTTTTTGACAAGGTTACAATAGCTACAACAATATAAGAATGAAACAATATCAGCAGCCATCTGGGTATTGGGTTCTTCTCAAGTGATGACCAGCCAATCAATATAATATAGGCTAACATCAGTGGCCATTGTTCTGTAAGAGGTTTGGTAAACTTGAAAGATTGTTGGAAAGTTTTGCACGAAGTGGTGAGGATGTTCATGATAATCTGTCTTTTTGATAGGATATTCCAAAGAAATGCCTATAATCTCCAGATTCGGCAGACCGTCTGTTTCGCATTATCCTACCAAAGACAGAAAAGCGTGGAGACTTATTCGTCACTCGCTCCACGTGTTGAGGCCGTAGGAATGCCCTATTCATCAGAACGAGCAACTACGACCCCACGCCAGTACATATATCACAACAACCCCCAATCTTTCATATCCAGTCAGGATGCGAAAGCAAGGGATTATCCCAATACACATACGCATGAGCGTCTATCGTTGCCATTGTCCTTTGATGAATATGAGAGTTTCCTACGCTTTCAACACGTCAAGAACAAAGCGCGTGATATACGCTTTTTCCATAAATGGTATCCTCAAGACCTCCAAAAAGACGTTTCTTGTTGTTTTTTATGCCATTGTATTGGCATATTGGTATGAGGATGGTGCAAAGTTAGAAATTATTTCTGATACATGCAAGTCTATGTTCATATTTTTTTGTTTTGACATTATGCTAAGAAATCCACTTTTTCGCTTTCTTTTTGTTTTCTGAAAACTTTCGTGGCAGGGTGGGCTTTTAGATGTTAAGGAAACTTAAAGGGAGGAGAGAAGCGTCTTTTTTCTTTGGAAAAGCTATGCTTTAGGGTAGGAAAGGCTATGCTATTGCCCTGCAAAAGCTATGCTTTCACCCCATAGAAGCTGTGCTTCTGCACTCGGATGCTTAGTTTCTACGCGCGGAAGCATGGCATCTGCAGGAGAAAACGTAGTTTTGTGGGCTAAAAACGCAGTGTCTGAAAATTGGAATTTTGTAACCTTTTGTGGCTCAGTGGGTTGCGGAAATGGCGAAATACTCGCGAATTTGGGCGGCAAATCGAGGTTGGTGACTTTCAGCGCACGTATGAGCGTTGGCGAAATGTCAAAATGTAAGAAAAATGCGGGTTTTCGTGACGTTTCTCGTTTTTTATTTGTAATTTTGCAAGAAGATACTCGCTTAAGCTCGTACGGGAACGAGAATGTTAACGGGAACATTTGAACTGTGAACTCTTCAACGACAGAACATAGCGCTTTGCCAAAATTGTGGAATGTCAACTACACCAAGGTGTGGGTGGCAAACTTCATGATATTCTTTTCGTTCATGCTGGTGATGCCCTTGCTGCCGCTCTACATGACGGAGGAATTCGGTGCCGGCAAGCACACCATTGGCGTGGTGCTGAGCGGATATACGGTGACGGCGCTGTTTGCAAGGCTTTTCTCGGGATATATCGTCGATACGTTCAACCGCAGGACGGTGCTGTTGGTGAGCTACGGGTTGTTTGCCTGTTTCTTCTTGGGTTACCTGATAGGCGGCTCGATGATACTCTTCGCCATAGTGAGGACGCTGCACGGCGCGCCGTTCGGTACTACCACTGTGGCTAACAGCACGGTGGCGATAGATGTGCTGCCCTCGGAGAGAAGGGCGGAGGGCATAGGCTACTACGGACTTGCAAACAACCTCGGCACGGCGATAAGTCCCACGATAGGCTTGTTCCTCTACGAGGCAACGGACAGTTTCAAGGCTATTTTTCTGCTTAGTTTCTTCATGGCTGCGATGGGATTTTTCATCAACACTACGGTGAAAATAAAGAGCGCAGCGCCCAAACCATCGGCTGCCAATACTTCGGAAAGTCCTTCCGAGGGACTAAACCGTTCCAAAGTGAAAGGCGGCTTGATGCGTCTCGACCGCTTCTTCTTGGTTAAGGGATGGGGAGTAGGGCTGATGCTTGCAGCTTTAGCTTTTCCATACGGCATAATTAGCACATACATAGCCATTTATGCCAAGGAGCAGTTGGGGCTTGCTAAAGGTGCGGGACTGTACTTTCTGGTGCTCTCGGCGTGCCTGATGCTTAGCAGGCTGACGGGCGGCAAGTCGTTGCGACAGGGCAGGGTGGCGCATAATGCGGCGATGGGCATGTGCATATCGGTGGTGGGCTATCTGTGCTTTGCCGTGTTCCATAACTTCTTCGGCGTCTTTGCCAACGCCGTGCTGTTGGGACTGGGCAACGGCCACATGATGCCTGCCATACAGAATATGTTCGTCAACCTTGCGCCGAACAATCGCAGGGGAACGGCAAACGCCTCGTTCCTCACCTCGTGGGACCTCGGAGTGGGGCTGGGCGTGCTGGTGGGAGGCATAGCGGTGGAGCTGTACAGCTACTACGCCGCGTTCTGGATAGCCTTCGCGGTGAATGCCCTCGGAGTGGCGTTTTTCTTCGCTTACGTTAGAAATGATTACCTGCGGAAGAAATTAGCACGATGAAAATTTGTAGGGGTGGGGACTTTTTTGTACCTTTGCAGACAAAACAACGACATCCAAGAAAAGGAAAGAAAATATGCTTAGCAAAGAGAGTAAGATATACGTAGCAGGCCACCGCGGACTGGTGGGCTCTGCGATATGGAACAACCTCAAGGCTCGCGGATACGACAACCTCGTGGGCAGGACACACAAGGAACTCGACCTTACTGACCAGTTGGCGGTGCGCCGCTTCTTCGACGAGGAGAAACCCGATGCCGTAGTGCTGGCTGCAGCCTTTGTGGGAGGCATCATGGCAAACTCGCTCTACAGGGCTGACTTCATGATGATGAACATGAAGATACAATGTAACGTAATCAGCGAGGCGTACGCTCATGGAGTGAAGAAACTGCTCTTCCTCGGCTCTACGTGCATCTATCCGAAGAACGCGCCGCAGCCTATGTCGGAGGACTGCCTGCTGACGAGTCCGCTGGAATATACCAACGAGGAATACGCCATAGCGAAGATAGCAGGCTTGAAGATGTGCGAGTCGTACAACCTGCAGTACGGCACCAACTACATCGCCGTGATGCCGACCAACCCCTACGGTCCTAACGACAACTTTCACTTGGAGAACTCGCACGTGATGCCGGCGATGATGCGCAAGATATATCTTGCCAAACTCATCCACGACCAGGACTGGGAGGCGATAACCGTAGATATGGACAAGCGCCCTGTGGAAGGTGTTGACGGCAAGGCTTCGCACGAGGAGATAGTGAAGGTGCTGGCAAAGTACGGCATCGAGGACAACAAGGTGACGCTGTGGGGCACAGGTACGCCGCTCAGGGAGTTCCTCTGGTCGGAGGATATGGCTGACGCCTCGGTGCACTGTCTGCTCAACGTGGACTTCTCGGACATCATAGGCATAGAGAAATACTCCAGCGTGCACTACGGCGCAAAGGTCGACGGCGAGGTAGATAGAAACCACTCGGCAGGCAGAGGCGGAGCTATCCCGTCGCTCGGCGAGATACGTAACTGCCACATCAACGTGGGCACGGGCAAGGAACTGACTATCCGCGAGTTGTCAGAACTCGTTGTGAAGGCGGTAGGTTTCGAGGGCGAGGTAAGCTTCGACGCCAGCAAGCCCGACGGCACCATGCGCAAGCTTATCTCTGTCGATAAGCTCCACAAACTCGGCTGGACGCACAAGGTGGAGATAGAGGACGGCGTGCAGAAGCTGTTTGAGTGGTATAAGCAGTCGCTGGAAAAATAATAATAGTGCCATAGTCCCTATAGCTACTATAGTTCCTATAAAAAAGAAAAAAACAACAATATAAATGGCAAAGAACATTGCACTTATCACAGGTGTTACCGGTCAGGACGGTAGCTACCTCTCAGAGTTCCTTCTTGAGAAGGGTTACGAAGTACACGGCATCATACGCCGTTCGTCTGTAGATTTCCGTGAGCGCATAGCCCACCTTGAGGGTAAGCCCAACTTCCACCTTCACTATGCCGACCTTACCGACTCCATGTCGCTGGTGAAGTTGGTGGGCATGGTGCAGCCTACGGAGATATACAACCTTGCTGCACAGAGCCACGTACAGGTGTCATTCGATGCTCCTGAGTTCACCGCCGACGTTGACGCAACAGGCGTATTGCGTGTGCTTGAGGCAGTACGCACCAACCATCTGGAGAAGACCTGCAAGATATATCAGGCTTCCACTTCGGAGCTCTACGGCAAGGTGGAGGAAGTGCCGCAGAACGAGAAGACACCGTTCCATCCTTACTCTCCTTACGCTGTGGCAAAGCTCTACGGCTTCTGGATAGTTAAGGAATACCGCGAGGCATACGATATGTTCTGCTGCTCAGGCATACTGTTCAACCACGAGAGTGAGCGCCGAGGCGAGACATTCGTGACACGTAAGATAACCCTTGCTGCGGCACGCATAGCACAGGGCAAGCAGGAGAAGCTCTTCCTGGGTAACCTGTCATCGCTTCGCGACTGGGGCTACGCCAAGGACTACGTGGAGTGCATGTGGCTCATCCTGCAGAACAAGACACCAGAGGACTTCGTCATAGCGACAGGCGTGCAGCACTCAGTACGCGAGTTCACATACGCAGCCTTCAAGGAGGCAGGCATAGAACTGAAGTTTGAGGGTGAGGACATCAACGAGAAGGGCATCTGCGTTGCCGTTGATACGGAGAAGAACCCTCAGCTGGCTTCGCTCAACCTTGTTGGCAAGACGTTGGTAGAGGTGTCGGAAGACTTCTACCGTCCTACCGACGTAGTGAACCTGTGGGGCGACCCGTCAAAGGCGAAGGCAGAGCTTGGCTGGAACCCATCGAAGACCACCTTCGAGCAACTGGTTAAGATAATGGTGCAGAGTGACATGGCGAAGGTGGCATCCGAGGGTGCTGCCGAGAAGGTTCGCACCAATCTTGCAGAGTATCTGGAAAAGGGAATAGTGAAGTAGTTTACTGTTTACAGTTTACGGTTCAGTTTGCACACTAAAGAAGAAATATTGCAGGCTTTCTCTCGCCTCCTTGACGTACAAGAGGAGTTGCGGGAGAAATGTCCGTGGGACCATAAGCAGACCAACGAGTCGCTGCGTCCTCACACCATAGAAGAGGCTTTCGAACTCTGCGACGCCATAATGGACGGCGACACGGAGGAGATACAGAAGGAGATGGGCGACGTGATGGAGCACCTCGTGTTCTATGCCATGATCGGCAAGGAGCAGGGGCTGTTCGACATGGGCGACGTGCTCACGAAGGAAGCAGACAAACTTGTGTTCCGCCATCCGCATATCTACGGCTACACCAATGAGAGGGGTGAGCACGTGAAGCCTGAGTGTAAGACACCCGACGAGGTTAGCAAGCTGTGGGAGAGGGTGAAGCAGATTGAGCGCCAGAAAAAAGGTACGCCGGAGAAGAAACAAGGCGTACTGTCTGGAGTGCCTCGCTCGTTGCCCTCGCTAATCATGGCTTACCGCATACAGGACAAGGCGAGCAACGTAGGCTTTGACTGGGAGAAGCCGGAAGACGTATGGCAAAAGGTCTATGAGGAGATTGACGAGCTGAAGGCTGAACTGGAAAAGGGCAACAAGGAGAACTCGGAAAGAGAGCTCGGTGACGTAATCTTCGCCCTTGTCAATGCCGCACGCCTGTATCACATAAACCCCGATACCGCCCTTGAACTTACCAACAGGAAGTTCACCTCACGCATTGAGTACGTGGAGCAGAAAGCCCGCGAACAGGGGAGGGACATTAAAGACCTCACGCTGGGGGAGATGGACAGGTATTGGGAAGAAGCAAAAAAGCTGGAGACAGAAGATTGAGAATTACACATTACATATATATAATACTTACGGCAGGCATAGCCTTTGCCTCTTGCGGTAATAAGCAAGAGAACGGAGACGCCCCTGTGACTTCCGAGGAAGAAAAGCCATTAGTGGCAGACAGCGCGCTGTATGGCACGGTGGGGAGAGGCACGGCGATGCACTCCGTAGAACTGTTGGATGAGAACGGCAACGCAACCGTAGCCTTGGTAAACGTCGATATAGAAGCCGACGTGCAAGGCGGCATATACTGCGATGACCGCCTGACGATGGTACTCGACACCAATAAGGATGGAGACAAGGAGGTGAGAAAGGCTATCAACCTCACAAGCCTCTGCGGCAGGTGGGTAGCCTTAGACCGTAATTTTGAGATAATGGAAGACGGCACGGTGATAAGCCTCCAAAGCCAGGAAACCAATCCCTACACGGAGTGGTCGATGGTAAACTGCAATCTTGTGCTCAACCGTGACACGTTCGAGGTGGATTACCTCGGTCCCGATTCCCTCGCACTTGAGAACGACAAGGGAATCTTTGTTTACAAACGCTTTAATTAGAAATTCTAAACCGTAATGTTTTAGAAGTCCAACGATACGCGGGCATTGATTTGTCTGCCCGTGAGGTAGTTAGGTACGGCGTACTGATGGTTAGTAACATCGGTTATCCAATAGTAGGAGTTCACGTTGCTATGGTCAAACAGGTTTAGGCAGTCAACTCCTAACCACAGGTTCTTGAGACAGAAGGCTTTGGTCTGCTGGTTTTCGCGCTTATAGGCACGGAAACTCATGCCTATATCTACACGCTGGTAAGCAGGGGCACGGAAACTCTGACGGGCATTGTCCGTGTGTGGAGGACCAAACGGCAGTCCGTCGGCGTATGCTATCTTGAGCGCCATGCGCCAGCGGTCGGTGCCAGGGAAATAGTCGGTAAAGAATAGGTTGATGGCATAGCGCTGGTCGGTAGGCAGAGGGATGCTTTGTCCGCGATACTTCATCTTAGCGCTCATCAGCGAGAAGGTAATCCATGAGTCGGTGCCAGGCACTAACTCGCCGTAGAGCTTGAGGTCGATACCTGCGATATGACCTGATGCCTCGTTGATACCGTTGTATGTCACCTTCACGTTGTTTACGCTGTAGGGAATTAGGTTGCTAAGCAGTTTGTAGTATGCCTCGGCGGTAAACTGGAAAGGACGGTCGTTGTTCTTGAAGCGATAGTCGAAGGCAGCGATGAAGTGTATGCTCTGCTGTGACTTTATCTTGTTGTTGAGCGTAGCTCGCGTAACGCCACCTACGGTAACGGTGTCCTTCAGCTCTTTAAAGAACGGTGCCTGATAATAAATGCCGCTGGCAAAGCGGAACGTCACGTTGTGGTTGAAGGCTGGCACGATGGCGAGGCTCACACGTGGCGACAGGATGTTCTCCTTGTTGAACGTCCAGTGTGAGAAGCGCAGTCCGTAGTTGAGAGTATAGTGAGTGAGGCTGTTCTCGTCAACGGTGCCGTTGCTCAGCAGTCTGCCTTGCGATGTGAAGCGCCATGAGTCCTGTATGTACAGCTCGGTACGGCGTGCGTTGAGCTCGTTGTTGGCATTGAGGGTGTATATCATGCGCAGATCCTGTCCCGTGTGAGGAATGACGTAGCCTGCGGAGTCGCGCATCTCATACTCATGGTTCTTCTCAGATATGTCCTCCCATTTCATGGTGAGACCAGCCTGCACGGAGTGTTGGCGTGTCTTGTGGTCGAGCATCAGTTTGAGGCTTCCCACATTAGCCGTGAGGTAGTTGCGCGCATACTCAATGTACTTTCCCACGCCGAGACTTGACTGCGTCTCAGTCTGTGTGAGCCAGTATTCTCCGCTGATGTCGTAGGTCTCGCTCTCCTTGGTATGGAAAGCAGAACCGATGAGCGACAGCGATGTGCGGTCTGTTATGTTGCGCTTCAGCGTCAGGGCGCCGAAGTATGTGCGGAAAAGGTCTTTCTCCTGTCCGTCGAAATAAACTTTGAATGACTTAACGTCGCTCTGCGTGCCGAAGGTCGTCTCACGGTCTTTGGGGTTAAAGTTGTACTTGGACTGCGAGATGTTGCCTATGAAATCTACCTGCCAGCGTTTGTTGGGGGTGAAAGAGAGAAATGTCTGGTAGTCGATGAAGCGAGGGTCGTATTCGCCTGTAGTGTCAAATGATTTCAGTAGAGCCTTGGTCTGCTTGAAGCGTACGCTGTTAGCCCAAGAGAACTTCTTGTTGCCGAAGCCGAAATACAGTCCGCCACCCAACAGGCTGGCGTCAATCTTCATCTCTGTCTTCTGCGGACGGTGGTAGCGTATGGCGAGTGCTGATGACATCTTGTCGCCAAACTTTGCCTCGTAACCGCCAGTGGAGAATGCGATGCTCTCCACCATGTAGGGGTTGATGATGGACAATCCCTCCTGTTGTCCTGAGCGTACGAGGAAGGGGCGATAAACTTCTATGTCGTTGATATATACGGAGTTCTCATCGAAAGAACCGCCACGCACGTTGTACTGTGACGACAGTTCGTTATGGGTAGATACGCCAGCCTGTTGCTGTATCATCTCCTCCACCGCATTGCCTGATGCCGACGGCGCCTGTGCCATATCCTTTATGTCCAGCTCCTGTGTGGTGCCAGTCTGACGTTTTTTCTCCGTCACAGTCACCTCGTTAAGCAGGGTGTTGTCCTCGTAAAGGGTTATTTGAAGGTTCTGTCTGCCTCGCGGACGGCGCAGCACTCGTGTCTTCGCCTTGTAGCCTACCATAGAGAAGCGTACCACCACCGAGTCAGCGGTGGCAAGCGACATGGAGAACTCGCCTCGCAGGTTGGTCATGGTGAATTTACCCTGACTGACGCAACTCACCGATGCTAATTCTACGGGATTCTGGTCTTGATCCATTACCTTTCCCGTCAGCATGAAATCTTGTGCATCGGCTTCCAGAAAGGTAAGAAGTAAGAGACAGAAAGTAAGAAGTATATGTTTCAAGACGTATTCTGTTTTGGGTTTTATCTATAATGTATAACGCACGCGCGTCTCTTTTATTGTTTTTTCAAATTTCTTAATTCTTAATTCTGAATTATTTTTACTACCTTTGCAGGCGATATGACAAAGGAAATGCAAATAAGAGTGCTGCCACAGGTGGCATATACGGAACAAACCATAGCCGACTATGTCAGTCGTGAACTGGCAATAGACCGTCGTACCATAAAGCATGTAAGGGTGTTGAAGCGTGGCATCGATGCCCGTCAGCGTCAGGTCATGGTGAACCTCTCGCTGAGGATTTATATAAACGAACTGCCACAGGATGCGGAGTATCAGCATACGGAATACCCTGACGTGACGCATGGTAAGCAGGTAGTGGTAGTTGGCGAGGGACCTTGCGGACTCTTTGCTGCCTTGCGTCTCATAGAGCGCGGCATAAAACCCGTTGTCATAGAGCGCGGCAAGAATGTGAGAGAAAGAAAGCGCGACCTTGCCTTGATAAAGTCGCAGCAACGTGTCGATGAAGAGTCAAACTACAGTTTCGGTGAGGGTGGGGCAGGCGCCTATTCCGACGGAAAACTCTACACACGAAGCAAGAAGCGTGGCAATGTGGAGAAGATACTCAACGTGTTCTGCCAGTTTGGAGCCTCTACCAACATTCTCGTAGATGCTCATCCCCACATAGGAACGGACAAACTCCCTGCCGTCATAGAGGCTATGCGCAACCAGGTAATAAAGAGTGGCGGCGAGGTGCATTTTCAGACCAAGATGACAGGATTGATTACTGATAACGGTAGGGTCATTGGTGTAAGGGCTGGAGAGTTAGAATACTTTGGTCCCGTAATCCTTGCCACAGGCCACTCGGCGCGTGATGTTTACCGATACCTCGCTGAGGCTGGCATCCCGATAGAGGCAAAGGGCATCGCTGTGGGAGTGCGTCTGGAACATCCGTCGGCACTCATAGACCAGATACAGTATCACAATCCGAAGGGTAGGGGACAATATCTTCCTGCTGCCGAGTATTCCTTTGTCACTCAGGTAGATGGACGCGGTGTGTATTCTTTCTGCATGTGTCCAGGAGGCTTTGTTGTTCCAGCTGCAACAGGCAAGGAACAGATTGTTGTCAACGGCATGTCGCCCAGCAACCGTGGTGGTAAGTGGAGCAACTCAGGAATGGTTGTTGAGATAAGACCAGAAGACGTGGAACCTCCGACCTTCGACCTTAGTCCTTTAAAAGTGCTGCACTTCCAAGAACAAATGGAGAGAATGTGCTGGCAACAGGGAATACAGAATGGAGGAAAAGGGCAGATGGCACCGGCGCAACGTATGGGTGACTTTGTGAGGGGACGGCTCAGCTACGACCTTCCTGCCACCAGCTATACCCCTGGCGTAGTAGCCTCACCACTACATTTCTGGATGCCACAGCCTATTGTGACACGTTTGCAAAAGGGATTAGAGTATTTTGGCAAGCAGCGTAAAGGGTTCCTTACCAACGAAGCCCTTATGATAGGTGTAGAGACACGTACCTCCGCTCCTGTCAGGATACTCCGCAATGCAGAAACTCTGCAGCACGTCACATGTGAAGGACTTTTCCCTGCAGGTGAGGGTGCAGGCTATGCCGGTGGCATAGTGTCGGCAGCTGTCGATGGTGAGAGGGTTGCCGATATGGTTGCCGAATACCTTGCGTAAGAGAGCATTTCTTACGCTTCATTTGTTCCATTGACGCATTAAAATTGTTTTGTTGGTGCATGGATGGAGGTAGAAAATAGTTTTCTGTTTGGTTTTTCTATTAATTTTGCAATAGAAATCTATTCTTTTTTTATTAACCAAACAAAAAACTAAAAGTATTTAATTATGAAAAAGACAATGAAAAGTTTGTTATCGATTTGCATTGCAGTCTTTAGTGTAGCAATGATGCCACAGGCAGTAAGTGCTCAGGGTTTTCTTGGCAAGTTGAGCAAGGGACTTGAGAAAGTGAACAAGGGACTTGACAATGCGAGCACCAAGGCTCAAGTGACTACCGGGCAGGCAGAACAGCAGGCGAACGGAGTAGTAGTGATGAATCCTGTTAGCAAGGCTATGAGCATCGAAGTTCTTAAGGCTATAGGACGAAGCACGAGTGAGAACTTCGGCAATGTGGAATTGGTATTGCGTGTCAATGTTAAGGAACCTGTAAACAGCATAGCTCTTGGCGGCAGTTGGGGGCAGGGCAAGACACAGGCTTTCGATGCTGATGGCAATGTGTATAAGATGAACATGCCGAGCGTGTCTGACAGGTATGATGTCACTGAGGGCATACCTGTGAAAATCACTTGCAATCCATTCCTAAAGGTGCGTAAGACCAGTAGTCTTGCCATAGTGAAGATAGTGGCTAAATGTGGTGAAGCGTCTGGCGAGGTGACACTGAAGAACGTACCTATAGAATGGGATCCTGTTGAGGAATAGTCACTCCTGAAAAATATAATCACACATTATTTATAATCATCTAAAACTAAAACAATGAAAAAGACAATGATGAAGATGGCAGCTATGGCAGCAGTGGTAGCTATTGCAAGTTTCGGACTTACAAGTTGCGGCGGTGGCAGCGGCGCTGAAGGCGAGGCTGCTGACATTCCTACTGACGGACTGCTGGGCGAAATGCCCATGCTGACGGCTAAGTATTGCAACAAGATTGTTGACCTGAGGGAGAAGATGTTCTCAGGACAGTTGACGGAGGACGAACTGAAGAAGGCTCGTGCCGAGTTTGACGAGACCGAGAAGGAGCGTGACGCCAAGCTGCTGCTCGCTCGTGAAGCCCTCAACGGCAAGGAAATTCCCGTAGAGGTGCAGGAGGGAGTGGCTGTAAAGCTGGAGCCTGTCATGAAGATTGATGCCAGCGGCAAGGGCAGCATCTATGCGGTAGTAAAGGGCAGCTTCACCAAGACGATAGATTATTCGCAGTTCCGTAATTACTACATGATTCCTATCGACACCGACGGCAAGGCTATTGATACCGACAGAGGCGGCATGTGGTATAAGGAAGACGGCGAGATGAGCTTAGACCAGACGAAGGAAGGCACAAAACTGACGGCGAAGGCTTACGTCTCAGTAGGCTCTACAAGTGCCAGGAGCCACAATACCAACGAGATGAAGCGTTGGGCTAAGCTGGCTAAGTTCGTGATAATGGACTGCACCACCGATGCCTACAAAAAGCTCAAGGAGCAGCTCGAGGCCGACAAGAAGGCAGAGGAGCTGGAAGCTGCTAAGGCTGTGGCAGGCGAGTAAACTGACTCGGCGTTTTTCCCGTAAACTTATGAAAGGCTCTGCGGAAGGTGGAGATACTGCTGAATCCGCTTTCTGCAGCTATATATTCAAGAGTATATTCTGGATGCTCGTGCATCAAGGGTATGCTCTTTTTTTCTATACGCAGTTGGTTGATAAAGTCATAGAAGGTTTGTTGGCATACCGTGCCGAGGTATTGGCTCAGATAGGTACGGTTGGTGTGCATGGCATCGGCAAGTGAGTTTAGCGTAAGGTTTTTGTTCAGGTACATTTCTTGGTCGATAATCTTTGCCATGAAATCATCTTTCGGCATAGCAAACGCAAGTTTTGCGGTGGGGGGGGTAAAAGTTTCTTCTACAGGAAGTGTGATAGGTTGGAAGTTCCAACTGTAGTGTAGCACAAGAATCCACATTACCAGTGTGGTAAGGTAATACACGATGTCTGTCAATGCCGTGGCATAAAGCGAGGTAAACAACCACGCCAACTGGCTCGCTATGGCAAAGAAGAACACAGGCGTGAGCCACGATACGTCGATATTGTCAATGTTGGAATAGTTGTTGCGTATGTAACGCAGGTATTTCTTGATTTTCACATATCCTATAATAACTATTATCCATGCATAGAACCAAAGGAAGGCGACATAGGCTTTGATGACCAACGGTGTCGGCTGTATGGCATACCATAGGGTGAAGAACAGGAAGGGTAGCATCAGACAACAGATGCGTCGTAGCGTGGTCCATCCTGGAATAGTGGCTTCAAAGACAAAAATGGTATAGGTAAGGGCAGACCAACCGTCTATGAGTAGTATCCAGTTTAGCACGCGCTCGGTGTACATACCGGGAAAAGTGATTATCAAATCCTTGAGATTCCACACAGCCCATACTGCCATGATACATCCGAGCACCATCTGAAAACGGGTGCGCTCCTTTTTGAACATCAGGATGTGCAGAGACAAAATAGTAAAAAAGGTTGCGAGAACCCCTATGAAAAATGCAGATATGATAAGTTCGTATGCCATAGTAACAAAATAAAATCAACAAGGCAGATAGACGAGGTGCTTCTGCTTGAACCACTCCTCGGAGAACCATGTGGTGAGTTCCGTCTGTTCCACGATGTGGCGATAGGGATGGAGCTCGGCTTGCAGGTTACCGCCTTTGAGACAGAAGATGCCGTTAGGCATGGCGTTGGACTGGTGCTTGAGGTCTATGTTCTTCTTTACTATCTTGACCATGTCGGGCAAGGGCATGACAGCACGTGAGACGATGAAGTCATACTTGCCTTTCTCTTCTTCGCCGCGTCGCTGCTCGGCATTGACATTGGTGAGCCCTACGGCAGAGGCAATCTCGTTACATACGCGAATCTTCTTTGCCGTGCCGTCGATGAGATGGAAACGACATTCTGGAAACATGATGGCAAGCGGAATTCCAGGGAAACCGCCACCACAGCCGAAGTCCATGATACGTGTGCCAGGCTTGAAGCGTATTGCCTTGGCGATGGCAAGTGAGTGGAGCACGTGGTGTTCATAGAGGTTGTCGATGTCCTTGCGTGAGATGACGTTAATCTTACTGTTCCAGTCGTGGTACAGTGCGTCGAGGGCAGCAAACTGTCGCTGCTGCTCGGCGGTGAGAGTGGGGAAGTATTTAAGTATGATGTCCATAAACTGGGGACAAAGGTACAAAAATTTTTCTTAATAAATCATAAAACGGGGAGTAATTATGAATTGTGAATTGTGAATTGTGAATTATTTTGTAACTTTGCACTCCAAGCTATGTTGAAACTCGACTTAAATAAATATAGGTGTGCGTTGTTCGACCTCGACGGCGTAGTATTTGACAGCGAGCCCCAGTATTCCGTGTTTTGGAAGAAGGAGTGCGGACACTATCACCCTGACAAGCCAGGTGAAGAACAGAGGATAAAAGGGATGTCGCTGACGGAGATATTCAACACGTTCTTTGAAAATGAAAAAGATGAGTGGCAGGCAATAACGGAAAGACTCAACGCTTGGGAGGTGGCGATGACATACGAATATGTTGACGGCTTCGAAGATTTCGTCCGCTACCTGCGACAGAATGGCGTGAAGACAGCAGTGGTGACAAGCAGCAACCGCACCAAGATGGAGAGCGTGTACCAGCAAAGGCAGGACTTCACGAAACTGTTTGACGACATACTGACAGCAGAGGACTTTGACCGCTCAAAACCTGATCCTGACTGTTATCTGAAGGGAATGGCACGATTTGGATGTGCGGCAGAAGAAACTGTGGTGTTTGAAGACAGCGTTAACGGTCTGAAAGCCGGACGTGCGTCAGGTGCGTTGCTGATAGGTCTGAGCACCACGAACCCTGTGGAGGTCGTAAAGGAATATACTAATATAGTAATAAAGAACTATCTATGAAGAAGATACTTTTGATGTTGATAATTTCGTTGTCAGGTATGGCAACGGCTATTGCACAGACAAGGGCTGTATATACACGGGAATACAGTGACAAGTGTTTAGTAAAGAAGGCAAAGAAATGGCTCAAGAAGGGGGAGTGGCGCAACGGCTTTACAAAAGCGGATGCCCACGAGTCGGTAAACGCGGTTGACTTCTACTTGCAGTATCAGCGCAACCCGGAGGCATGGGCAAAGATGTTTGCGTATCTTCAAGAAACAGACCTGTTGGCTGTGCCAAAAGGTAAGACACCGATACCTGGCACGAATCTTGTATTAAACGTGCAGGACGGCAAGAACGATGTACTGGAGAAGCGTCGTAGCGAGAGCCACTACCACACGATAGACTTCCAGTACTGCGTGAAGGGTACGGAGCGTTTCGGGGTGATAGACCATGTGACATCAGTGCCAAATGATACGTATAAGCCGGACGTGATACATTATGACTACGACAAGAGCCGTACGAAGTTCTATGATTCGACGCCAGACAAGTTTTTCATATTCTTCCCCGGCGACTGGCACATAGCGAAGGTGGCTAACGACACCGACGACCAGGAGATAAGGGTTGTTGTGGTAAAAGTGGAGTATGTGGAATGATTAAAGGATTAAGATATTAAAAGATATTAAAAGATTAACAATGATATAGTATGAAGAAGAGTAACGATAAGATGTGTTTGCGCAACCTTACTAAAGGCAACGTATGGGAATTGCAGGAGTCAGACATTTTTGCTATGTGGGCAAATGCGGACAAAGAGGACGATGTGGCAGAGAACAGCAGACGCTACATGGACATTATTCGCACAGCCTTCGACATGGAAGACGTTAAGGTTGACAAGCCAGAGGTGATAGCAAAATATGAGGCTCGCGGCATGCGCGTCGGCATTATCCTCATAAAGGACAAGGAACAGAAATGGGCTATCAAGAAACATCCTATAAACCGTGTAACAGACCTGACGTACGAGAATATACACCATATATCAGCGGCAAAACTGCTGGAGGTGATAGACCGTAACTTCGGCGGAGGATGGGACAGCCTAAACCAGAGTATAAAGGACGTGATACTCGACGGCTTCGACATTTCGACAACTACTGTTCCCAAGGACCGTCTGCATAAGCCGGGAGGTCTATGCGAGATAAAGGTCAACGACGGCTACGAAATCCTCGAGATAGAGAAAGGCGGATGGGTAGAAGCTATATTTGCCAAGGCAAAGCCGAAGGCAGTGAAACTGCACGTGACGCTGGGTGATGCGGAGCCTGAACCTGATGAAAACGATGATTCGGACGTAGAGGTGAAGGATGACTATTACGATAACGACGAGGACGACGACATCGACGATGAATCGTTGACGGAGGAGAGTTATCGTACCACGATAGACGAAGACCCTGACGAATTGTCGCTCGATGCTGCAGAAATATCTGACGAAGACTATTGATAATTCATAAAATTTACAAAACCATAATTTACAATTGAAATGAGTACAGGAATCATTATTTTAATCGTAGTAGCAGTGATAGCTCTATGGCTGATCTCTATCTACAACGGACTGGTGAAGCTTCGCAACAATCGTGAGAATGCCTTTGCTAACATCGACGTACAACTCAAGCAGCGTTATGACCTCGTGCCGCAGCTCGTGGCTACAGTGAAGGGATATGCAGCTCATGAGAAGGAACTGCTGGAGAAAATCACGCAAGCCCGTACGGCAGCAATGAGTGCAACGACCACGAACGAGAAGATAGAGGCAGACAATCAGCTGTCAAGTGCACTGGCAGGATTGAAGGTGAGCGTAGAGGCTTACCCGGACCTGAAGGCAAACCAGAACTTCATGCAGTTGCAGACAGAACTGGCTGACATAGAGAACAAGCTTGCTTCTGTTCGCCGCTTCTTCAACTCTGCTACCAAGGAACTCAACAATGCCGTGCAGACCTTCCCAAGCAATCTTATTGCCGGTATGTTCGGTTTCCACAAGGAACCAATGTTTGAGGTTGCAGCAGAGGAGCGTGCTGCAGTAGAGAAGGCTCCACAGATTTCATTCTAAATGCAATACGTAGGATTACAGACACAGATAGCGCGCAACAACATGAAGAGCATCTTGTTGTTGCTCGCTTTTCCCTGCATCATGCTCGGCATGGTGTGGGTGTTTATCGCCATACTTAACTGGCTGGGCGGAGGCTACTACAACCAATACGGTGAGATAGTGCACACACTGGATGTTGATGCCGTGAACTATTATTTCATTGGTGCCATGCCGTGGGTGATAGGAGGAGTAGGTATATGGTTCTGCATAGCTTACTTTGCCAATGTCTCTATGATAAAGGCTGCAACAGGAGCACGTTCGCTGGAGCGTCGTGAGAATCCTCGCATATACAACATCGTGGAGAACCTGTGCATGACGTGCGGCATGGATATGCCTAAGATAAACGTGGTGGACGATCCCCAGCTCAATGCTTTTGCCTCAGGCATAAACAAGGAAACCTATACCGTGACCGTTACGACGGGATTGATGGAGTTGCTCGACGATGAGGAACTGGCAGGAGTGATAGGCCACGAACTCACTCACATACGTAACCGCGACACGCGCTTGCTTATCACGTCAATCATCTTTGTCGGCATTGTGTCAACGATAATGAGCCTTGTCGTAAGGATGCTTTTTAATAATATAATGTGGGGCGGAGGCTTCTCCTCACGTCGTGATAATGGCAGAGGAAGCGGACTGAGCACTATCGTAATAATGATAGTGGGTATAATATGCTGTGCCATAGCATATTTCTTCACACTGCTCACACGCTTCGCCATAAGCCGTAAGCGTGAGTATATGGCAGACGCTGGTGGTGCCGAACTGTGTGGCAATCCTCTTGCCCTCGCCTCTGCATTGCGTAAGATTAGCGGTGACCCGGGTTTGCAGAATGTGGAGCGTGAGGATGTGGCACAACTATTCATTGTCCACCCTCAGAAATTCGCCTCTGGATTTCAGGATTTCTTCACCAGCATGTTTGCAACCCATCCCGACACAGCCAAGCGCATAGCATTCCTTGAGCAGCTGTAATATTCCGCGTTTTTGTTAATAAACACTAAAAACAGGAAAATTCTTAATCCTTAATTCTTAATTCTTAATTAAAAGTAGTACCTTTGCACTCGCATTTGAGCAAACGGTGCTCAGAGGAGCAAAGATTGGTGCGTTAGTTCAGTTGGTTAGAATGCCAGCCTGTCACGCTGGAGGTCACGGGTCCGAGTCCCGTACGCACCGCAACCAATGCAAAAATAACTGACTATCTTGGTGCGTTAGTTCAGTTGGTTAGAATGCCAGCCTGTCACGCTGGAGGTCACGGGTCCGAGTCCCGTACGCACCGCTTTCGGAGGGAAGACCGCACGTCTTCCCTCCTTTTTTTGCCCCTTTTCATAACTCCAGTATATATCCCTGTCTTCAATTCGGTACCGAATTCAGCCAATTCCGTACCGAATCCGTCCAATTCGGTACCGAATTCAAAGCTGAAGCTTAGCCCCTGCATGCGGGAAACATAACACTTGTTAAGCTGAAGAGATATGCGGTCACTTGAACTAACCAGATGAAAAAAGAATAGCCCCAGCATTCATGGGAATGCTGGGGCATTTATTGTGAAGAGTTATGTAGTTGAACTATGCTTACTTCTTGAGGAACATCATAGCACAACGGTTGAACTCGTATGTCTCGAAGAGTTGGTCTGTCTCACCGCAGCCTTCAGCATCGATACGGTCGGCTGCGATGCCGAACTTCTTGATAAGCATATCCTTCACGGCGTTGGCACGGCGTATGCCGAGTGAGTTGTTGTTGTCGTGAGGACCTTCCGGTGAAGCGTAGCCCTTAACCTGTACGCGGTAGGTCGGGTGATTTTTCAGCACGTCGGCTGCTATTTGTACGTTCTGCTGCTGTGCTGCAGTGATGTCAGCCTTGTTAACCTGGTAGAATACGGCAGGGAGGTTTGGCTCAAGAACTGGAGCTGCAACAGGCTTGGCGTTACACTCGTTGAGTGCGTCCTGCAGGTCCTGTACTTCCTTCTGCAGGTTCTCGATAGTCTGGGCGTTTATGCTGTCCTTTGCGCGGAGGTCGTTGACAGCTGCGTTGAGGTCGTCGAGCTCCATTGGGTCACAGGCTTCAACAAGCATGAAGTTGTGAGCGCCGTTAGAAGTCTTGAACTTATAGACCAGACCGAGGTTGAGCTGCAGGAATGAGTTGTTGATGTTGTACTTTACGATTTTGTTTGACTTGTCGTCATTCTCATGGTCAACACCTGCGATACAGTAGTTGAGAGATGGCTCAAGGTAAAGCTGCCACTCCTGGAACTTACCGAAGTTGTAGGCGAAGTCGAATGCCACCTTGTTGTTCAGGGTGTTCATCTTTGTACCTTCTGGCACAGGGTCGTTACCAAAGTTGTGACCCCAAGAGAATCCCGGAACGAATGAAATCTCAAACTTGCGTGGCTCGCCAGGGTACTGGCTGATAGCGTTCATCAAGTTGATGGTAGCAAAGAAGCCTACGTTAGAGTAGTGTATGGCGTTGCCACCAGAAAGGTTGTGACCACCCTGTGGGTTAACGTATGCTCCATGACGGTTGTTGAAATAGATGTTACCCTCGATACCAAAACCGAAAATAGGGGAGAAATACTTACCGAGACGCAAGCCCGCATTCCAGTTGACATTCTTGAAAATAGGGTTGTGGGTAGTACCTGATGCTATACCGCCGTTAAGACCGATGTAGCAGTTGTCAAAGAATTTGTTTCCGTAGAAACCGCCCTCATCCTGAGCGTTTGCTGTGAGTGCAGTGAAAGCCACTGCGAGCATTAGTAAAACTTTTTTCATTTGATGCAATTATGTTTATATCTATTATCCTAACAATATTTTGTAACACAAAATTTGGGTACAAAGGTATAACTTTTCCGTCAAATGTGCAAATTTTTCGTTTTATTATTTTATAAATAGGTGTTATTTTGTGCATTTTGCAATTCTATCCTTCCCAAACTCATCTTTGATGAGCATGATTTCGCGGAAATTATGCTGTAGGAGTAGTTCGCAGATTTCTTTGCCGTAAAGTGGGTTTATTTCAAATGCCAGGATGCCGTTTTGGCAGAGTGCCTCCTCTGCATACGCGGCAATATGGCGGTAAAACAGCAATGGGTTGTCATCGGGTACGAAAAGAGCCTGATGCGGCTCATGCTCCAGTACGTTGGCTTCCATCTCGACAGCCTCGCAATGACAGATGTATGGCGGGTTGGAGACGATGATGTCGTATTGCCCGACGTCATGCGGCGGGTTGAGTGCATCTTGTTTCTGGAAAGTTACCTTGGCACCGAGGACAAAGGAGTTTTCCCTTGCTATGGCGAGGGCATCGTCCGAGATGTCCCACGCGGTGACCTGTGCATCGGGCATTTCCTTGGCAATGGTGATGGCTATGCAACCGCTGCCTGTTCCGATGTCGAGCACGGCGGGTGCTCTGTTGCTTTTGTAGCTCATGGCTACTTCTATAAGTCCCTCTGTTTCCAGGCGAGGAATAAGCACAGAGGGTGAGACGATGAAGTCCCTGCCGTAGAAATGCGCCTTGCCGATGACATACTGCACGGGTTCACCTTGTTGCAACCGCCGTGTCAATGTGTCGAGCCGTGCCTTGTCCGCATCTGGCATACGGTCTAATGCACCGCCGCATATATCGGTAAAGCTGATGTTGAAGCAATCGCTAAGCACGAGGCGCATTATGCTCTGTGCCTCGTGCTCGTCATATTGTGTCAGTTTATGTGCTAACGAAGAGAGGTTCAATTCTTAACTTTTAATTCTTAATTCTTAGCTCCCTTCAGGTAAGCTATGCAGTCCTCGAAGGTCTTGAATGTCTTCTCTTCAGGTACGACCAGCGGTATAAGGTGCATCTTGTGCATGATGTACGAAGGCTGAGGCTGTATGATGGTCATCAGTACTTCGATGCCTTGTGCCTGGAGGTCTTTAATGGCGCTTTCCATAGCGTAGGCACCAGACTGGTCCATGAAGGACACGCGCTTCATGCGGATTATCACGGTGCTGATGTTAGCAGGCACGTCGTGCATCACCTTGTTGAAGCCTGTGATAGAGCCGAAGAATATCGGTCCCTCAAGACGCTGTATGTAGATATGCTGCTTCATCTCGTCGGTGACGTCTGCCTCGTCTTCCCAAGGAGTGTTCTTGTCGAAACCCTCTGAGAGCACGCCGCCTTCGTATTGCTGCTCGGCAAGGTCGCCTGCACGTTTCATAAACAGCACGCATGCTACCACCATTCCTATGCCGACGGCGGTGAGGAGGTCAACGAATACCGTCATGAGGAATACCACGATGAGCACGAATGCGTCAGCCTTCGGAATGTGTGTCAGGTCTTTGAAACCGCGGAAGTCGATGATGCCCCAGCCGACTGTGATGAGGATGCCAGCCAGCACAGATAGCGGAACATATTTCACGAGACTGCCCAGACCGAGCAGTATGGCAAGAAGGAAGAGGGCGTGCACCATACCTGATATCTGTGTGCGGCCTCCCGACTTTACGTTTACTACGGTACGCATCGTGGCGCCGGCACCTGATATGCCACAGAACAAGCCAGCCAGCGCGTTTCCGATGCCTTGACCTATGAGTTCCTGATTAGAGTCGTGCTTGGTCTTCGTTATGTTGTCTGCAACGATAGAGGTTAGCAGCGTGTCTATTGAACCGAGGCCGGCAAGTGTCAAGCCTGGTATCAGTGAGGCTTCGATGGTCTGCATCCAGTCGATGCCGCTGAGGTCTATGCCTCCCTTGGCAAAGATTGGCATGGGCAGTCCTGCCGGTATCTCGCCAATGGTAAGGGCAGCGTCAAACGAGCACAGTATGCTGACGACCGTCATCACGATGAGGGCTACCAGTGTAGCTGGTATCTTCTTTGTCAGATAGGGGAAACCTATAATCAGGCAGATAGTTCCGAGGCCGAGCAGCAGTGCCATGATGCTTACGCCGTCAGCACATGCGGAGGGAAAGTTTATCAGCATGTCGAGAGTGCTGATGGGCGACTTCTTGCCTATCAGCGGATATATCTGCTGCAATATGATGATGACGCCGATGCCGCTCATGAAGCCTGACAGCACGGGGTAGGGGATGTAGCGCACGTACTTTCCTATCCTTATTACGCCGAAGAGTATCTGGAACAGTCCGCAGAATATTCCTGCCATTGCCATAGCGATTATCACGGCAGAGAAATTGCCTGATGAGGCTGTCCATGAGGCGCTTACTATGCTGGCGGTGATGACTGTCATTGGTCCTGTAGGACCGCTGATCTGCGAGTGCGTTCCGCCAAACAAGGCAGCGAAGAAACCGAGCAGGGTGGCTCCCACCAAACCAGCGAGTGCACCCATGGAGGCTGCCTCTGGGGCGTTGATGCCGCCGAAGGCTTGAATGCCGAAGGCGAGGGCGAGAGGCAGTGCTACGATACCTGCCGTGATACCGCCGAAGATGTCGCCCTTAATGTTGTTCGTTTGAATAAATGCCATAAAGAAAATCGTTTCGTTTTTTTTTTTTTATCGTGGTGCAAAGGTACTCATTTCCTGCGACATTTTAGACAATAATCTGGAAAAGTTTGCCGATGTCAAATAAAATGTGTACCTTTGCACTCAGGTCGTACTGGTTAGATAGGGATACTCATCAAATATCGGAAATACCGGGGTACGTTTCCATTTTGTTGATGGCGGGCCACTATAAAAGTCGCAAGACCGGTGGATTACAAAGACATGGAGCGCCTTATTCTTCAATACTCGGAGTTTTCATCACATCACCAGTGCGACCTTTTTCTGTGCTATGAAAATCAAGTCACTCATCACCGCATCACTTATGTACAGTCCTGCCCGTGTCAGGTGCAGCCTGCCGTCGTCCATGCTTAGGTTGCCGTTCTCTATTCCCTTCTGTGCACTCTTGAGAAGGTATGATTTGTACGGCTCCTGCACGTCGGCAATGTCTATTCCCTCGCGTTTTCGCAGTGCCGTCGTAATGGTGTCGTTGTAATGCGTGACGGCATCGATGGTTTCCCTCTCGGCAGGTATGTTGCCTTTCTCTATCTCCGTTATGTACTGTTCTATGTCGCTCACGTTCCATTGTCTGCTCTCCCTGTCGTAGGAGTGTGCCGCTGCCCCCAGTCCAAGGTAAATGCTGTCGTTCCAGTAGCTGGAGTTGTGTTGCGAACGGAACCCCGGTCTTGCAAAGTTGCTTATTTCGTAATGCTCAAATCCTGCCTCTGTCAAGGTGTCGATAAGTGCGGTGTACATCTCCTCATACGTATTCTCATCGATTTCGGCTATCTTGCCCTCAAGTAGCATTCGGTGGAGTGGTGTGCCTTCCTCGTAAGTCAGAGAGTAGGCGGATATGTGCTCCACGTCGAGCTCCAGCGCTTTGTTCAGGTCCTCCATCCATTCCTCCGTGCTCTCGTTCGGAAATCCGAATATCAGGTCTATGCTGATGTTCCTCATGCCGTGTTTGCGCAACAGCCTCACCGCGTCGCGTACCTGCTGCGCATTGTGACGCCTGCGCAGGAATCTCAACCTCTCGTCTATGAAGCTCTGCACACCCAGCGAAACCCTGTTTACCCCCGTTTCCTTTATCATGCCAACAAATTCTTCGGTGATGTCGTCAGGGTTGCACTCTATGGTAAACTCCTCTATGTCAGACGTTTGTATCAGAAAAGTGCTCGTTATCGATTCAATGAGCCTCCTCAGCAGGTCGTGGCTTAGCGTCGATGGTGTCCCCCCACCTATATATAATGTTCGCACGCGTTCCTTTTTAATATATTTGCTGCGCATCTTCAGTTCCTTTTCCAAAGCCTCCACATAGCGACTTTGCAGGTGCTTCACACCCACCGTAGAATAGAAATTACAATATACGCAACGGCTCGAACAGAAGGGTATATGCACGTAAATCCCCGCCATAATATGTTTTTTGGTGATAAATCTTCAGCAAAAGTACTGATTTTTTCGGAAATTAGCGTTAAATGATGAAAAAAGTTTACCAAAAGTTTGTGAGATTTCCAAAAAGTGCGTACCTTTGCACTCGCTTCCGCTCAAAAAAAACGGGTGGTTAGCATGCGATATTTGACATATTTCCATGGACAGAAGAGAAAGTAGTACGAGAAGCCGTACCGCAGATTGCGGTACGAGGGTTAATCGAGGTATTATACTATAGATTAAGAAGTAAATCATCCCTGAACAGACAATACAAGACGAGGATTTTTTTTTACGGCTTTTGGAGCAGCGAGTGCAATGCGTAGCTTGCTTATGCATTGCCGAGTGACGACAGAATTAGGTAAAAAAATCTCTTTCAGAAATTTTTTTACAATGTAGAGTTTGATCCTGGCTCAGGATGAACGCTAGCTACAGGCTTAACCCATGCAAGTCGCGGGGCATCATGTAGTCAGCTTGCTGACTATGATGGCGACCGGCGCACGGGTGAGTAACGCGTATCCAACCTGCCCTTTACACTGGGATAGCCCGCTGAAAGGCGGATTAATACCAGATGCAGTCCTTTGCAGGCATCCAAAGAGGACGAAAGGATTTTTCCGGTAGAGGATGGGGATGCGTCCGATTAGCTTGTTGGCGGGGTAACGGCCCACCAAGGCACCGATCGGTAGGGGTTCTGAGAGGAAGGTCCCCCACACTGGTACTGAGACACGGACCAGACTCCTACGGGAGGCAGCAGTGAGGAATATTGGTCAATGGGCGGAAGCCTGAACCAGCCAAGTAGCGTGCAGGAGGACGGCCCTACGGGTTGTAAACTGCTTTTATAGGGGAATAAAGGAAGGCACGTGTGCCTTTTTGCATGTACCCTATGAATAAGGACCGGCTAATTCCGTGCCAGCAGCCGCGGTAATACGGAAGGTCCGGGCGTTATCCGGATTTATTGGGTTTAAAGGGAGCGTAGGCTGGCTTTTAAGCGTGTTGTGAAATGTGGTGGCTCAACCTCTGCACTGCAGCGCGAACTGGAGGTCTTGAGTGCGCGGTAAGCCGGCGGAATTCGTTGTGTAGCGGTGAAATGCTTAGATATGACGAAGAACTCCGATTGCGAAGGCAGCTGGCTGTAGCGTTACTGACGCTGAAGCTCGAAAGCGTGGGTATCGAACAGGATTAGATACCCTTGTAGTCCACGCGGTAAACGATGGATGCTCGCTGTTTGCCTGTATATAGAGGTAAGTGGCCAAGCGAAAGCATTAAGCATCCCACCTGGGGAGTACGCCGGCAACGGTGAAACTCAAAGGAATTGACGGGGTCCCGCACAAGCGGAGGAACATGTGGTTTTATTCGATGATACGCGAGGAACCTTTCACGGGCTTGAACTGCCAGCGGACGATCCAGTGATGGTGAGGCGCTTCGGTGCGCTGGT
>JAFVBX010000028.1 GCA_017479675.1 Prevotella sp.
GCCCTTGAACGTATAACCTTCCTTCGTCGGGTTCGTAGCAGGAGCCGAAACAGTCGCTCCCTCCTCTATCGTCTGTGCATTGCCAAACTGTGTCTCGCCGTTATAGAACTTCACGGTGTAGCTTGTTGTTGGTATCTCCTCCGTCCACTTAGCATAGAGAGTGGTGTTATCACTTATGCTTGCCCCTGCCACAGCAGCAGAGGTCAGTCCTTCGTTAGTGTACCAACCACCGAAGGTATATCCCGTTGCCTCTGGTGTTGGCAACGTGCTTGGCAGAGCTGTAGCGCCTGTCACGTCAGCAATAGCGCTACCGTGCCCGTTCATGTTATATGATACCGTGTAGGTTGTTGGGGTGGGGGTGCTGGATGATGCAACCTCGCCTGATATGGTGATAGGCAGGTTAACTACGAAATACTTTGAGTTGTTAGCTGTTGACTTAAACCTTATCTTAAATGTTACAGTACCACTTAATGGTGTGCCTGACAAACTTGGGAAAGAGAAAGTTGATACTCCATTCTCAGAAGAAGCTACATCATTTGATGTGTATGTCGTAGTACCATCAGTAAGTATAGCCTGATAGGTATAGCCTGTAGCCTGCGTTACTATGGTTGCAGAAATGGCATTTGGAGTAAAAGTGTATCCTGATGCCACAGTAAACTGAGCAGAAATAGAGTAATTATCACTATACTCAGAAGTGTTTATGTTACCACTTGGCTTATACTTTACAGAGTATGGAGCAGTTGCAGAGCTGTAGGTTGAATTGCTTGTTCCTATACTACTACCTACAGTAAACGCTGTTGCTGATGCCGTAACACTTGCGTTAGTGGAACTTGAAGTAAAGGTAGCAGCATAAGAATTGACATTGCTATTACCTATCTTTATAGTACAATCGCCTTCTCCCCCCGTTCCACTGTTTTCAGTAAACTGCGCATAGAGGGTCTCGTTTGCAGTAGGAGTGTATGAAGCGTTAGCAGCACCTTTCAGTGTGCCGCCAGTGGATGCTGTGTACCATCCGTTGAAGGTATATCCAGACTTCGTAGCTGTTGGCAGGGTGATGCTCGCACCACTTGAAGCCTGTGTGAGGCTCGCCGTAGCACAGGTACCTCCATTGGTTGTGGCATCAAATGTCACAGTGTATGTCGTCTCTGCAGGAGTCTCACCTGAAACTGTCACATTAGCGGTAGAACTCTGTATCGTCGTCGTACCTGATGTTGCCTTACAGTAGTAGCTGCCAGATGCCGTCGGTGCTATCGTAGCGTTCGTAGCACCATCCACTTCTTCACCGTCCTTGTACCACTGGTAGGTGATGTCAGCACCGCTGCCTGATGCAGGGCACGTTATCTCGTCGCCTGCTTCGAGGTCGTATGTAGGAGCGAGGTCTTTCTCAAACAGCACCGTATTGTTCTGATACAGTCTCTCATACTCTGTTGCAGCAAGGATGAAAGCACCAAGTATCTTACCTTCAGTTTGTCTGTCGGACTTTTTTACTCTTGTTACATCATGCCCCAACAGATAGTAAGCCTTTGAACCATCACGCCACTTGTTGGCATTGACAGCTGCACCTCCCAAACCAGCAGAGCGACATGAGCCAAAGAGGTGAACGCCCTCGTTGCCGTCAGTAGCAAAGAAGTTGTTTACCAAACCAGCATAGCCCTTCTTCGCAATAGTCTCGTATGTATCGCTTGGAAGGTAACCTAATCTGATAGCCTTCAGATAACCAGCGGTAAACAGAGCTGTGGCAGAAGACTCTATATAGTTATAGGTGTCAACATGACTACTTGCGTTATTACCATTATTGTATGTAGAGGTGTGGAAAGTTCCGTTCTCGTCAAGCAACTGGTACCAGCAACCTGTCTCTGCATCCTGACGAGCAGCAAGACCAGCAGCAAGTTCAGTAAGGTGCGACTGCAAGGTAGTATAGTTTGCTGTGCCAGACAAGCCTGCAATCTGCATCTGCTCAAGTATGTCAACAAGGGCAAGGAAATACCAACCTACTGCTCTGCCCCAATAAGATGCTGAGTGAAAGACTCCACCATCTGGATTAAAGCCAGCCCAAGTGTTGGAATAGTTAGTATAGCCCTTTGCTGCAAAAGCGTGATAGAGCAGCTTGTCTGTTGGGTTCCAGCACATTTCCCAAAGAGCCTGTATCTGGCGATAGGCTATTGTCCAGTCATCACCAATAATGTTGCTGCCATTATAGTTCCTCAACTGAGCAAACAAAGCTGGTCCCATGTATGAGCCGTCAAGCCACATCTCGTCCTTATAGGTTTCCTTATGCCACCATCCACCTTCTACTATAGTGTGACCTGCCTCATATGCAGGTGTTGAAGTACCTATCTTATAACCACTATTGTGAGCACCAAAACCCGTTACAGCTTTGCCCAAAGCCGTCTGGGCGTGAGAATTAGTGGTAGAAGCTATGCTCTTTGAGGCGTATGCACCACCAGTTTTCGTCAGGTTGTAAATGCCGAAGAACATTTTTGAGGCATTAAGATTGTCCAGACTACCACCACCAGTAGGTACACTGTTATAGTAGGCATTACAATAACCAGCCATGTTATAGAAGAATGGCTCAGCCCATGACTGTGCCCAGTCAAACTGAGAGTAGTACTCCACATTCTCCACTATCGCCTTAGCCACCAAGCCTGGCACATAGTCAAATGCAGTATGTCCATCTGCTGTCTTAGTTCCATTCTCATTATATACAGCAAAACCATCTTGTGTTGTGTTTCTGTAGAAGTTGGTCATGCGTGACTTCGTCACCCACTGAGAATATCTCACGTCAGCGTTAAAGGTGAAGTCGCTCTCCGTAGCTCCTACCTCGCTACGTTAGTGAGCGTGAGCATAGCGAGGGTAGCGAGTCCCATCATCTTCTTTACGATAGTTTTCTTTCCCAAAGTCTTTGTCATATTTTCTGTTATAATTATAGTTTACGCTGCAAAGTTACGACTTTTTTCCCAATTACACATTATAAATTACTATTTTTTACTGTTTTTCTCATCAAATCGAATTTATTTCTTTCTTGGCGAGAGAAAACAGAACCGTCTTTGCGGGAAATAAAATTGACAATATGTAATACATTTCGGGATTTTACATTGCAAAGTGTCAGACGAGAGAAGTGCATGAAAGGGTGGCGAAATAGACATTTAGGGGGCGAGAGGAAAGGGTTTGTGAACTTAAAGCATAGCTTTTATGGTGTCAAAGGATAACTTTTATAAGGCTAAAGCATAGCTTTTATAGAGCAAAAGCAATGCTTTTTTATCGGTTTTATCGCCGTTTTCTGGCTTAAAAACGGCGTTTTCGAGGGTTAAAAACTACGCTCGGATTTTCAACAAGCTAAGCATCAGCAGTTTACATAAATTCGCGAGATTTCGATTTTTGAAAGCCTTTCGACAGTTGATGAAAAATTTCGCAAGGAAACAACATTTGCGAAAATCAATGTGTCAGTTTATTTGGCTGTTTTTTTTGCAAAGTGTTAGTACGGTGATTGTTTGGAAGAAAAATAATATGGTCTTTGCGAGAGGAATATTATCCCCTCAAACTGTAATTTTTGTAAAATAATCTTGACTTTTAGCAATAAAATCACTAAAACTCTTTGCTATTATATAAAAACTTCGTAACTTTGCACCGAGAATTCTCTTTTGCGTTCACATATCTATTTATATGCGAACGCACGAAAAGAGTGTGTGATAATGGGAGCAACTCCTTAACCGACAAGGTTGAAGCGAAACAGAAACAAACAAAACAGAAGCAATATGGCAGTAAACTTCATAACATACAACACGGCAGAGGAAAGACTCGCAGCCTTCCGACGCTCTGTCAACCTCCGCAAGGAATGGGAGGCAAAGATGGCACCTGCCATGCAGCAGTATCGAGAAAAGGTTAATGCAGAAAGGAAATGATAGACATTTCGGAAGAACAAATAAACCTGCATTCTCCCTATAAAGTCTCGCGCATAGCAGAGAATTCCTTCGTTTTCGTAACGGACTATGATATACTCTTCAATGTCGGTTTCACGAGTGACTACATGCTGATGGAAGAAGGGGCATACCAGCTCTTCATAATGAATGAAGAAGGGAAGCCCTCACCAAATGACCCGAAGGTAAAAGATACTGTAGCGTCTATAATAAAAGATTTCCTCAACTCTGAACCCGCTGTGGTTATATACATATGTGACACAGCTGACAATCGACAGGCTATAAGAAACCGGCTTTTCGTCAGGTGGTTCAAAGAGTATGGCAATGAGGATTATATATTCAAAAATGAGCAGGTCAGAATTGATGACATAGACTATTTTGGTAGCATAATAATGCACAAATCGCATCCTGTCCATGAAGAGATAGAAGCGAAGTTCCATGAGTTTGTGACCAATCTGCCAACAAAACTATCATAGCTTCTTAACAGCGAAACATTAACAAACTAAATACTAACAATAATGAAAGAAAAGACTAAAAAATTACAATCATTTGCACTGCTGCTCATCATCTCACTCTTGAGCACAGCAACGGCGTGGGCGGAAACAGCTTCTCCCGCTGGGGCAGGAACGTATTCGACAACATCGAATCCTGATGCAGCTAAGAAATTCATAGAGGTATCGACAAATGCTGTCTTTCTTTACCGAGACAATGACGCCCATGGAGGAGTTAATAGTGACGGTTTAAAGGCAAGTAGTACGAATATGTCTGGTTATGTGTTTTATATTTCGTCACCAATGACTTTGAAGGGTACAATAAAGCACAAGGCAAGTTCGGAATCGACGAAGGAGGCAACGTTGTATATCAGTACAGTTACAAGTGCGTGGTTCCAAGAACTGGTCGATGGAGCTAATAACTCTACTGTGATTTCTGCAGACCCTGTTTTGGCCGCAGTGGGTAATAAAACCCAAGTCAGTGGGGTAACATCAAGTGGAGAAACCTTTGATATTACTTATGGTAGCACTTTGCCAGCAGGTTATTACTATGTTTATGCTCAAGCTTCAGGTTCGTCTCCATCCACTAATATGTATTTGAAGTCAATCACTTTGACTTCAGCAGCGGCTTCCAACCCAACAGTAACCTACAACGGTAATGGAAGTGATGGTGGTACTGCGGTAACAGACACAAACAGCCCTTACGTATAATCAGCAAAACGAAATGTGCAAGGTTGCAAAAACGAAATGTGTAATTTTAACAGAAAAACGAAATGTGTTAAAATGAATGATTGTGATTGGTGGTTTTGCATCTAAAACTCACAAAAAAATGAGCCTCAAAATTCTTGTTTTCTGGGCTCATTTTCATGTAAAAAAGTTTGTGTATTTCAAGAAAATTTTGTACCTTTGTACTTGTTAAGTTGGGGTATTGTTTTCTATCTATTACAACCTTCTTAGTAGCTTTTTGCAGGGGGGTGTAGTACCTGCACACCCACTACACTGGCAGTAACTTCCGTTACACATTCAAGTCAAACTTTACGCCTTCATCACCGTTGAGGAGGTTGTGCGTGCGCTCTATGTTGTTGTCGTAGATGTGCACGTTGCCCAGGAATAACGTTATTGATTTCAGGGGCATGTCTATCTGGCGCGACATGAGATACAGGTGATATATGTCTGACGGCAAGCCGAGGTTAGCATCGCTGCTGCGCTGGTAGGCAGATACTACGAGCTCGCCTTTGTCTATTTGGAACTGCACAAGGCTCAGGCACGGTGCCTGGTTGCTCTCTGCATTGGTCTCGCCGAGGAACAGTACGTAGTTCTTGCTGTTGCGCTTCTCGCGGTTTATCCTGGCAATGAGCGGAGGCAGCTTCTCGAAATACGTGGGATAACTATTGACGAGTACGCTTCCGCAATAGTCCCACCAGTTGATGCCTACGTCGCGGTATCGTTCCACCTGCCTTTCTCCCTGCATAAACAACTGTAACTCATTCTTCAGTTTCTTTCTGGCTATGCTGTGGCTCTCGAATATGTCGAGCAGGTCTGCCGGTGTCATCGACATCTGTTGGTTGAGCAGGTAGCGTATGCCGCCTTTCTTGTTTGTCTGGCTGCTGCCCTCATTGAGCAACTTGCCGAGCATTGAATAGTATTTGTTCGGCATCTTAATAGCATTTGAATGCTGTTTAGGCACTGACAAATATGCCGTAAACTCAGAATTACCCCCCCCATTTTGTAGATTTCTTGTTTCATTTTCTTCCATTTCCTGTTTGTTTTTTGGTTATACGATAAATTATTTGTAATTTTGCAATGCCAATCATTTACAGACACAAGAATACCCGTATAGGACAACGAAGGGAACACTATGCCCCCAGTTGAGTCCTATACGGGTTCGTCGTTAATAAATGATTGGCGTCTATATTAACAGGCTGGGGGCTCTTTATATGCCCTTCCCCCAAGGGCAAACCTTATATCATCGGTATCACTTTCTTCGCTTGCGTCAGATAGTTCCTTCTTTCATAGAGGTGGTTCGTCCCACCGTTTATGCGCTTGGTGACAGCCACCATGTCATCGCAATCGGCAAGGCTGTTTAGCCCATGTGCTTTCCAGAACCACATCGACGAGCGTATTGCCCCTATGGGCTTTGCGAGAAGTTCAGGCTGCTTCACCACGTCATAGCCACAATACTTCTTGTACGCCTCGTAGTTGCCCCTGCCAGTCAGCTGTATCAGTCCGCGCCCCTTAAACTTCTGTCCGTCGCCGTCTTTCTCAGGAGTATTGCCCAGCTTCACGGCGAGCCTCCCTGTGTCGTAAGCAGCACCGCTTGCCAGTTCCTCTGTGTAGCGCAGTTCCGCGCTCTCGTGAGCTATCTGCGCCAGATAGTGCACCCATTGCAGCGGTGTCGTTATGCCAAACTCCTCGGCATACCTGTTCATCAGCTCCGCCACCGTGTCTGCCGTCTGTCCACGGAAGTGGCGGTTAGCCTTCAGGTTCTGTGCCAGGTTCGGCATTATCCTTCTTAGTTGTGTTCCTGTTATCTTCATCCTTCTGTTTCTCTGTATGTTCCTTGTAACGCTCCATCAGCTCGTCTATCTTAGCCACTCGGCGCAGGTCCATGTGCACCATGAGGTATATGAGCCACAACGCCTTCCTCCTCGGATGCGCCTTGCACAGGTTCTTCAGTCCGTTGTCCAGATAGCAGTAGATGATGAAATACGCCATCGTCTTGCAGGCATACACTATCTCCGCACCGTCGCCCATCGAATAGCCCACCAGCGCCACCACCTCCACCAGACATACGTACATCAGTAGCTCGGCAAGGGCAAACACAAACTTCCTCCACGAGAAGTTCCTGCAACTGATGAGCGTCACGCCGTCTGCCCTCATGCCACACCACATGTTGAATGCCCATCCCGTCACTATCGCCGTGAGGAAGCCCGCCGTCGGCGTCACTACCGCCAACAGCGTGCTCGCCACCACCGCCCACAGTTTCTCTACGCCTATTATCGTCAACGTCTTGTCCATATCCTTGCTGCCACTATGATTGCCGCCCCTATTACCATCCACATCAGAGCCTCGCCTATGCGCTGCTTCAGCGGCGGTCTTACCTCCACCGTCTTTACGGCGCTATGGTTCCTCGCCGCCCTTAGGCTGTCTATCTGTGCTTTATACACCGCCATGCTGTCCCTCAGGTGCGTGTCCTTCTCTACGTACACACGCTCCTTCTGCACGTCCTTCAGGGTGTCGCCAAGAGGGTTGACCACCACCAACCTGTCGTTCCATCTGTCGATGTATTCCTTCACCTTCTCTGTGCGCACCCTCTCCTTCAGGAACGTATCGATGCGCACCGCCGTAACGGTGTCTCTCTCCACCGTCACCACCCTCTTGGTGGAGCAGGAAACCAATAGCATCAGCAGTAATGGCAGGTAAAATATCTTTTTCATATCCCATTTAATTTATGCCAGGATTACGTCTGTAATACCAGCCTTTCTTGTCTCTTTTGGTATTACACCATCCTTGCGAGCCTTCTTTACTATGTCTGGCTCTGGCGCATTGTTTTCGTTAGTATAGCGTGGCTCGTAGATGTATATCACTTCCTTCTCGCCATACACTTGCAAGGCCTGTGCCGTAGGCATCGTCTTAGTCTCTACATTCTCACCTTGTTTGATGTTGAGGTACACCTGGTTGGTCAGTACCTCTGTGTCCTTGAATTTTGCCATGTTTTTTCTATGTTTTACAGTTAATATGATTTGTATTTTAATGTTCAATCTTATTTCCTATCGAGCCACCTTCTGTCGTAACGGAAGGCTGTCTCCTGACGGTCAGGGGCTGTTGCAAATCGAGTGCTCGCAACAACGCCGTAAGACTTATTTCTCTGCCCGTGTCAAGATCAGACCTGACCAGTTCCTGCATGGGCAGGTAGTTAACCACCCTATTGCCGATGCGCTGAACTACCGCCTGCGTCAGATGATCTTTGATTTGCAGTCCGTTGAGATTGACTGTATGCGCAGAGGCGTGGAGCCTACCCTTGAAGTATTACGCCAAGCATGGCGCGAGGCATCGCGTCCTACCGCTCGTATCATTGATTTCGGGGCAGAGATGCTGAATGGTTCCACTAACCGTCGCGAGATGACGCGTCGCTCCTATCGTACCCTGTTCAATTCTCTTGAAAAGTTTCGCCCGTCGGCGTTAGTCCAGGATGTTGACTACTCCTTTGTCTGCAAGTATGACGCATGGCTGAAAGCTCACGGTTCAGGACCAAACACCCGTATCTGCCGACTGCGACTGTTGAGAACTATTATTCTTGAAGCCAAGCGCCGCAACATCGTGGCAACCTCTCCCTTTGACAGGTTCAAGATACCTCAGATGACAAGCAAGCGCGGTTTCCTCTCACTACAGCAGTTGCATAAGGTAGAAAACATTCAGCTCGTTGGCAAGATAGCCCAGATACGTGACGTTTTCCTTCTGTCCTGCTATACTGGTCTGCGCTTCTCAGATATTGAAACCCTGCGTGACGAACACTATAGCAAGGGGTGGATTACCAAACGTATGGTCAAGACACTCACAGATGTCAACATACCCTGTATGGAGTTGTTTGATGGCAAGGCTGTAACCCTTATAGAGAAGTCAGGAGGTATTACCAGACTGACCTCCTCGATGGGAAGCAATGCAACAGTCAACAAATACCTGAAAGAGGTTCTGAGGCTTGCAGGTTGCGGTGACTGTGGTTTTACTTTTCACACAGCACGCCACACCTTTGCTTCATTGCTCCTGCAGCAGGGAGTAGGTATGGCTACCATACAACGTCTGCTTGGACATGCTTCTGTCACCACCACTGAAATCTATGCAGAAATCACCCCTGAGGTAATCAAGAACGATTTACGTCGTGTTCAGCGAAAACGTAAGAGTGGTTAATTTCATACGAAATAAGTCCGTAGGAAACTATTTAAGTGTGCTCAGGAAGTCAAAGAACGTGGGCAATTCCGAAGAATTGGTGTTTTTAATGGTGCACCAAAAGTGCGCTGTATATGCACCAATGATGCACCACCTACCTTTTTAATAGCTGCTATAATCACTCTTCCGCTGGGTGATATTTGAGTCAGTCCACTTGGCTTCTACAGAGTAGCAGCACATGCTTCCCTTACACTCATCCCATTCCGCACTGAGATCCTCCAGACGATATGTTCCATCGCTTTCTGTGGTGATATCCTGGTCGAAAATAACCTCTGTTCCACCAGCGTGTCGAGCAGCCACGACGAGGTGGCAACTATGTTGCTCACCATCGGCAAATGCTATCTCGAAGTAGCCTTCCTCGAAGCCGCTGACAAGGGTGTCGCCGTCTTCGTCTTCATCGCCTTCAATCCAAGAACCGTAGTCATAATCGAAGGTGTCAAGCGTAACAGGGGCAATATTCTTACCCGTGATACCATCAAGGAAGTTAGCTCCTGTGACATTATCAGCAATAGTATTACTGCTACATGAGTTTCCTACGGTATTTGAACCAAAACCGTTTCCTACGGAATTGTACTGGAATGAGTATCCTACGGAATTTGACTCGAAACCGTTTCCTACGGTATTGCCAGCAAAAGATTGTCCTACGGTATTGTTGGCAAACCAGTTTCCTACGGAATTATACCTAAATGATTGTCCTACGGTATTACCATAGAAATTGTATCCTACGGTATTGCGATAACAATCGTTTCCTACGGTATTTGAACCAAAACCGTTTCCTACGGAATTGTACTGGAATGAGTATCCTACGGAATTGTACTGAAAATATTGTCCTACGGTATTTGAACCAAAACCGTTTCCTACGGAATTGTAGCTACCATTAGAAGCAACATGGTTACCATAAGAGCTACCGCCAACAGCCCAGTTGCGGTTCTGCGTATCGTACACATTACCATAGCAAATGGAGTAGGACGTACCACCAAGTGTGATATTATTCAGCTGCTGCTTCTTTTGGTTCTCAGGATACCAAGTCTTTATCTCATTGTCATGGACATTGATAGAACTCTGCGAAGCCTGATATACCGACGTGTCTTGACTCGTCGTACCACTGAGGTAGTCGAATGTGTAACGATACACAGCAGTGCTGCTCAGCGTAGCACCACTTGGGTACATTACGTTGGAATTGCTGATGTCTGAGAAGCCCAGGTACTGGTTCACGAGATCAGTCGCCGTACCCTTGATAGCAGTAATCTTGTAACGGGCAAACATGATGTTCTTGAAGTCGTATGGAGCCTCGTTCCCCCATTCATCCACCATGTGATAGATTACTCCCTTGCCGTTGTTAGCGTCTGCCCATGCAAAGCGTGCGGTATCGTTGGCAAGGCTATACTTCAACTTCCATGCTTTCAGGTTGCAGTTCTGGAAGTACGTGTCACCATCATGCTGTATAGCCCATGCCTCTTCACACAGCTGGTTAGATGTCAATGCCGTCACAATGATGTCAAACTGGTGCCCAGCTGACTGTGTACCCGCTACGGCGGTGGTGGTCACGTAGTCAGTAATACGGTAGGTCTGTCCCTGTGCCAGCGTGCCTGCTACTGTCATTGCCAGCAGTTCCGCATAGGTAAGGGCAAGTGGGGAAACCTGCTGCAATACGTCATGCACTGACAGGCGTTGCTCCTTGTCATGAATGACATACTCTGAATGTGTCACGGGGAAGTAACGGCTGTTGCCGTTCTTCATTACTCTTGGTTGTAAGATTGGTGTCATACTCTTATACGTTTTTTAGATTGAAAAAATATCGTTAACTGCTTCACTCGTTTCCTCGCCGTGGAAAGCGCGTGCTATGTTCATAGGCACGTTAGAATAACCGTATGCCGTGAGATACTCGTAATAGCCGTTGTCATCATCTCTGAAGACGTAGTAGGACTGCCTGTATTCCATTGGAGCTGTCCCCAGGGCTTTTTCCTCCACGTCACCGAGGCTCAGCGTGGCAAACGCCATAAATTTTTGTGAGTTGCTATCCCATTGGCGCATTTCCACCAATTTCCCGTTGTGCATGAAGATGTTACAATCCATTCCCTCCTGAGGCAGTTCGCCGCCGCTCCTGCAGAATTTTGCAATGTCAAGCACCTTGACTTTATCCAGCTTCTCCTTGTCCTTCTTGCTCATCAGTCCGTCGGCATAAGTGGTGGCAACAGCTTCGCCAAAGGCGCGGAGGATGTCTTCTGGCACGTTCTGGTGTGTGAAGCTCGCGTAGTATGCGTAGCCACTGTTGGTGCTGCCATACACTAAGTACAGCGCACCCTTGCCGCTATTGTCGCCGTCGCTGTGCCCACAACAGAACACCACCACCTGCGTAGTGTCACCCTCAGTTGCTTCTGGGTCAAAATCCGTGTCGAGTGCATCCAATGTCCTGGCATGTGTCGGCATACCGTAGTAGAGGTAGCAGCCGCCCAGTGGCAGCACCTTGCCCGCCTCTGCATAGTCCTTCAGGTCTATCGTCGCCTTGTCTGCCTTGCCGTTGAGGGCTTCGGCAAGCCCCTCTATGCTCGACATGCCTATCAGGTCGTTCTTGTGTACGAAACTGTCTACCAGCTTCGCAAACTGTCCCTCAGTGGGGTACTTGCCTGTCTTGAAGTAACTCTTCAGTATGTTCCTGCTCTCTGTTGCCATATCCAGTTATGAATTATGAATTGTGAATTAAGGAAGTGCCTTTATGATGTATGCCAGCACGTAATATGGTGGGCGGTTCTCGTGTGCTTGTGACGCATTCTGTGCTTGGTTCTGCTGTACTGTTACAGTATGTGTGTGTGCACCTCCTTGACCAGATGTCCAATCAAAAGAACCTGCACCTGTGCCTCCCATTGTGGCTATGTGGCTGTCATCCGTTGCCCATCCATCGCCATCATATACCTGCACCCTTTTAGAATGGTTATGTGCTCCAGAACTATCCATTGAAGCCTCATGCCCATGCGCAGGCAGTCCGCTCTCCGCAGCCGTCAGTGTGTGTGTCTTCTCGCCACCTGTAGTACCCTTTGTGGAGTCCTCACCTGATGGTGTCTGACCACAGATGAAGCGTCCCCTGAGGTCCGGCAGGCGGAAGTATCCGTTGTCGGTGGTATATGTGGCACCGTTCATGTCCTTCGCAGAGTTGAATACATCGCCTATCACGTCGTGCAGATCCTTGTAATCTGCAACCAGTAATTGCCTGCCGTCACATATCAGGTACTTTCCATCGGATGGATCGCCCTGTCCTGCCCACATCTCCACTGTGCCTATTGGTACACCTTGCAGAGCGTCAACATCTGTCCTCAGTTTGTTCACCTCGATGGCAAGTTCTCTGTTGGTCTTCTTTTCGAGGTAGGCAAAGTCTGCCCACTTGTATCTCTCGCTGCCCGTGCCCGTCGCAAGATATCTCTTGCTGTATGCCTGTGGGTACTGATATCCGTCACTGGTCACGCTGACGCTTTCCTCCACCACGTGAAGCCATGTATCCTGCGTGGTACTGCCAGCAAACCACAGCACTTCGCCGTTAGGGTATTTCTGCGTCTTCAGGAATACGTAGCCACTGCTTCTGCCGCTCTGCCCTGACACGCAACCGTTGAGTATCACCTTATCGCCGGCTATCGCTCCCAGCATCTCTGCCATGCGGCGGTTGTGCGCTATGTACTCCAGCGTCTCACAGTCCAGGGGGAAATCGTTGTTGCCCTGTCCGAGGTAATTGCCCTCGTATTTCTCGTTAATCTCTGCCATATCTTATTACGAATAATAATTGATAAAGTATCTCGTTCCTGCCAGCTTGTATGTATTCACCACCGCCTGCAGTTCCTGTTCGTTTATCGTTCCACGCAGTTCCTGTGGTATCTCCACCACAAAGCCCACCGCGCCTGTCGCCTCCCATCCCCTGCGGTATATCCTCAGAGCCTTGTAGCCTGCTTTCCCCCTGCCGTCGATGCGCAGCACTGGGTGCAGCAGCCTTCTGAGTATTATCACCGCGGCGTGCTGGCTCTCATTGTCCGTCACCCTTATCCTCCGTGCCACGGGGTCAAACTGGTCGTTGAGTATTCCCCTAAGATAGCATACCTGACCGTTATGCTTCAGGCGCATGTCCTTCATGGCACGGTATTCAGCAAACCTCTCGCTGAGCCACTGCACTGGCGTGACGAGCACACTTAGCAAGGCTATGAGTGTGCGCTGCCTCAGGCATATGGGCAGCAATAGCACCGCCAGTTTCTTGTATTCCACGTCATACTTACTCATAAGCTATCATCGTCGTTGTAATCTGTTCCACAGTGAGGTAGCCTGCCACAGGGCGGTATCTTGCGTCTATCTGCTGCACTGCCCCACCTAACGGTGTTGCCTTGCTCTCCGTCACCTCTGCTATCTTCACGCCCCCCACCGTCTGGAGTTTGTCAACCAGTGCCATGTTGGTATATTCGCCGTTGAAAGGCAGACTCTGCACATACTCCTGCACCGCTGCCTCCACGGCTTCCTGTACGTCACTGCCTGTCAGTATTGCGTCGTAGTATATCGTCAGGCTGCATGTCAGTCTGTCCGCCTCCTGGTTCACCACCTGCAGCCTTACGCCAGCATCCTTTATCTCTTTCATATAGGCAAGGAACTCCGTCGCTGTTTCCGTGTCAAGAGGCTCCAGTCCGTCATTGCCCTTTGTGGCTATCTTGACGGTGAGGATGCTGCTCTCTTCGCTCTCCGTGGCTGCTGCATACTTCACCACCTTGGCATCATCTATGTCGCTTTCGCTCATTCCCGTCGTATCATATACGTCGGTGTCGCTGATGAGTGTCTTGTCCTTCATGAAGGCGAGTGCCTTGTCCCTGTACCACTTGGGGCGGTGAGGCAGTATCTCCTCGATTCTGGCATCCACGTCCTTCTTGTGCTCGTCAAACAGACTCTCCAGTACCCATGTAGCTACTGCCACTATGTATATGATGATGCGCTCTATTGATACAGACGAGAAGGTGGCGTCAAAGTCCGCATCCACCGTGAAACCGTATCTCCCTGCCAGCGTGGCATCATTCATGAATGCCGTTGCCATGCTCTGCCTTATTTCCTCTATGGTCCTCATCTTCTGATTAATCTGAGTATTCTGATTATTCTGACTAACTTACCACGAAGTCCACGCCCACAGCCATATAGCCTATGCCGCCAGGCAGCAGCTCCTCATCCTCTGCCGTCATCGCCGTTGCCGGCTGCTGACCGCTGACGTTGAACAGCTGCACCACGTTGCGTTTCTTCACCTCAGTGCATACTATCTTCTGTCCGTTCCTGAGGTCGTCAGTCACCGCCATGCCGTTAACCACCGCCATGTCCACCAGAGCCTCAATGCCTCCGGCTGTCACTATCGCTATGTCGAGCAGGGTCTGTCCTGCCAGTGCTATTGTCATCATCTGTAGTAAGCGTCTATCTGTATGTCCTTTGCCGTTATCTTTACCGAGCGGACGGTCTGCCCGTCCATCTCCATCTGTTCGCGTATCGTGGAGCGCCATGCAGCAGGGTCGTAGTCGAGCAGCATTTCACTGATGCCGCATCCCACTCTGGGCACCTCCTTCAGTTCCCCTTGGTTCATGGTGAGTATAAGTGCCTGGTTCTGACGCAGTATGTCGCCTGTCACCATTCCTGAGGCTATCTGTCCGTTGGCATCCCTCCTCACCCTGATGTCTATGTCGTAATTCTGTGTCAGTTGTATCCCTGTCATGTCAGTGGCTTATCTTTTTGTCTTCGTAGTCTGCCTGTCTCAATGGCTCCATTGGCTTGATGGGTGCCGATGTCACACCGTGAGTACCTGTGTGCGTGTGGCTGTTGAATGCCGTTATAAGACTGTTCAAAGCCTGTATGAACGGTTGTATATTGATGAGACCGCCGAGCTTGCCGCCGTTGATGGTGATACTCTCTACCTCATCCACTGCCAGTACCGCCACCTGCGTGAAGTCTCCGGAGAGGCTTCCCATGAGCACGGCAGACCCCACCTTTGGCACTATGAGCATTTCGCCTTCCTTCTCGCTTTCGCTGGCACGCAGTCTCACGCCAGGAATGACTATATTGCCTACCTCCACGCTGCACGTGTTGCCGCTTACGGCTGTCACTATGCCCTGCACCACTGTTATGTCCTTGACTCCGAAATTCTTCAGACGTTCTGCCAGTTCCTTGTATGGATCCATCTTTTGGTTTACTGTTTACCGTTTATAGTTTAGAATTATGCGACCCTAAAGCCCAATTCTATTTTCCTCTTGCCTCCACTCTCCGAGAACTCCGTAGTAACAGCCTGCACGAAATACTCACCGTCCTTCTTAGGATAGTCCCCATCATGGAGTTTCACTGTGTCGCCTGGCACGCACTGAGGGATGAGCCATCCCGTTATGCTGCCCTCATAGCCGTCGTAGTTCCTGCGCTTCAGTTCCGTCTCACCTCGTGCTTTCATTGATGCAAGGTCGCTGGTGGCGCACTTCACTTCTTTCTTTTCGCCTCCAGGAGTGCCTACCTCCACTTCCTTCACCTTGCCGTCAGGCATGTTTGCCTTTACCACTATCAGCAGCTTCTTGTCGCTGGCAGTACGGTAGGTAAGGTCGGCATCCTCTATGTTGACGGCAAAGTCGTAGCTACGCCTCTCGCCCTGCACCTCTCCTGGGGGATGAATATGTAGCACCCCGTCCTTCAGGTATATGTCGGCACCGCATTCCTCCTGCACTTTCTTCAGCACGTCGTAGCCTGTGGCATTGTTGATGGCGAACTTAGAGTACGTCCATTTGTATGTGCATTCCACGCCTGTTGCCGCCCCTGTGCCTGCCACCACTTTCTTCAGAAGGGTTTCGAGCGTCACCTTCTGCAGCACCTCGTTAGGCAGATCCTTACGGAACAGGAAGAGGTCATCTTCACACTCTATGGTGATGCTTCCTCCATCGGTGGATATGCGTTGCACATAGCCAGAGAACTCCTCCACCAGTCCTTCCTCCTCATAACCGAGCATGATGCTCACCATGTTGCCGCGTGCAATCTTCGACTCTACATCGAGTGCCACGTTATACTGCGCACCAGGCAGCACTATCTTTGCCGTGTCGGCAAGCAGTTCCACGGAGCGGTGTATCTCAACCTTGTCGAGCATTCCCACTCGGTAGTTTCCCACCAGTATGTCATACTTCATCGTGTACATGTCATATCAGCAGTTTATAGATATCATCGGACGTTGCCTGTATGCTGTAGTTCTGGTTTGCCGCTCCCACGGTGTGGGGTATGTCCCAGCTGTCAATCACGATGTGCGTTATGCCAAATTCCACCAACAGCGGATGTATCACCTCCACCCTGCCAGCCTCACAGAACTCGCGCAGGCGGTTTACATCATCTTTGGGGTATTTGCCGTCACTTCCTATCAGTATTCCCTCTATGCTTACGGTGTAATCGTCCTGTGTCCAACGCTCCTTGATGGATCCGCGTACCTTGCCCTTGTTGACGTGGCGCTTCACAATGATGTTGCTGCCGTTGACAGTCACCATTGGTTCCCATGGCACTGTCCACTCCTCCGCCCCAGGTTCATCCAACTTCATTCTTAGTGGGAACTGCATCGGAATACCGAGTGCATTGGCACGGATAACGTCCTCCAGCTGCTCATCGGTGGCATTCTTTATCTCGTTGTATCTGTCAGGACTGACGTAAGCGCTGGCATCATGGCGGAACAGCCAATAGGGAGGCACCTTGCCACCGAAAATGCGGAAGGCGAGATTTTCGAGGGCAAAGCGTGTGGCTGTGCTCTTGATGTTGGCAGAGGCAGCGCGCTTGGCTCTCTGCTCCTGCTCCTCTATCTCGTATATGTCACTTAAGATGTTTGTCATCTGCCTGTACTGGTTGCTATGGCGAGTGCCCTGTTCATACCACTAAGGATAACATGCTCCAGTTCGCTGGTGTCCATCTTATCCGTCATGGTAACGTTGATGTTGTCAAAGAACTTGCTGATGTGCATGGTGATGCTGGTGTTCCTCGTGCCGCCAGTGGCGATTGCCTCAGCTGTCTTGGAACTGCCACCCTTGCCGCCTTTCTTTCCAGGCTTGCCGTTGCCACTCAGAAATGTCACCTCCTCCGTGGCTGGACTGCCTTTCGTTTTTGGAGTCTTTATCTGGGCATTCTCTTGCACGTTCTTGGCGGCATCCTTGGCAGCCTCACGCTTGTAGTGTGCATTCAGCAGGGGGTTGACGTTGGTTGCAACATCCACTGTGTTGGTGATGAGCTTCTTTGTTGCAGAGATACCTGTCAAACCGTCAACGGCTTCCTTGGCAGAGTCCCATGCACCACCGAAGTCGCCTTCAAACAGTTTCGCCAGTGCCTCACCAATCTTGCCCACTGCACTGAGCATTCCCTTCAGACGCTCTATCACGTAGTCTTTGATGGCATCGGCAAAGCCTTTAAGGGTGTCCCATACGGTGAGCACTACGGCGCGGAAGCCTGCAAACTTATCCCAGCAATAGATAGCTGCTGCCGTAAGTGCTGCAATGAGTGTTATGACGATGCCGATAGGGTTGGCGTTGAGAGCTGCATTGAGCAGCCACTGTACTGCAGTCCATGCCTTTGTCGCAATGTTTACTGCGGTAGTCTTAGCCAGCAAGATGCCGAGGGCTATGCTGTGCAAGTTGAATGCCACTGTTCCTACACCCACCACTATGGCGAGGTAACCCAGTTCATCTTTCCAGTCCTTAATCCACTTGATGATGCCACCTATGACAGAGAACACCTTGCTGATAGCCGTCATTATCGGGGGCACGATAGCTTCAACGATACCTACGAGACCTGATACAAGAGGTTCTATCTGCTTGAAGAGGTCAACAGCTCCTTGTTGGATATTGCCTATCAGTGTCGAGATACGACCTCCGAGTTCCTTTGATAGCTTTTCTGAACGATTGTGGAATTTTCCTCCTTCGCCAGTCGCATGTGCAATGGCAGCAGCAACGGCATCGAAGCCTATCTGTCCCTTGCTCATCATATCCTGAAGCTCGGCATACGTCTTGCCTGTCATTTGCTGCAACTCTTTTAAGGGATTGAAGCCTTGATTTATGAATTGCAGGTTGTCTTGACCTGACAGCTTGCCAGCGGAAGCTACCTGACCGAAAACGAGTGACAGACCAGACAGTTTGTTCTTGTCATCGCCTGCGATGTCTCCCAACTGACTAAGGTAACTATTCACCTTATCTGTCTCGACCCCAAAGGATAACATTGTTTCTGCATTCTTCACAAGGTCAAGGTTGCTGAATGGGGTTTTGTTGGCAAGTCCTTGGATGTTCTGCAGCACTTTGGCTGCCTTCTCTTCCTCACCAACCAGCACCCCGAATGATACCGACGTGGATTGTGCTTGTATGCCTAATGATGTTACAGCTCCTATTCCAGACGCTATCAGCGTGTATGGGTTCATCAAGAACTGCATACCAGGGATAGACAGCAGTGAGGACTTGAAGTTGGCGAATGAGAGGGCATCCCGCAAGGCTTTCCCTGTCTGGGCAGCCTTGCCGGTAATGGCATCAAGCTGTGCCGCCGTCTTGCCAGTCACGGAGAGCACGTTGCCCCCCTCTGCCTGCATCTTTATGAGAAACGTTACTACGCTGTCCATTTGTTAGCCTTCCCTGTTGTTCCTTGCTTCTGCCTTGCGGATGTCGTAAAGATACCTTATTGTCCATGCCCACTGCTCGTCACACAGAGCGCCAGGGTCAATGTGCATGTAGTATCTCAGCAGAGTGTCAAGGAAGAGAACGTCAAAGCCGTCCTCCGTCCCTGGCACCTCGGCATCCGTCAGAGCTTTTTTATTTCAGCCTCCTTGACTTTGAGCACTTCTGACATCTTGTTGCAGACTGCCATGAAGCAATCGTCGTCTTCAAGCATCTCCTTGTCGCCGTCAACCCACAGTTGCTTCAGCAGAGTCTCATTCATCTTCATCGGGTCTTTGACCACACTGACATAACTGAGATCCTGGCGTGTAGGCTTGTGGATTATACACGACTTATCGTCAACCGTGATGAGGAAGAGCGTGCCGTGCTTCTTCTTCATCTCCTGTATCTGCTTTTCTGTGAACTTCATTTGAACAGTTTTTTAATAGAGTTTGAAACGTTAGGCATTCTTCTTGTCAAGGTAGATGAACGGAAGGGTCTTCTCCTGGAACTTGTCGCCCTGCTTCCACTCCGTATTGTCTTCCGTGAACTCGCAGCCTATGAGGATGTCGTTGGTAACAGCATCCCCCTTTGAGGGATTGCCGTATGAAACAGCGGTATTGAAGGATATGTCCAGTATGTCGCCACCCGCTGCCTTTCTCAGTGCCTCGTACTCGCTCTGGAGCAGGGTAATCTCACCTTCGTAGGTCTTGTTGCCGCGCTGCACGCTGTGAGGCTTATTGCCCTTGGCGTGGAGCAGTTCCTTCTCCTGCTTGCTGCTGTACTTGATGCCGCGCAGTCCGGTGACAACCCTTCCTGCTACCACCACGTTCACGTCAGACCATTCGTATTCTCTTGAATTAAACATGTGTATGTCCTCCTGTTAAGTGTTAAGTGTTTGAAACAAGGAAACCGAGGTTCACATCCACATAGCGTGCATAGCCGAATGGACGCACCTTCAGGGTTACGTTTATCTTTGAGGTGGCGAGCACGTTCTGTGTCTCGTCGATGAAGCACTTGCATCCCTCACCGTCGGTAGCGGAAAGTTCGCCGTTGGCGGTCATCTGACGGTTTATGGCATCCTCCACTGTCTGCTGCCAGTCCTTTACGACGGCTGTCTGCAAGGTACCATCCTCGTTGACCTCCAACTCATCGAGCAGCATGTCAAGCAGTGTTGCATACGCTATGCGATAAGCCTTGTCGATGGTACGGCGGTAGGTAAGGTGTGCATAGTCGTCTGTAGGGTCGCAAGCCATCTGGTCATCGGCAAAGAAGTAGCCGCTCTTGCCCACGTAGCGACGGGGCACGATATAGCCCTTGTCGTATATCTGGGCAATGATGCTCTCTGCCTCCTCCACAGCCTTGGTGCCGACGTACATCTCAGTGGGGAACAGCGAACCGCTCTTAACCCTTCCGATGTTGCGCTGCACAGGGCATGAGGCTATACGTCCTGCCAGTGTGCCCATGCAGGCAACGTCACTGCCGCTCTCGGTGTCACCGATGAGCACAGCCACGCGGTTGTATGTTTCCGCCGTGAGGTCCTTCAGTTCCTTGGTGGCATCATACTTTCTGCCTTCAATCACAATGAAGATGGGAGCGTAGAGCTCTGTCGTAGCCCACTCTGCCAGCTGCTGTGCCTTGGGAAGAGCCGTGAACACGTCAGGATCGAGACCGTTAGTGCTTGCAGCAGAACCACCTGTATTGACTCCTGTAATGATGATACCGCGCAGAGCACCATTCTGCCTGGTTATGAGGTCGCGTGCATAACCCGCTGCCGTCTTGCTGTAGTCACAGATGTTGGTAGCGGTGGTAGCTGGTGCCACGCCATATATAACGAGCCTTGTGCCTGCCTCTGCCTCGTCGTAGAACTGTGACACTGCCTTGAAGAGAGCAGCGTTGTTGTCCTCCGTGATGCCGAGGTCGGCAAGGTCATCAACGGACGTTACGGTATAGGGCGTATTGAGCGCGAAGGTGGCAGCAACAGCTGCTGCACCCACTATAAGGGCAAGGAGCCCGTCGGCACTCACGCCGACGGTTCCAAGCTGTCCGTTAAGGAATTGTATCTTTACTCTTGGTAGCATAATTCTGTCTTTTACTGATTATTCCGAATACTCTGAATACTCCGGTTATGCAGCTGGTGCCTCTGCCTGGTCCTGTATGAGAAGAGCCACGCCCTTCTTGTCGTAGCGACGCAGACCGCCACCAGTGCGTACAAGGAATGAGTAGATGTCGCCGTAATAAGCTGGATCATTGGTCTTGTCAAACATCTTAACCTCACCCATTGCACGGCTCACGCATGACTTCTGCCATGCCAGACCTGCGGCACACTCTGTCGCTACTGCATTGTCAGACCATGGGAGCACTACAGGCTTGTTGCTGACAATCGTTGTGCGGAGCACGCTTGAACGCAGCATGATATTGAAGCTGTAGAGCTGACCGAGTATGCCCTTCTGAGCATCTGCCGATGCGATGAATGCAGAAAGTTCCTTGTCGGTAAGGTCTTCAAGCAACTGAGCATACATCACTGCATCAAGCAAGAGGTAACGGTCACTCTGAGGCACGTTGTCGGTATTGAACTTGATGTTGAGCTTCATGATGTCATGCTTTACTATGCTCTTGCGGTAGCCTGTAGCGGTGGTTGAGGTGTGAGCCTCTGCAGCATCGCCTGTGGTCTTGAATACCACGTCGGTATTGCCCCAGCGGTAGAGCAGGTTCTGCGCAGCCTCGTCCTGAAGCTGCTGACGGTCGTTGGCAATGACGCTCTGACGCTTGTCGTATGACAGTTCCGTCTTTTCAATATCAGAGATATAGATTGGATCGGTTGTCAGTTCGTCGATGTCGTAGGTGAGATCGTTGTCGTTGCGTGAGGTGACAGATGCCGGCTTCTGGGTGCGGTTGGTCTTTACACCTGATGGTGCACCGGCATTAGGGATGTGCACGGTCTTGTTGTTCACGAATGCGGAGTCATCGATAGACTTTGTCGCAAAGCTGTTGTCGGGGTAGAAATTCTCCACGACGGTATTCAGCCATAATTCTTTGTTAAGTGCCATTTTTCTTTTCTCCTTTTTTTAGTTGTTAATGATTAGTCTTTGTACTCTACGCCGAAACGCTCCTTGTACTTGGAGCGGAACAGCTCGGGGTTCTGGTTCTTGAGGTCGGCAAGACGATTTTCCTTGTCAAGCTGATCCCATGTCTTGTTCTCGAAGTTACCTGCTTTGCCATCTTCGTTCACGAAGTCAACAGCGCGACGCTGCACGTGTGGCTTCATGCTGTTGATGAGAGCCTCCGTATTCTCGCGGTCGCTTGTCATCAGTGCTTGGTAGGTAGCCTTCTGCTCCTGGGTAATCTTGCCCTCCGAGATTGCCTTGTCGAGGAAGTTGCCAATCTCCTGAGCTTCCAGGGTAGCAATTTTCTGCTCGTAGGCTTTGTTTGCCTGCTCCAGAGCATCAGCTTTGGCAGCTTTGTTCTCTAACGTCTTGATGTGTGCCAATACGGCACCCTCATCCGCCATATCCTTGAATGACGGAAGAGCCTTGATGTTGTCTAATAATGCCATTTCGTTTTGGTTTTGTGCCCCGTTATGGAGGCGGTTTGTAAAATACTGGTAAATATCGTTCTCGTTGTCTGTTTCTGGGCTGTCACCGTCTGGCAGCTCATATATGCCGTCTATCAGGTGCATGTCAAGAGCCTCCTGCGCTGACAGCCAGTGGTCTTTCTCATCGAAGTACTGTGCAAGCACCTCGGCTGGTGTCATCTCGCAACGCGCTGCTATCATCTCTGCAAGGGAAGACTGTAGTTTCTCCATCTGCTCAGCGGTGGCTCTGAGTTCTGAGGCATTGCCATAGATACCACCGCTGACACTGTGCAGCATAAGCTTTGCGTAGGGGCTCATATAGAGAGGCTTGCCACACAGGGCTATGATGGCTGCTATGCTTGCTGCAAGACCGTCTATATATATGGTGATATCCGCACGTGCCTGACGCAGGGCGTTGTATATCGCCATGCCAGAGAATACGTCACCGCCACGGCTGTTGATGCGCACCTCTATCTTCTGATAGCGCGCCTGCAAGGATAGCAGCTCGCCGACTATCCTGCCGCTATCCACTGTATCGTTGACACCCACATCTCCGTATAGCAGGAGTGTTGCGGTGTCCTCCGATGTCATGATGTTGAAAAATTTTGTTTCTTTTGCCATTTTGTTCCGTTGGTTTCTGGTGCAAAATTATGTGCATTTTTTCTCCTGTGCAAACGCTCTTTTTATCGTGCAATCCGTGGACGCTATCGTGCAATCCGTGGACGCTATCATAAAATGAGAAGTTGTATAGGTGCAAAATACATAAGAACTTTGCACCAGAAATCAACAAAATAAGTATGGCACAGAAGATTGACAAGAAAGACATCGCCAAATCGTTGTACCTCAACGGAAACTATACTCAGGAAGAAATTGCCGAGAAAGTTGACAGTACCAGGCAGACAGTGTCACGCTGGATAAAGGAAGGGAAATGGGATGAGCTGAAGGCTTCCATCACGATTACCCCCACGCAGATATTGGCAGGACTGAACCGCCAGATTGTGGAGATCAACAATAATATCAGTACCAGGGAGGAGGGCAAACGCTATGCGACTGTGACGGAGGCAGACACCCTCGCCAAACTGGCATCGGCAATCAAGAAGATAGAGACGGACATCGGCATCGCCGACATCGTTGACGTGGGCATACGCTTTACCAATTGGCTGCGTCCGCTCGACCTCGACAAGGCTAAGGAATTTGACAGTCTTCTCGATGCCTTCATTAAAGACCAGACGAAATGACAGCAGAAGACAAGAAAGCCCTGCAAAGATGGGCAGAGCATCATAAAGCACTGTTAGCTGACATCCATGTGGAGAGTTGGCTGTCAAAGCGTGACATAGAGAAGCAGCGCAAGGCTCTGGAGAAAGATCCTGTAGAGTGGATACGATACTTCTTTCCCAAATACGCCAAGTACGATTTCGCACCGTTCCATGTGCGTGCCATACATCGTATCATTGAGCATGATGAGTGGTACGAGGTTCTGTCATGGAGCCGTGAGCTGGCGAAATCGACTGTGGCGATGTTCTGCCTCATGTACCTTGCCTTGACAAAGCGTAAGAGGTTCTTTGTCCTCGCATCTGCTACAGAGACATCGGCAATACGTCTGCTCACTCCGTATAAGCTAAACTTTGAGAGCAACCCGCGCCTGAGACAGTTCTATGGTGAACAGGTGAACATAGGTGCATGGACCGACAAGGACTTCACCACGAAGGGCGGGGCACGCTTCGTGGCGCTGGGTGCAGGCAGTGCACCGCGTGGTGCAAGGAACGAAGAGGTACGTCCCGATGTCATATACATGGATGACTATGACACTGACGAGGACTGCCGCAATCCTGAGACGCTTAAAAAGAAATGGGACTGGTTTGAGGGCGCACTGTACCCCACACGCTCCATCTCTGAGCCTACCTTGATACTGTGGTGTGGCAACATCATAGCCAAGGACTGCTGCATAAAGCGCGCTGGAGAGAAGGCAAGGCACTGGGATATAGTAAACATACGCGACAAGAACGGCAAGAGCACCTGGCCGCAGAAGAACACCGAGGAACAGATTGACACGGTGCTCGCCAACATATCACAGAAGAATGCGCAGGCAGAGTATTTCAACAACCCCGTCAGCGAGGGCACGATATTCCACAACTTGCCATACGGCAAGATACCGCCGCTCAGCAAGTTCCGCTTCCTCGTGATATACGGCGACCCCGCTTACTCCGACTCCAAGAAAAAAGCCTCCAGCACCAAGGCATTGTGGTTGGTGGGCAAACTGAAGGGCACGTACTACATCATCAAGGGCTATCTGGCACGTGAGCTCAATGCGACGTTCATAGGTTGGTACTTTGACCTGATGGACTATGTGAGTGGTAAGGCGACGGTGTATTGCTACATGGAGAACAACAAACTGCAAGACCCATTCTTCAACCATGTGTTCAAGCCATTGCTCAGGGAGGAATGCAAGAAGCGCAAGCGCGACCTTTACATAAAGGGTGACGAGCGCAAGAAGACGGACAAGGCAACGCGCATAGAGGCTAACCTGGAGCCGATAGACAGAAACGGTGCGTGGGTGTTCAACGAGCAGGAGAAGGACAACCCGCACATGCAGGAACTGAAAGAGCAATTCAAACTGTTCGAGATGCACCTGCCGTACAATGCCGACGGTCCTGACTGCATAGAGGGTGCTGTAACAATCATAGAGGGCAAGACGGTGGAGCTGGAGCCTGCCGTCACCATTTCATATCAGGAAATAAACGAGAACAATCCATATAGGATGTAGAGTGTAATGTATAAAGTATAGAGTATAAAGTAATGAGCAACTTCATCAACACCAACGACTACGATGCCACCATACATCGTGAGATACTTGACCAGCTGCTGCGCAAGGAGTCGCCAGACTACGACGAGCAGATAGTGGAGATATGCGAGGACAGGGCAATAAGCGAAATGCGCTCCTACCTCAATAAGCAGTATGACTGCAATGCCATCTTCTCGAAGACAGGCAGCGACCGCCACGCGCTCATACTGATGTTCGCCATCGACATAGCGGTGTATCACATATTCTGCCAGCATAACCCCTACAAGATGTCGCAGATACGCAAGGACCGCTACGACCGTGCCATAGACTGGCTAAAGGGGGTAAGAGACGGCGACGTCACCATCGACGGGGCACCGATGCTCGACGATGAGACTCTCGAAGACAACTCGCGCTGGCAGATAGAGGCTGACGAGGTGAGACCGGTGATGCTGTGACAGCCGAGAGCTATCAGACTATTCAGACTACTCAGATTACTCAGATAAAAAAACAATGGCAAAGAAAAACAAGAAGAAGATTACGCAGGGTGGACTGCGTACCATGCCAGGAGAGAGACTGCCTGACGTGGTGCTCCAGATGCCGGAGATATTCCACTTCGACATACAGGCTTACATGGACTCGCTGACGAGTGCCAAGAGCATTGACTATTCACAGCGCACAAGGCTCTACGACATGTATGAGTCGGCAGAACTGGACCTGCACCTCTCTGGCGTGATAGACAAGCGACTGAGGGGCGTGACACGCATACCGATAGAGTTCCAGCGTGACGGCAAGCCTGATGATACTATCAACAAGCAGTTGCGCTCACCGTGGTTCAAGCAACTGAGGAAAGACCTCATCATGTCGGAGTTCTGGGGCTTCACGCTGGTGCAGTTCTACCTCGACGATGACGGCGACATACGCTATGACCTCATCAACCGCAAGCACTACGACCCCGTGCACCGCCTGCTGCTGAAGTACCAGGGAGACCATGAGGGCATCGACATCGACGAGTTTGACAATATGCTGTTCGTGGGAACGGAGCGCGGACTGGGCAAGTATGCCAAGCTGCTGCCTGCCGTGCTCTACAAGCGCGGCGACATGGCAGACTGGGCACGCTTCTGCAACATATTCGGTATGCCGATACGTGAATACACCTACGATGCCGGCGACGAGACGGCACGACGCAGGCTCATAGCGGAGGCACGCAGTCAGGGCGCAAATGCTGCATACATACATCCGAAGGACAGCGACCTCAAACTCATTGAGGCTGGCAACAAGACTGGCTCATCAGACCTATACAAGACCTTTGCGGAGTATTGGGATAGCAAGATTTCCATAATGGTGCTGGGCAACACGCTGACTACTGATGCGAAGGACACGGGCACTCAGGCACTTGGCTCGGTGCACAAGGAGGAAGAGGAGGATATGAACATTGACGACCGCAACTTCATCCTCGACATACTGAACTACGACATGAAGCCTATCTTCCTCTCGCTGGGCTTCAACGTGGAGGGCGGGGAGTTCGTCTATGCCAAGAAGGAAAAGACAGACCCCAAGCAGCAGTTAGAGATAGTGCAGGGTCTGAAGAACATGGGGCTGCCAATGGATGATGACTGGCTCTACGAGACTTTCGGTGTAGAGAAGCCTGCCAACTATGACCGCCTGAAGGCAGAGGCAGAGGAACGCCGCGAGGCTATGAGACAGCAGCTGCAGGGCGGTCAGAATACTCCGAATAATCAGAGTACTCAGACTAAAACACCGTTCAAAAACCGTTTGAAGAGTTTTTTCGGCATAGCCCCGCACGACGGGGCGGACGTCGAATGGTGATGGACTACCTCTACTACGGCGACAGCCAGTGCCAGTGTGGTTGTTCCACTCTCCGCAATGGTGTTGCGGAGTACAGCAACGATGGCGGCGTGACGGTGGGATTGGACGTGCTGGGTGCCTTCATGCGCAAGATATACGGCGGTTTCGATGCCAGGAACGAGGTGGAGCACACCCTATGGCGCGAGGTACTGCGCATCATCAACGAGGGAACGGTGGAGGGTCTGCTACAGGCTCCCACACCACCAACACACGATGACGAGTTCTACCGTGCCCTGAGACACTCCAACGAGGTGTTCGCCGCCTTCAAGGTGCATGACATGGGAGTGCACATGGCACAGAGGTTGCTCGATGCCGACGGCAAACTGAAACCATATCGTCAGTGGGCAGAGGACGTGAAGGATATCACCACCCACCATGTAGGCTCATGGCTAAAGACAGAATATGACACTGCCGTGCTCCGTGCACATGCCGCTGCCGACTGGCGCGAGTTTGAGCGCAACAAGGACGTGATGCCTAACCTCAGATGGGTGAAGACCACCTCGCCTAACCCAGAGGGCTCGCACCGCCAGTATTGGGAGAAAGGGCTAGTGCTGCCAGTGGATGACCCTTTCTGGGATGAGCACCACCCTGGCGACCGCTGGGACTGCAAGTGCTCACTGGAGCAGACAGACGATCCCGTCACCATGCCTGACGACATGGAACCCACACCACCACAACGCGGACTGGAGAATAATCCTGGCAAGGACGGACACACCTTCAACGATACGCATCCGTATTTCCCACATGACTGTAGCCGCTGCTTTGCCAACAGAGGGTTCAAGAACAAGGTACACACTCTGTTTACAAATCAGGACAAGCACTGCAACGCTTGCGCTAAAATTGACAACGTAATAGGCAAAGCTAACGAGAGAGTAGATGTAAAGAAGATGTTTGCGGAACTAGGGAATTTGTCAGGTGCTCAATACATCAATCAAATACGCAGACTCACAGAACTCAAAATCTACACGAAGGTAGAGAAGGACATCTTCTCTGCCATCAGCAAAGACAGTGCTGAGTATGCAAATCTGTTAGCTGGAGCAAGAAAAGCCACAAGGTATGGGTATAAGGTCTATATCTTGCCAAATCCAAAAGGTGTTAGGAGTGCAGACTATATATATGTGAGGAAAGGCGTTTATAAGTTGTTTGATTTGAAGACTATTACAGGAACCGGTTCCATCGGTTCACGTCTGGAAGAGTCAATAGGGCAGACAAATAGGGTTTTTCTAAATCTGACTACGACATATCCAGCCAACAGAATGGCAACAGAGATAAAGCAATACTTTGAGGCTAACGACGATGCTTTAGAAGTGCTGGTTGCAGTGGGTAAGAAAATGATATCAGTGGATAGAGATCAAGTTTTAGACAGAAACTTCCACAAGCATTTTAGAAAGAAAATAGAACAATAAAAAAAAAGCCGTCCGAAGACAGCTTAATGGGGCATCACGATAAAGCCTTACCCCCACGCATACTCAGCGGGTAGTCACTAAGGACACTGCAAAATTACTCATTTTTTCTTAAACAACAAATAAAACATGAAAAAATTTATCCAAAACATCAAGAAAAGCTTCGACGAATGGCTTTTCGACTGGCGCAAGGAGCGCGCCATCAGAAAGGCGGAGCGCCTGTGTGAAGAGCAGCGCCGCAAGTTCCTCGTACTGGTATTCAGGGGCAAGCCCGTGGTGCTGTCCATGCAGCAGATAAAGCGACTGATACGCCAGAAGAAACTCAGAGGCACGCCAGAGCTGTACCGCGACATGGCACTGTGCACGGTCTATCCTAAGTAAGTCTCATCCTCCGCAATGTCATTGCGGTGATAATAAGCATAGCACTATGGACCAGGCATCGAAGGAACTGACACACCGAGTAGAGCGACTGAAAGAGGAGATAGAGCGCGAGGTGAGCGACCGCCTGCCGCGCAAGGTGGCGGTGATGGCTAAGAACCACTTCCGCCAAAACTTCCGTGACAGTGGCTTCCGCGACGGTGGTCTGCATGCCTGGCAGCGCACACGCCGACAGGACGGCAAAGGCACCGATGCCAAGTACGGACCGCTGACCTCCAGTCGTAACCACCTGATGAACTCAACACAGGCAACGGCACAACGTGGGGCGGTGCTTGTAGAGAACCCCGTGGAGTATGCAGCCATCCACAACGAGGGTGGCAACATCAACACCCACCCAACGGTGACGAGGAAGATGCGCAAATATGCCTGGCACATGGTCTATTCACTGGCAGGCAAGAAGAAAAAGGGCAAACTGCCTGCGGAACTGCCACCAGAGGCAGAGAAGTGGAAGGCTCTTGCACTGACAAAGAAGACGCACCTCAACATACGCGCCAGGATGCCGCGCCGTCAGTTTATAGGCAACTCTGCCGAACTGAGGGAAAAGGTGCAGAACGCCATAAGCGAGGCAATGGAGAAAATCAAGGGAAAGGTGCTTGGATCATTATTCATAATTCATAATTCATAATTAAAGATATGGAGTCACTACTTTACAATCTCGTAACATACATCAAGGAACAGATGCCGAGCCTCTCGATGGTGGATGAGGACTACGGACAACTGGAGGCACTCGACAATGAGAACGTCGATATGTACCCGCTGACATACCCAGCCGTGCTCATCGATGCGCCACAGGCAGACTGGAGCAACCTTGCGGGCAAGAGCCAGAAGGGAACGGCAACGGTAAGCGTGAAGCTGATAATAGACTGCTACAAGGATACCCACTATCAGTCTGGTAGCACCGACGGCATCATGGAGAGAGCAGAGATGGTGGAGCAGCTGCACAAGGCACTGCAACGCTATCGCCCCGCGGATGATGGGGAACTGATACGCACCAAGTCACGGTTCTACACGTGGAACCACGGCATAAAGGTGTATCAGGCAGAATATACGGTGGCGGTGACGGACATTATTCCGGAAACAACGACAATTGACGTGCCGAAGAAGATTGTTGTTTCCGTGGCGAGGGCTTGATGCCCACCTTGAAACCGGTGAACAGGGGCTTGCTTATCTGCTTGCCCTCCACACTGACGCCCTCTTGTATCATCTGACGAATTATGGCAAGGATACGGCTCTCCGACAGGTAAAACTCCTCGTTGGAGAGCTTTGTTATGGTATCGTCGAAACGGAGGCGCTGCACCTCCGTCCAATAATAGTAACGCTCGTATATTCTCCTGTCACGTGCGGATACCAGATTTTTGTCGCGTCCTTTGCTCATGATGTGAGTAGAATAAATAGACTGTTTGTTTATTTCCCTTGCAAAATTAAAGAAAAATCGGCTAAAAACCAAATAAACAGCAGAATTTTTAACTAAAAAAGCGTTACTATCTTCGCAGACGGTAACGCTAAGAGCTTAATCTCAAAAAAAACTAACTAAAACAAGACCCTATTCAGAGTCCTCTTTCTTAGGTTCTACGTAGAAGGTTTCCTCCTGGACAACCTGAATGCCGCACTTCTCCATATAGAGGCGCATAGGTCCTGCGACGGTGTCATGGTCGCGTACATCGACATGCTCCATGTCGCGGTCGGCAAGTATCCTGTCCTTGGCTATCTCCTCCGTCTGTCGGATGTAGCTTGGCAGGAACTCCTTGACGAGGTTCTTGGCACTCTCCCACGTGAAGCCCTTCAAGGTCTTAAGCTTCGGCGTGCCTGTACGGTAGCCGATGGTGCCGTGCGTCATCTCCAAGCTCTTCTTTTTGGCGAAAAGCTCTGCCTTGTTCTCGCTGGCATAGCTGTCGAGGGTGTTGAAAGCTTCGTCTTTCTCCTTTGCCAGGATAGCCAGTTTGTCAGCATACTTCTCGCGGGTCTTGGCACACTGCAGCTCTATCTCCGCATTGATTTTCTGGATTTGTGCCTCTGCCTTGGCATACTGTGCGAATGCCTCGTCTGCCTGCTCACGGGTAACGTCCGTGATAACTACTTTCTTTTGTCTCTTTGCCATAGTCCTTGAATAATTTTGAATTGTGAATTACTTGAATGGTTTATAAATATTGTTCAAATAGTCTTCGCTCTCTGTTATGCTCTTGCCTGTGTATTCAGCATACAGGCGTACCATCTTGCGCATCCTTGCCGCTGCCGTCAAGGGGCACAGCGACTGCCGTGCCGTAGCGTACTGGTCGCCAAGTTCCGCCATGCGCTGCTCATACATCTGTCTTTCCATACTCGCTCAGTTTTATTATTCTGCATCTGTTCTCGTTCTCACCGTCTCTCTTTTTCCTTATCATGAGGCACTTCACATACACTGCCTGCAGTTCCTCCTCGCTCAAACGACAGAAGCGCTTACCAGCTATCTTATTGTTGAGACAGAAGCGATCGACGGCGTTCCAGTCGGCGGTATTGACATTCAGCAACTGCATCTGATGGAGGACCGCGCTACGTGCTCTTTTCAGTGGGTTGTACGGACGTGCAGAGTACTTCATACCTCTCTCCAGAGCTTCACATAGTCCGTCATACTCCTCCTGCGTCAGTTCTTTCAGACTGTCTGTCCTGCCGTGCGTGGCGTTGAGCACCATGTCTTTCTTCACTTCCTCCTTGTCCTCCACAAGCAGGGCGCGTGCCTCGTGGAGCAACATCCAGAACCTGTTGTAGTTTCTTTTCGCCTCACTCATTTTTGTTGTCGTTTTTGTTATCAGTGCTTATACATTACCTTACTCGGCTTATGCCATTGTATTATACGCGATGCCCACATAGGGTCCTTCGTCTCTACCACCACCATACCCTTGTTCTTCTGGGAACGGTGTATCAACAGGTCACATTCGTACCTGTGGTAAAGCCAGTCATCAAGCAATCCTTCTGCACTCATCTTGTCCATCAACATATAGATGGTGTCACCTTGCTGATATTCGTTACTCATATTCATTTCTTTTCTCCAAAATATATTGTCCATCCTGTCATTATAGCTACGGAAAAAAGGCGAAGCTTCAGGAATGGTCTGAGTATTTCTAAATAGGGGTTATACCCTATGCTTTGTATTTCTTTTCCCTGTACCATAATTTAACTGTGAACTATGAACTGTGAACTATTTCTCTCCCCAATAACGTGCTGCCCCCTCATCCCAAATGGTGTACTCTCCTGTTGGACCGATGAACCTGCCCTTGGAGAATGCCTTGAAGCCCTCCACCCATATCTTCAGGGTAGCATCGTACATCACGCTGACGGCTGCCGCTCCGCGAGGACTGCTGCCTGCCGCATGACTGATGAAGATGAGCAGCTTGTTACGGCACTCCTCTTTCAGCTGGATGTAGTCGCGGTAGGTGAGCTGGGTGTATTGGAAACTGTCTATCACCACTATGTTGTAGCTCTTGTGACGGGCAAGACGGTCACGCAGCACCTCGATGGGCTCGCAGAGTATGTGGAGGCGGTTGTCAGTATGGAGCAGCCCGTGCCTGACGAGCTTGTCGCGCATGGTGAGGCTTGTGCCTTCCTCCAGGCTGTCAAACGCCACGCGGTCATGCTTGCAGAGCTCCGCGATGAGCTGCATAACGAAAGATGTCTTGCCGTTGCCGCTCTTGCCCCAGATAAACCATACGCCTGAGCGCTCTGGCTGTCCGAAAGCGTCCGCCCACGCTCCCTCGAAAGGGAACGTCTCGCGGGTCTTCCTCAATATGTCCTTTACGGTCAGTGCCTTGCTCATAACTGTGAACTGTGAATTATGAATTGTGAACTCTCCTAATCCTGTGCACCGACTTCTTCACCCTCCTGAGGTCGTAGTCACATGCCTCCGCTTCCCTGATTACCTCGTCGATGTCCTTGCGGTCTTTCAGTCCGTTGGCGGTGCAGATGGCATAGATATCGTTTGGCGTGGTGTCTTCCAGCTCGAAGTACTTCCTGCCTATGCGGCTGTAGAACTCCTTGTAGCCTGGTTTCTTCCAGCGCAGTCCCTTGTCTATGCGACTCTTGATGTAGTCGGTGCTCATGAAGACGATGCCGCACTTGTCTTCCACCTTGTTGTAAAGGCTGATGAAGTAATGAAAGACGCTCTCAGTCAGTTTGTCCGCCTCGTCGAATATGAGCAGCGGAGCATCCATCTGTATCAGACTGCCAAGGATTGCCTTCCACAGTTCCCGCACGGTGTAGCCCTCCGTGCGTATGCCTACGAGACGTGCTATCTCCCTGACGAACTCGCCCTTGTGCAGGTCTTCTGAGCATTGCAGGTAGAACACCTCCCTGTGCTCCTGGGCATACAGCTTCGCGGTGGTGGTCTTGCCACAGCCTGCCTCGCCTACTATCCACGTCACGTTCTTCCACTGCTGGGCATCATCCAGTGCGTAGGTTATCTCCTGATATGCGCCAGTCTCCACTATCTGCCAGTCGCCCAGATGCGTGCCGCCTACCTGGTCGGCAACTTTCTTCCACATCTCGTCGCTGATGCTCTCCCACTTACCGTTGAGTATCGTGCTGACGGTTGCAATACTCACCCCTTTGAGGCTCTGTGCCGCCTTGTTCTGGCTGGGGTACTTTGCCACGTATGCCCTCAGGCTCTGTGCAATCTGTTCTTTCCTGTTCTGTTCCATAGTGTCTTGTTTAGTAGTTTATTTTTTTTCGCTATCGTTTTCGTTTCTTTGTTTATTGTGTCGCGATTGCATCGCGGCTATGCCTATAGTTTCCCTGCAACCTTCTTCATCTCGATTGTCACGGGCTGCTCGTCAAGGTCGAGCCAGTCAATGTTGCTCACCCTCTTCGTCACCCTGCCAAGGCTCAGTTCCTCAGGCTGACGGCTGTAGCGGCGTGTGCGGCGGTCTATCTGTCTCTGCACGTCTGCCCTCACGCCCTTCAGCTTCGGTGTAGTGAGTCCGTTCTGCTCCGGTGCCACGCCCTCGGCATACTCTATCGCCTTGGCTGCCACCTGACGCTCTATGCGGTTCTGCTCTGCGGCTGTCTGTTGTGCCCTGATGAAGGCTGCCTCGCCTTCTGCCTGCTCCTGTAGTGCGCGGTGTATCACGATGTATGGTTCCGCCACCCTCTCAAAGCGCAGCTCGCCTGCCTTGTCCTTCCAGTACAGTCTGATGCTGCTGAAGTCGTATGGATCGTACTTCACCACGAACTTCTGATATGTATGCGTCCTGCGCCATTCCATATCGGGCACTCCTGGCGCACTCATCACCTCATACACTCTCTTCTTGCCCTTGACGGTTATCTCTATGCCGCTGCTGGTGAAGGTGCTCAGCCTGTCACATATTACCCAGAACATATCCACCATGTCGCTCGGTGTCACAACCGGTGTCTCTGGGTTCTCACTCTCCTGATACATCTGCCACCTACTCTTTGCCACTGTGCCTGTAGCGTTAGCTGCAGAATGTATCATCTCGTTCCACTCCGTGCGTGCCTTCACGTATGCAGCCTTCAGCTCTTCAAGCGTGTATAGCTGATCCTTGTTCGCCTCTATGAACTCCATGTTCGGGCGTGAGCTGTCTTTCTTTGCCGTGACGTTCTGACCCGTGAAGCGCCAGTCCTTGTGCAGCACCTGCTGCTGAAACCGTCCAAAGACGCTCTCTATGGTCTTTGACGCGCCATTGTAGGGGGCTGTGGTTCTGTGCACCCTGCATATCTTGTCAAGCATACCGCTGCTGTTGGCTTTCTTGTGTCCTCCCTGGTTGTCGTGTACTATCTCGTAAGGCTTGTGTCCGCTCACCTGTATAGCCATCCTGTAGGCAAGGTACTGCGCCTCGTAGTCCTCGGTGTCGCTGATGCAGAAGCCAAGGAATGTCTCTGTGGCTGCATCGATTACCTCATATACGCTCGTGGTCCTTACCTTGCCGTCCTCGTCGCGGTAGTAGAGGTTGAGCTTCGTACCGTCACCATACCACAAGGCATCCCTCATCGTAGGCAACTGCGTCCTGTGTCGGCGGTCAAACCTCTGGTGTGCGCTCATCTCGCCAAAAACGGCATCGTGCCACAGCGGTTCTACGGCAGGAGAGGCAAACCACAGCGTGAGGCTTCTGAGACTTCTCAGCGGCTTCCATCCTTTCTCCTCTGCCTCGCTGTTGAACTGCCTGAATATCTGTGCGTCCGTGAGCACTGGCACCCTGTTCCTCTTCAGGGCTATGAGCCTAATGCCTGCCTCCTCCGTTATCTTCAGCGTGTTGCTGTTGCCTATCTTGCCGCTGATGAGCACCTCATAGCCACCTTTCTTGTACTGCTGCATCTTTTCCTTCAGACGAGCAAGGTTCTTGGGCAGGGTGTGCCCCGTCACCTCCCTCAGCTTCTCACTCTGTGCATAGACGATGCCCCACAGGTCGCGCTTGCCGCCGCCGAGGGCGTGGGTGGTGCTCGTCAGCTGGTTCATGTGCTCCCACATGAGTTTCAGTATGCTGGCGTTCATCGTGTACTCGTCGATGAGCTTCTTGCTCAGGCGCGTCTGTATGCCGTTCAAATCGTATTCAAATGCCTCGTAGAATGCCCTCGCCTCGCCGTCCTCCTTCACCCATCCCCTCATCTCCTGAGCTTTCAGCACGTCGGCAGGCTTGCCGTATTTCGTCTCAAACATATTCCTGTACTTCACTGGCAGCGACTGATAGACATACAGAGCATAGTTGCCCTCACCCTTGCCCTGGCGCACACACTGAATGTTGCCGCGCCTCATGTTCTGACGCAAGGTGGCTGGGGCAATGACAGGGCTGCATCCCCCTGTCAGTTCCTCAAACGTCACGCACAATGTCTTGTTGTAATACTCCATAGCCTGTCTGCCCTATGCTTTCTTGGTTCTCGTTTTCGTCTTCGTTCCCCCCTCCCTTCGGAGGGGCTGGGGGAGGCTACCCTACTTCCACGCCGCCGTACTGCTCCTTGGCAACATAGCGTATCTTCCTTGCCAGCGAGGTGTCAACCTTGTAGTTAAGCGCCCTGCTCACCATCTCGCGAGTGCAACCTATAGCTCCAGCTATCTGCTTCGCACCGCCTCTGTCCAAAACAATCTTTCTAACCATATCTTTCAGTCTTTAGCTGTGAACTGTGAACTGTGAATTGTGAACTGTGAATTATCCAAACACCCACACCAGCGCCATCATCTCCACCATGGCAGCAGCTGCCATCACTCCGCAAATCAGCGCATCCTTATATTCCCCAACACTGTACTTCATAACTCTCATCGTTTTTTGTTCATCTCTGCCTCCAGCATTTTTTCTATCTTGTCCTTCTGGCTATCGAGAAGGTAATACACCATAAAGATTTCTTGCAGCTGTTCTTTTCCATCCATTTTCTTCACTGGGATATTGTTCAGATGCGTCATCGCCGCCTCTATGTGCTCCTGTGCACGTCTCAGTCTGTTAATGTCCTGTTGTCTCATATTCTTTCTTTTTTCAATGTCCTTAAAATGCCCCGCGGGTGTCCGAGGTTCCACGATGTCGCCGCATTCTGCAGCGGATATTACGTCCATGCGGTCGTTGCCGATACCGCCACCCACGGGGGCGCCACTTATCTGGTGGGCTTCCTACAACTTCTCACTGTCTATTCTTCGCCGTTCCATCCTCTGCGATGCCATCGCAGTGACTTCTATCTCAAATTCCTCTTTATATATTCCTTGTCCTCTTGGAACAGGTCGTAGCCATGCTCCAACTTCATGCGAACCACCGTAGCCTCACCTACAATGTCCACAGCCTTCTCGCGCAGGCGCTTCGCCGTCTGACAACCGCTCATGTGGAAAGCTGCTTCTGCCAGCAGGAAGTCTGCCATCTCCATTTTGTGCAGCTCTTCCTCTTCCACAGCCTCCGCCATCTCTTCCTTCAGGCGGTGGTACATCTGGTGCTTGTGGTTCAGTTCCCTCTCGATCATGTGCATCAGGTCAAGCCTGCCCTCAAACGTCATGTACTTCTCGCAGAACTCATTCTTGTCGATGTCACCGCACGCCATGTATAGCGCGTCAATTTTCACATACTCCTCCGCAGTTACGCTGAGCTTCGTCCTCTCTTCAAATTCATTCTGTAACATAGTGTCTCGTTTTTTGTTAGGATTTTTCTTGTCGCTCTCGCTAAAAGTTTGTACCTTTGTAGCGCAGTCACATATTGATTACGCTTGCAAAGTTAGTGAAAATTTTCAACCCAACAAACTTTTTGGGTGAAAATTTTCATCTGCGAGGTGAAAATTTTTAATCTGAACAAGAAAACTAACGAAAATGTGTAGTATTTTAACACAATTAAAGAAAATAGCAGAGAATGAAGGCATTGCCATTGGCGCCCTTGAAAAAAAACTCGGTGCAAGCAAGGGCGTTCTATCCCGTGCCATAAACAACGGCACTGACATTCAGAGCAAGTGGTTATCTGCTGTAGTTGAAAATTATCCCCAATACAATCCTTCCTGGATAATAACAGGGAAGGGCAATATGCTTAACGACAAGCAGCATACCGCTGTAGCTGTAGCCTCTAAAGAAGGCATTCCCCTCATCCCCCTCAGTGCTATGGCTGGAGCTTTGACAGGTGAGCAGTCTGTCCTGGAGTATGAATGCGAGCGCTATGTAGTGCCTGCTTTCAGTGGAGCAGACTTCCTCATAGCAGTCAAGGGCAACAGCATGAGCCCCACCTACGTCTCTGGCGATATCGTTGCTTGTCAGCGTGTGCCGATGACAGACCTCTTCTTTCAGTGGAACAAACCATACGTGCTCGACACCAAGCAGGGCGCACTTATCAAGCGCATCAAACCAGGAACCGACAAACAGCACGTCATGATAGTGTCTGACAACACCGAGTATGATCCGTTTGAGTTGGCATACACCGATATCTATGGTGTAGCACTCGTCATCGGCATCATTCGCTTGGAATAAACCATACATGCAGCTCTATCAACGCCACCCATCCGCCGATGAGTGGCTTTTTTATTATATACAATGTACACACTATAGCCACTATAGCTACCATAGTCACTATCAAAAACCAACGAAATGTATGCGCATCTTTTGAGCAATTTCGCCGCAAACCGCATAAACACTGACTTCCTTCTGTTTTTTACCCCCTCGAATATCCTTCTTTCTTGTAAAATACCCCCTCTAATGCGTCAAAAACGCCCATTTTTAACACTAAAAAAGAACGTTTACCCCTCTAATCGCCATTTTGAAGTGTTAAAACTGTCACCCTAAGTGTCACGCTTAGGCACACATTTCGTTTTTCACACATACTTTTTTGTCACCCTAAATGTCACCCTAAGTGTCACCCTAAACCCAAATTTTAACACTTTTGTACGAGTATGTACGGCGTACACTTCCTGTACATTATTACTATATTTATGCCCCATTTAACACCCCTTCAAACACCATTTTTTGCCCTCTGAGCATACCCACGCAATAGGAAAAGAGATATCGCTGATGACATTTTTACAGCAGCTGCGCCTCCACACCTTGCAATCGCCTTGAAGCCCAGCAAAAACGCGCTCTAACGCCCTCTTGCGACCTCCACGCACAGACACCCACCTCGCACGGATCACGATGCACCATACATGCGTTTCGCGCTCAAAAAAGGGCATAAAAAGAGCCTCTGAATACCGCGATGTAACATTTTCGTCATCTAACGGCGTTCAAAGGCTCCTGTAATGTAACACGAATGTAAAGCAAATGTCACATTTCGTTTCTGCGTTCCGTCACACTCTTAATCTCTCCTCATCCCTTGTAAACACTGACCTCAGCACGCTTTTCTCCACCCTCCTCTTTTTACGCATTTCGTTTTACCCCCCTTATACGAAAGCGGAGCAACCGTAACAGTGCTCAGCAATACTTGGACTAAGACGGGCTATACCTTTGACGGATGGAACAACAAGGCTGACGGCTCTGGCAACGACTTCACACCTGCCGGCACATTCACCATCACAAAGGATACTACCCTCTATGCCAAGTGGACAGCCGACACCTATACCATCTCACTGAATGGCAATGGCGGCTCTGGCGGCAGTTCAAGTGTTACCGCTACTTATGGCAGCGCACTGCCAAGCTTCACGGCTCCAAGTCAGTCGGGCAAGCAGGTGACGGGTTACTTCACTGACACCAGCGGCGGCACCAAGGTTATCAATGCTAACGGTTCGCTGGTGAATGGTGTCAGTGGCTATACCGACTCAAGCGGCAACTGGATAGGTACAAGAGACTTAGACCTCTACGCTCAGTGGGAGGACGCTTCGACGGACAAGTTCAAGTTTGTTACCGTAACTTCTGGTAGTGGAACTATTCCAACAGGTACAGATACAGAGATTACGGAATCAAACTATGCGTCTGTAGTTTCTGGCGGTAGAATGTATTTCACGGTTGCCACCGAAGCAAAGGATTATGGTACTTCAGGTATTAAAATCGGACGTAATGCGGAATACTTCAAGATAGTACTTGACGGGACTCTTGCAGTGGGCGATGTTATTACATTCACGGAAGGTAAGGATGGCTCTGGTCAGATATGTTTCAGCACCTCTGCGGCAAGCCAGCCAACTCGCTCTACTGCTCCTCAGACTACAAGCGGTTCATACACCGTGACGAGCACTGACGGACTGAGCGGACAGAAAACTTTCTATGTATGGCGTGTAAGCAGCAGTGTATTCGTGAAGAATCTTACCGTAACCGGTGCAAGCTCCAGCACCTACACCGTCTCTTTCGCTGACGGCACATGCGGCAGTCACGGTACGTACACTGGTGATGACATCGCTCAGGCTTCAGCAGGTGCGGAGATAACGCTGCCAACGGTAACGGCTGACACAGGCTACCGCTTCGACGGATGGTACACTGCCAACGACGGCACGGGCACGAAGTATGCCGGCGGCGCGACGATGATACCAACGAGCGACCACACGCTCTATGCGTGGTATGTGAAGACATACACCGTGACGTATAACGGTAATGACAATAAGACTGGTACTGTTCCTACAGACAGCAATAGCCCATACGATGCAGGCTCTGACGTTGTGGTGCTGGGCAACTCTGGCAATCTGGCAAAGGATTATCACACCTTCGTGGGCTGGAACACATCGAATGCTTCTGACGCAACGGTAGCCACACAGAAGTCTGCCGGCGACGAGATAACGGGCATCAGCAGCGACATAACCCTCTACGCAGTGTGGAAACACCTGGTAACGATAGGCGTATCGCCTGCAGGCACAGGTACTGCCTCAGCTACGTATTATGAGGATGATACATACTACGGCAAGTCGGCAGGTGACGACTTCACGTCGGGCACCTACGTGTCAGACGGCAAGCACCTCGTGCTGAATGCTTATCCTAATGACGGTTATCACTTCGACTCGACTTTCAAGATAAGTGAAGACGTGCGTCCTTGGGGCAGCGGCACGTCAAATGCCCTCGAGACAGGCGGCACGGCACAGGTAGGCAACAACGTGGACTACGTAGCCCACTTCGCGCCAAACACATATACTGTAGTGTTCAACGCCAACGGCGGTACGGGTACTACTATGGCAAACCAAGCGTTCACCTACGGCACGGCGCAGCACCTCACGGAGAAAACCTACACCCGCGACGGCTATAGCTTCACAGGTTGGGCTACGACAGCCGACGGCGACAAGGTTTACAACGATCAGGAGGAGGTAAGCAACCTCACCACAGAGGACGGCGGAACGGTGACGCTCTACGCCACGTGGTCGCTCAATGCTACGCCGACCATCACATACAGTGATGCCCACAGCAAGGGCACCATGCCAGCTGCCGTAGAAAGCTCTACGCTGGCTGCAACAGGAGTATTGGACAAGAGACCTTCAAGCGTAACAACGGGCTATGAGTTCAAGGAATGGTGTACGGACGCAGCGCTGACCATACCTGCCGTAGCTGGTACTACGATAACGGACAACACCACGCTGTATGCTAACTACAAGATTATAAGCGCCATCAGCGTGTCTCCAGCTTCAGGCACCCTCACAAAGGGTCTCGAGGGAAGCAATAGCGTTACCTCTACCCTTGCAGACAAGACGATATACGCAGCATGGGGTGGCGCAGAACAGTCATTTGAGACCGTGATAGGTACCACAGGCAAGACATCACCACGTACTGACGGCTTCACCTATACCGATGCCGGCTCAACGAAGGTACTCTCGCTTGTAGCTTCCGACGGTACGTTCTACAGCGACGTGCAGACAGCTACATACACGGTAGGCACAGTGGCACCAGTAATCACATTCAGTCCTAACACAGTGACGATAACATGTGAGACGGCAGGCGCAACGATTTACTATACTACCGACGGTACTGAGCCGTCAAGCAGCAATGGTACTGCTTACTCTGGTACATTTACTATAAATGCAGACAAGACCATCAAGGCTATTGCCATAAAGACGGTGGATACAACTCCATACAGCAGTGCGGTGACTACGCTGGCTTGTACCTACTCTGCTTCGACGGTAAAGACGACGCTGCCTGTGACATATAACTTTGCAGACGGCAGCGGAAAGTGGAACTATAGCGGTAACTTTATCGAGTCGGCAGGTTCTCTCGTAACATTGGCAAACAAGGCAGTGGAGGATGAATACCATAACATTGTGTTCCGTTGTTCTTCAACGGCCAAGTTCTCCATGACCAACGGCAGTAAGCTGACGATGAACGACAACGCCTCTACGAGCAACTTCATCGCCATACCTATCAGCGGCATCATGGGACGTATAGACATCAACGTGTGGGCTCCATACTCATCAACGGCGGACTACACGCTGCGCTATGTACTTGATACATCTAACGGTACTACGGTGCAGACGACAGCACCAAGCAGCATCACGACAAAGAAGTCACTGAACAAGTATGACACTGACCACTACAACTTCCGCATAGAGAACATCGCAGCAACGAGCGGTGTGCTCTATCTCGGTAGGGGTGAGTCAACATTCCCTGACTTCGTAAAGATACAGGTGACAACGCAGGACGCACTGCTCAAGGCAGACAAGACAACGGTGACGATAGGCGATGCACAGACCGATACGGTGAACGTAACGAACTACACTTCTTACCAGGCAGTGTTGGGA
>JAFVBX010000005.1 GCA_017479675.1 Prevotella sp.
ATCAAAGTAAGGGTTTAAAAAAGATTGAGGTCTATGGCTATGTTACGCCTACCGCCACGCAGTACTCCGTCACTCTCGCCGAGGGCACCGACGATGCAGGGAACTGGACTATCAGCCCTGCCACTGCCGAGGAAGGTCAGACTGTAACCATCACTTACAACGGCACGAAGAAAGTGAAGAGCGTCAAGGCCGTGAAGAAGGCTTCTGGCACCCCGCTTGACAACGCCACCACAGCATGGACGGCAGGTACCTTCGCCGTGCCCGCAGGCGGCTTGACCTACAGCGACGCCATCACCGTGAGCGGCGACGTGACGCTCGTGCTCACCGACGGCGAGACGCTCACCCTGAACAAGGGTATCAGCATCGCCGCGGGCGCAACGCTCACCATCCAGGGTAACGGCACGATGAACGTCAACGGCTCGGACAATAGCACCGCTTCCACCGTTGCAGGCACCGGCACGCTGTTACTGACCAGCGGCACACTGAGCGCCAAAGGCGGCAACGGCGCTGGCGTTGGTGAAAGGTCTATGGACACGGATAACAGAGCATATGCTGGCGGCAACGCTATTAACGGAAATGTGACCGTAAGCGGCGGTACGCTGACAGCCATAGGCGGCAATGGCGGTGGAGTCGGTAGAAGTAGTTACGATTCTTATGGAGCCGTTGGCGGTGTAGCTATCAGCGGGTCAGTGACCGTAACAGGCGGTACAGTGACAGCCACAGGCGGCAATGGCGGTGACATTGGTGCAAGAAGTCTGGGTTCATATGGAGGTGCCGGCGGTGCGGCTATAGGCGGAGATGCGACCATAAGCGGCGGAACGTGGACAGCCTCCAACGGTACTCATGGCGTAAATGATTACGGACAAGGCAGTGATGGTGGCAAGGCCGTCGCAGGTACTGTGACCGACAACCGTTGAACGAGCAACTGACCTGAAGCACAGAAGCGACGGTTCTTCTTCGAACGAAGCGGCAAGCCGATTACTTTCTGTGCAGTGAGTAAACAACCAAGGAGGGCGGCCTCCCCGCACGAAAGAACAACAGATTCAGAAAAAAGGACGACTCGGAAAACATGGACATACCCGTCATGCCACACCCAGGCACCGACACCCGAGGCATCGCCATATCAGAGCCGTCAGACAAAAGAAATAACATAAAATTAAAACATTAAAGAACAATGAAACATCGATTTCTATACATCATGGCACTGCTGCTGACAGTGGCGACGGGTGCATGGGCACAAGACCCTGACCCCATCGACCTCACGCCCAGTGCCGACGGAACGGTGTGGACACTCAGCACGATGCCCGAATACGACGTCGAGCTGGAAGTGACATACTACACCGATGCCGAACTCGACCAGATGGCAGCCGATGAAGTCATCGCCAAGATAACAGCCATCGGCACCGTGACCTACACCCCTGAGAGCAAGGCCCTCATCGACGCAGCACGCACGGCCTACGACGCGCTGACCGCCGACCAGCAGGCACTCGTGACAAACATCTCGACGCTGACCGATGCCGAGACCACCTACGCCACCGCTGAGGGGACTGCCTACACCGACGGCGTAGAGTTGACCGATAACGGCGACGGCACATGGACACTCGCCTCCATGCCCGCCTTCGACATAGAATTGGAGGTGGAATACGACGACACCACGACAGCCATTATCAGCATCAAGAAAGGGCAGGTAGATACCGTAACATACTACGACCTGCTGGGTCGCCGCGTGGCGCAGCCTGCTAAGGGCCTGTTCATTGTGAACGGCGTAAAGGTAGTGAGATAAAGACTCCTCCGAATACTTTCGGATTACAAAAACCAACTCAGTTTTCCTTACGGTCAGGGTATCGTTTATCCTTCCGTAAGGAAAACTTTTTTTATAACCTTTCTCTTGCTCATAAGAAAAAGAGACCGTAACTTCGCGTGGATTAACCAGTAAAAGGAGGGTGAGAAAAAATAAAACAAAGTTTAATAGTTAGCGAAAAGTTTGGATATTCCAAGACTTTTCGTTAACTTTGCACATTAAAGGGGCGCAAATGCCCAATGAGAGCAACAACGGATGGACTTCAGCGACATCATAGGACAAAGGGAGATGGCGGAGCGCCTGAAAGCGCTTGCCGACGAGGGCAGGTTGCCTCATGCTATGATGCTATGCGGTCCTGACGGAGCAGGCAAGATGGCGTTGGCGATAGCGTTGGCGACGTACATGCTAAACCAGGGTACGTTCAAGGTGCACGGCATACAGCATCCCGACCTGCACTTCACTTTCCCTACGATAAAGCTGAAGAAGTGGAACTCGGAATATAAGCCGATAAGCGATGACTTCATAGAGCAATGGACGACGCTATTAACTGGAACGGGAACAGGAACGGAGGTTAATCCTTACTTCTCGCTTGCCGACTGGATGGAGGCGATGAAGGCGGAGAAGCAGCAGGCGGTGATAACCGTAGGCGAGGCGGACGAACTGATAAAGCTCCTATACATGAAGTCGAACCAAGGCGGTTGGAAGATAAGCATTATATGGTTGCCGGAAAGGATGAACCTGGAATGCGCCAACAAGATGCTGAAGCTGATAGAGGAACCGCCGACGCAGACGTTGTTCATACTCGTATGTAGGGAGCCGGAGCTGTTGCTGGAGACGATACGCTCAAGGGTGCAGCGCTTCGACGTGAAGCCGATAAAGCATGACGACATGGTGAATGCCTTGAAAGAGCGCAGGGCTCTGGGCGATGACGATGCGGAGAGAGTGGCACGACTGGCTGGCGGCAACTGGCTGGCAGCACTGGAGGAGCTCAATGCAGGGAACGAGAACAAACTGTTCTTTGACTACTTCGTGACGCTGATGCGAAAGGCATACATGAGGGACGTGAAGGACCTGAAGCGATGGGCAGAGAGCGTGGCGGCTCTGGGCAGGGAGGAACAGAAGCGACTGCTGGCATACTTCCTACGCATGACGAGGGAGGCTTTCATGTATAACTTCCACAACAAGGAGCTGACATACATGACGGAGGAGGAAGAGAACTTCTGCCAGAAGTTTGCACGCTTCATAAACGAGAATAATGTGCTGGGCTTTCAGGAGTTGTTTCAGATAGCCCTGCGTGACATAGGACAAAATGCAAACGCCAGAATGGTGTTTTTCGACATGACACTGAAGACGGCGGTTTTAATTCATAATTCATAATTAAAGAAAACGTGATTGATTACCAAAATATGAAGTTCACTCTCGGTCCCACTTGTGCGAGAGGACTGTGCGCAAAGGGCGTAGGGCGCAGCGACCACCAGCTGAATACCTACGACTGGCTTGCCGACGTGCCGGGTAACGCAGAGAGTACCGACCTGGTGGAGGTGCAGTTTAAGAACACGCGCAAGGCGTATTACCACAACGTGAACGGTCTCGACCTGAAGAAGGGTGACTGGGTGGCAGTAGAGGCTAACCCCGGTCACGACATCGGAGTGGTGTCGATGACGGGAAGGCTCGTGACATTGCAGATAAAGAAGGCTAACCTGAAGTCGGCTGACGACATAAGGAAGGTATATCGCTTTGCCAAGGACACCGACATGGACCGCTATCGTGAGGCGAAGAGCAGGGAGGAGGCTACGATGATACAGAGTCGTCAGATAGCCAAGGACCTGGGCTTGCAGATGAAGATAGGCGACGTGGAGTATCAGGGTGACGGCAACAAGGCGATATTCTACTACATCGCCGACGAGCGTGTGGATTTCCGTCAGCTCATAAAGGTGCTTGCCGACACTTTCCATGTGCGCATAGAGATGAAACAGATAGGCGCACGACAGGAGGCAGGCAGGATTGGCGGCACGGGACCATGCGGCAGAGAGCTGTGTTGCGCAACGTGGATGATGTCGTTCTCAAGCGTGAGCACTAATGCGGCACGCTTGCAGGACATATCGCCCAACCCACAGAAGTTGGCTGGCATGTGTGCCAAGCTGAAGTGTTGCCTGAACTATGAGGTGGACTGCTACATGGAGGCAGGCAACAAGATGCCGAAGAAGGATGTGGTGCTGCAGACGATGGACAGCGACTACTACCTGTTCAAGCAGGACATACTGGCGCAGACGATGACTTACTCCACCGACAAGAAGAAGCCGATAAACCTTGAGACGATTTCCGTAGAGCGCGCTCAGGAAATAATAGCGATGAACAAGGAGGGCAAGAAACCTCTGTCATTGGAGGATGACGGCAAAGCAAAGGAGGCAGAGCGTCCAAAGGATATGCTCGACGGTTCGGACCTCACACGTTTCGACAAGGCGAAGAAGAAAAAAAAGAAGAAGAAAAAGAATAAAGACAAAGAGGAAAAGTAGGTGGGTAGGTTGTTTATAGCGGTATTGTTGCTGGCGGCGTGCTCCACAGATACGGTGTACCACCACTTCGAGTCAACATCTGACGAGGGATGGGACAAGGAGGACACGCTGACGATGCAGACCGACGAGATGCAGGAGACAGGGACGTATGAGCTGACGCTGGATGTGAGGACAACGGAGGAATATCCCTATCAGGACCTTTCGCTGATGGTGGAGGAGACATTGCTGACGAGCAAAGCAAAGAGACTCTACCCCGTGACCTTGCAGATAGCGACAAGGCAAGGAGAACGTAACGAAGAAGGACTGGCATATTCGGAGTTCAGACGTGAACTGAGCAAGCAATATATCCGTAAGGGAGAGAAGATAAGGTTTAGGATATACCACAAGATGAGGCGCCTCGTGTTGCCAGGTGTCAAGGACGTAGGGATAAAGTTGAAAGTTGAATGATATGGCAAAACTGCTTTGGGTAGATGATGAGATAGAACATCTCAGGGCTCACATAATATTTCTGGAAAAGAAAGGCTACGAGGTTGTCGTAGCCAATAACGGTCTGGATGCAGTGGAACAGTGCCAGCAGCAGACCTTCGACCTCGTGTTGCTCGACGAGATGATGCCAGGCATAACAGGACTCGAAACCCTGCAACGTATAAAAGAGGTGCAGCCGCAGACACCAGTGGTGATGGTGACGAAGAGCGAGGAGGAGGACATCATGAACCAGGCGATAGGTGCGAAGATTGCCGACTACCTCATAAAGCCTGTCAACCCGATGCAGATACTCCTTGCCTTGAAGAAGCACGTGCACCAGAGAGAGATAGTGACGGAGGTAACACAGCAGGGCTACCAGCAGTCGTTCATGGATATTTCGATGCAGATACAGGACTGTCGCACTTTCGATGACTGGAAAGAGGTGTACAAACGACTGGTACGATGGGAGCTGGAACTTGCCTCTACCGGCTCGTCGATGACGGAGATGCTGAAGATGCAGAAGGAGGAGGCAAACATCGGGTGGGCGAAGTTCATAAAGAACAACTACCTCGACTGGGTGACGCCGGGGGCAAAGGCAAAGACGGAACGCCCGCTGATGTCAAATCGCATAATGCCTGATTGTGTTTTCCCAACGATAAGCAACGGCGAGAAGGTGTTCCTCATCGTGATAGATAATTTCCGCTATGACCAGTGGCGTATGCTTGCCGAGGAGATTGGCGACATGTACGACATAGAGGAGAACCTGTATTGCGGCATCCTGCCAACGGCGACGCAGTATGCACGTAACGCCATATTCTCAGGATTGATGCCACAGCAGATAGCCGACATGTTCCCTGAACTGTGGGTTGACGAGGACGAGGAGGAGGGCAAGAACCTCAACGAGTCACCGCTGATAAAGACGCAGATAGAGCGTTACAGACGCAAGGATACGTTCTCATACCATAAGATAAACGACTCCAACGGTGCAGAGAAACTGCTCAAGGAGTTCAACTCCTTGCTTAACAACGACCTCAACGTGGTGGTGATAAACTTTGTGGATATGCTCTCACATGCGAGGACGGAGTCGAAGATGGTACGCGAGCTTGCCAACAACGAGGCGGCTTATCGCTCAATCACCCTCTCGTGGTTCAAGCACGGAGTGTTGAATGAGTTGTTTGAACTCTTGGCACAGACAGACTACAGGGTGATATTGACGACAGATCACGGTTCTATCAGGTGCGACAAGCCTGTGAAGATTATAGGCCACAAGAACACCAACACCAACCTGAGGTATAAACTCGGCAAGAACCTCAACTGCCAGTCGAAGGATGTCTTTGTTATCAGTAATCCTCGTGCGGTGCAGCTGCCGGCGCCAAACATATCAACTTCATACGTGTTTGCTACAGGCAATGATTTCTTTGCCTATCCCAACAACTACAACTACTACGTGCAGTATTATAAGGACACTTTCCAACATGGGGGCATCTCAATGGAGGAAATGATAATACCGTTGATATCCATGAAGGGACGAAGGAGGTAGTGCTATGAAAATTAACTTTACACTCGACAATATCAGGGATGCAGCAAGAGAGTTTCTTGATGCTACGAAGTACATGGGGACGTGTTTTGCCTTCTATGCTCCTATGGGGGCAGGCAAGACGACTTTCATCAAGGCGCTTTGTGAGGAACTTGGTGTGGAGGATGTCATCACCTCGCCGACGTTTGCAATTGTAAACGAATATACCGATGGCGAGGGCTACCCCGTATATCATTTTGACTTCTATCGCATAAAGAAGATGGAGGAACTTTACGACATGGGAGCAGAGGAGTATTTCTATTCTGGCAACCTATGCCTTATGGAGTGGCCTGAGATTGTGGAGGAAGCCCTTCCAGAAGAGACAAAAAAAATTACCATCACTCCGCAGAGTGATGGTAGTCGTGTGGTAGAGTTCTGATGTTTACAGAATAGACTCAAACTTTTCCTGAAGCTTCGCTTTGTTGGCAGCGCCGACAAACTTGTCGACGATGACGCCGTCCTTGAAGAAGAGGATGGTAGGAATGTTGCGTATGCCGTATTCTGCTGCAATGTCCTCGCAGTCCTCTACGTTGCACTTGCCAACGGTCAGCTTGCCGTCAAACTCTTCTGCCAACTGGCTTATGATAGGGCTTATCATCTTGCATGGTCCGCACCACTCAGCCCAGAAATCAACTGCCAAAGGCTGTCCACTGTTCTTCAGAGACTCAAAGTTCTCATTTGTAATAGTTACTTCCATAGTCTTTCTCGTTTTTTAATTATTATTACCTTATTTATTATTAGTCTGTTTAATTTCGTCAGAATCCCTCAAGTTCGTAGTATTCATCTTCCAGAGCATCCATCGACGGCTTGTCCTCCTCAAGGATATAGGTGTCGCCGCTGTCGTCATTATTCTGTGCAGGTGCATCGTCGATGACTATTACGTCTTCGTTTGCCTGCTGTGGCTCATCCTCTTGTATAACAATTTCCGTGCCACTATTTTCTGTGGCAGGTTCTTCTGCCACTATCTCGATAGTTTCTTCAGGCACGGCAATCTCGTTTTCCACTGGTGCTACCTCAATAGTCTCAGCAGGTGCCACCTCAATTGTTTCAGCAGGTGCTACCTCAATAGTCTCAGCAGGTGCCACCTCAATTGTTTCAGCAGGTGCTACTTCTATTGTCTCTTCTGGTGCTACCTCTATTGTTTCTTCTGGCACCACTTCAATAGTTTCATCAGGTACGGCGATAGCGTTTTCGTCCTCAATGTCCTTCTCGGCATTAGGGTCGATAGGCATGGCACCGCCAGGAGCTACCTCCTCTGTCGGCAACAGAGGCTTGACAGGGTCTGTGTCTATAGGGTTGCCATCCTCGTCAAGTATCTCGCGTTGTGGCATGTCGCCCTTTATATCCTTGTCGCCCTCGGTCTTTACTGTCACTGGCTCGTAGAGTTGCTCTGGCTTGACGACGGCGAGAGGTGCGAAATGCTTCACATAGAACGTGTCATAGTCGTTGTAGCTGTAGCGCTGACCTATGAGTTCGAGGTTTTCCTTTGATATTACGATGGGGCGCGCCTTCTGTGCAGTATGGCGTATGCCCTCCTGCTGCATGAGTATCTTGGCATATTGACGTGCCTCGTCGAAGTTGCGGAAACCGCTCACCGTCATGTGGTGCATGCCCTGTGCGTTGTCTATGGTGATGTCGAAGTTGCGCACCATGAACGATGTGAAGTTGTACCTTGCCAGTTGGAAGAGCAGCTGGTTCTCCTTGAGGGAGTCGGGAGCGTATGCAAAGACAAAGAGGAAATCCGTATTGCGCTCCTTGCTGAATGTCTTAGCTGCTATGCTGTCAGCATTTGTCAGCACTCCCGTACGGCGGTTCCATACGTCGTTAAGGTCGAACTTGGCACCGTAGAGTCGTTTGCCTGCCTTTACGCCGTTTATTATCATGCCAGCCATCTCGCTCACAGGGCTCTTGGGATAGTCTTTCACCACTGTTTCCATGCTCTCTGTGCATGCTTTGATGTCACCTTCGTTGAGTTTCGTCATGCCGTAGAGGAATATGAACCTGTCACGATTGTCACCCAGTGGGAAACGCGTCTCTGACAACTTGGCATTGTCATAGACCTCCTTAAAACGGTCAGCCTTGAAAGCATCGTATGTGGCACCATATAGCGAGTCCTCTATCTGCTTGCCGTAGCGCGCGTTCTCGTAGAAATATGGGTCGGTAACTACAAGCGTCCATTTAGAGTCGGGACATTCCGTCTTCATCCTCTCGATGTACGTCTGCGCCTTGTCGTGGTCGTCCTTCATGGAGTGGAGCAGGAAGAGGTGATAGTATGCCTCGTCCTTTGGTTCAAACTGCGGATATTGCTCCTCCAGTCTGCGGAACGCCTTCTCGCTGAGCGGCAGGTTGTTGAGTTTGTCTTTGAAGATGATAGCCGACTTCAGCAGGCTCTCCATTATTATCTTGTCGCTTTCCGCCTTCTGCTCGTCAGTAAACGGTATCTGTGCCAGATAGAATTCGCGCTTGTGTGGATTGTTGACGGCGGAGTCCATCTTGGCGGCAAGCATCTCCTGTTTCTCTTCCTCGCGTGCTATGGAGTCACGCTGTTCGTCTGTCAGGCTGTCCCAGTCCAACTCTTGCGTATCGGCATTGCTGCCGATGTCGCCCACTACGGTCTTGTTGTTACGTTGCCAGTCGTCAACGTTCTCACGCTTACCCCACAGGCGTTCGAACGCCTGCTTACCCTGCTGCACAGCCATTGGGCTGTAGAAGTACCAAGGCGCATTGTCTGATGAGCCTGTCCTGCCCGCCGTAGTATTGTCGTTTACAGTTGACTGTTTACCGTTAACGTTCCTGTTCCCGTTGGCGTTAGCATTTTTCTCTATCTCCTCCTGTGCAGCATTGCGTGCCTCCTCTTTCTCTTTCTTTTTCAGTGCCTCGATGATGTCGTCGATTTTCACCATCAGCTCGCGCTCTGGCAGTCGCGACAGTTCCTGCAAGGAGTCCTGCAAGTGTATGGCGTCGGTATATGGCACCAGCTCGTCGAGCACCTTCGAGCGCTCCGACAGTTGGGCATAGTCAGGACGTTCCTTGTCCAGCAGTCCTATCGCCTCGCCGTAGCAACGCTTGGCATCGCCATACTTTTCTTTCTCCCAATACAGGTCGCCGAGGTGAAGCAGCAGCACACCTTTCTCTATACCCGAGCGTGTCGCCTTCTGGTTGCCCTTCTCGTAGGCGGCAATGGCGTTTGTCGTGTCTTTCTCTGCAAGGTATATGTTACCTATGGCATAGTATATCTGGTCGAGATATTCGTTGTTGTTGTCGTTGTGAGCCATGCGGCGTAGCTTGCCTATCATCTTCTTCGCCTGCCCCTGTGCCATCACTTCCGTCATGGATATGTTGGCGTTGAAGCGCAGTTCGTATGACGGATGCTGGCTTATCACCTTCTTGAATGCCTTGTATGCCTCCTTGTTGTGATGCTGCGCCGCCTCTATCTGTCCTAACAGGTAGTATTCGCGTGCCCTCTGCTTGGAGCGCATCTCGTGTTTTATCACCTTGCGCAGATACTTCGTTGCTTCCGCGAGGTCGCCAGTGTGCAAGTAGTAGTCGCACAGTGTGTAGTCCCATTCCTTCTGTGCCCGCCAGTCTATGCTGTCACGTTGCATGTTGCGTATCACGTCCTCTGCGTCGTATATCCATCCGTTCTCTATGTAGCACTTGGCAAGCCACGCCCTCGCCTTGCCGTAGATGGCAGGCTGTCCTTTATACAGGCGCGACATATATGAGAAGGTGGCTGCAGCCTCGTCAAACGCTCCCTTGTAGAACTGGCTCCTGCCCATCAGCATCCATGCCTTCCACAGAAAGGGGTTGTACTCCCTGCGTGTGAGCCATTCTATGTCTTTGTCCGTCTTCTTGCGGTCCTTGTTCCATTCCGGCTTTGCCTTTATGCTGTGCAGGTGTATCGCCTTTTCCGCCTTTGTTATGGCAATGTCGTAGTTCGACTTGCCCAGTTCGCGGCTCGCCTTGTTGCCAACGGTGTAGAGGGGTATCAGCTCTGTGAAGTTGTCCTTGTTGCCGTTCTCTTTCTCCACCGATGCGTCGATGTACGCCAACGTACCATTATAGTATATGTTGTATTTTGCGGTGAAGGCATGCCAGAAACGTGTCGATGCCGTATTCTTCTTTGTAGAACACGACACGACAGCCATCGCCAAGAGGCTTAGCAGGACAATATGTAATTTTGAATTATGAATTATGAGTTGTGAACTATGAATTATGAACTATGAACAGTAAACCCCGCCTTGCGCAAGTCTTCCCAATAGTTAGGGTAGCTCTTTGTCACCACCTCGGGATTGTTTATCTTCAAGCCGGGGAACATTATGCAGGCAGGCGCGAAAGCCATCGCCATGCGGTGGTCTTCGTATGTATCTATGGCAGGCATCTCTGTTATCTCCCTGCGTGTGCCGTCCCAGCTCAGCACTCCCTCCTCGCTGTCATCGAGGTCGTAGCCCAGCTTTGCCATCTCCGCCTTCAGTGCTGCTATGCGGTCGGTCTCCTTTATGCGTAGCGTCTGCAAGCCGGTGAAGCGGAACGGTATGCCCATCAGGGCTGTCGTCACCACTACTGTCTGGGCGAGGTCGGGCTGGTTTATGAAGTCGAAGTCGAAGCGCGGCAGTCCCCTGTGGTGTGCGCTCAGCGTCACCGTGTTGGGCTTCAGCTGCGTCTTGTCCGCAAACTCTGTCTTCACTCCCAGCATGGAGAATATGTAGCGTATAGCCGAGTCGCCTTGCCTTGAGCCGTCCATCAGCCCTGGCAGCACTACTTTGTCGTTGCCGCTCTCTTTTTCGTAGGCGTTTGCGATGTTTTGTGCAGCCAGCAGCGCTACTATCTCATACCAGTATGAACTTGCGCTCCAGTCGTTTTCTATGAAGAAAGGCACGTTCCTGTATGCCTGCGGCTTCACCTCTATGGTTGAGCCGTCTGTCCAGTCCACGTCGGCACCGAACTCCCTCATGGTGCATATCGTGAGGTCTATGTATGGGCGCGAAATTATATTGCCCTTCAGTCGCAGCGTCAGTCCCTGCTCCATCACCGGACCTATCATCAGCAGCGCCGAGATATACTGCGACGACACGTTGCCGTCTATCTCCAGCCTGCCCCCCGTCAGCTGCTTGCCCCTGATGCGCAGGGGAGGGTAGCCCTCGGCGTTGGCATAGTCTATCTCCGCCCCCAACTGGCGCAGGGCGTTCACCAATACCGATATGGGACGGTGCATCATGCGCTCCGTTCCCGTTATGATATGCTCCTTCTTCGTCACGCTGAGCAGCGCCGTCATGAAGCGCATCGCCGTGCCTGCCGCCTTTATGTTGATAACGTAGGGCATGTTCTTCAGCGCCGCCACCATCACGTCGGTGTCGTCGCAGCGGCTCAGGTTCTCGGGATGTACTATCTCCTTGCCGTTGTCGTCGCCATAGCCTCTTTGCGCCAAGACGTTGATGACCAGCGCCCTGTTGCTGATGCTCTTCGATGCAGGCAGGTTAATGGTTGTGTCTATGTTTTTGGGAGCGTAGAGTGTATATTGCATGCCTTATACTTTGTATAAACTAACGCAAAGTTAGCATTTTATTGCGACATACGCAAGAAAAAAATGAAAAGTTTGGCTGTTTCAAAAAAAGTTTGTACTTTTGTGCCTTAGTTACTTAACGTCCATGATAACTGAAGACGACATATTACTGATGCAGGATGCCATGCTCCTTGCCCAGAGAGGCGAGGGGTATGTTAACCCCAATCCGCTCGTCGGAGCCTTGATAGTGAAGGACGACGAGGTGGTGGCGAGCGGCTACCATACCCGCTACGGCGACCTCCATGCAGAGCGTGAGGCGTTCAAGGACGCGGAGGCAAAGGGCATCAGCACGGAGGATGCAACGATGTATGTCACCCTTGAGCCTTGTTGTCATCAGGGACACCAGCCGCCATGCACGGAGGCTATCATAGAAAAGAAGATAGCGAGGGTAGTCGTAGGACTGTTGGACCCTAACCCCCTCGTGGCAGGCAAGGGAGTGGAGATGCTCCGTCAGGCTGGCATAGAGGTGGATGTTTTGGAGAACGGGAACGTTAACGGGACTCGAAGAGATGAGCCGCAGGCGAATAACGGGAACAATGCAGCGGCGTCACTCGTTGAGCAACTGAAGATACAGAACCGTGTGTTCCGCAAATACATCACCACCAACATGCCGTGGGTTACGGCAAAGTGGGCTATGACGCTTGATGGCAAGATAGCCACTACCACAGGCGACAGCAAATGGATAACGTCGGACAAGGCGAGGGAACGTGTACACCTGATGCGCCGAAACAACATGGCGATACTCTGCGGCATAGGCACCGTTATGGCTGACGACCCGATGCTCAACGTGCGCTTGTCAGAGGAAGTGATGCAGCGTATGCACCTCAAGGAGCACGAGGTGCGCCAGCCGATGCGCATAGTGGCTGACCGTCAGGCACGCATACCGTTGGAGAGCCAGTTGGTGAGCACGGCTCGTGAGATACCCACGATAGTGGTTTACGGCAACGCTGCCGATGAAGAGAAGCTACAGCAGCTGCGTGATGCCGGGGTGGTGTTGTGGAACTGCAACACGCTGACGGAACTCATTCAGCGTGCAGGTGCCGAGCATATCGACTCCATCATGCTTGAGAGCGGCGGCACACTGAGCGAGGCTCTGCTGAAAGAAGGCTTGATAGACGAGGTGGTGGCTTTCGTGGCACCAAAGATAATAGGCGGCAAGGGTGCCAAGACACCTGTGGAGGGCGAGGGCGTCAGCATGATGGCAGATGCCGTAGAGCTCACCCACCAGATAGTAGAAACCATCGGTCCCGATGTACTTATAAGCGGATTATGTTCACAGGCATTGTAGAAGAAATAGGAACCGTCAAGGCAATCAGGCGAGGTGCCAAAAGCATCACGCTGGAGATAGAGGCGTCCAAGGTGCTCGAAGGCACAGAGGTGGGCGACTCTATCTGCACTAATGGCGTGTGCCTCACGGTGACCGACATCACCTCCCCTTATACAGGGGGAATGAGGGGGGCTTTCTCTGCCGACGTGATGCCCCAGACCATGCGCATGACATCACTGGGCTCGCTGAAGCCTGGCGGCAAGGTAAACCTTGAGAGGGCACTCATGTTGCAGTCGAGGCTTGGTGGACACATCGTGTCAGGCCATGTTGACGGCGTGGGCAAGATAGTAAAGTGCGAGCAGGACGACACAGCCCTGTGGTTGTGGATAGAGGCACCAGCCGACATCATGCGCTACATCATAGACAAAGGCAGCATCACCATTCAGGGCGTAAGCCTCACTGTGGCAAAAGCTCACTCTGACACCTTTGCCGTTTCCCTCATTCCCCACACGCAGGGTGCCACCACACTCCATTCCGCCAAGGCTGGCGACACGGTGAACCTCGAAAACGACGTGATAGCGAAGTACGTGGAAAACTTCGTACGAAACGGCGCAAGCGCCTACAAAACGCAATCAGAGATTGCTACGAAAACGAAAACTGAGGGAGATAATATAGACCTCTACCGCGACTTCATGTTGCAAGCATAAAGTTTTTTCTTAACTCTTAACTCTTAACTAAAAATTGAATAACTACAACACCATAGACGAAGCCCTTGAGGCATTAAGACAAGGACAGTGCATACTCGTTATCGACGATCCCGACCGTGAGAACGAGGGCGACCTTGTATGCGCGGCACAGTTTGCCACCACAGAGAACGTAAACCTTATGGCGTCACTCGCCAAGGGACTTATCTGTATGCCGATGAGTAAGGAACTGTGTGAGCGTCTCGACCTGCCGCAGATGGTGATGCACAACAGCGACAACCACCAAACGGCATTCACCGTCTCCGTTGACCATATCACCACCACGACAGGCATATCGGCAGTGGAGCGAGGCATCACGGCACGTGCCATAGCCGACCCCGACAGCAAGCCGATAGACTTCCGCCGTCCTGGTCACATGTTCCCCTTGCAGGCAAGGGAAGGCGGAGTGCTGGTGCGCTCAGGCCATACCGAGGCAACCGTTGACCTCTGTCGCCTTGCAGGACTTACCGAGGCAGGACTCTGCTGCGAGATAATGCGTGAGGACGGCACCATGATGCGCACCAAGGAACTCCTTGAACTTGCAGAGGAACACCAGCTCGTCTGCGTCACCATCAAGTCGTTGATAGAGTATCGCCGTCGAACGGAGAAGCTCATTGAGCGTGTCACCGATGCCGAACTGCCTACTAAGTACGGTTCGTTCCGTGCTGTGGGATATATAAATAAGGTTACGGGCGAACACCATGTGGCACTCGTAAAGGGTGATGTCACCACTCCCGAACCCGTGCTCTGCCGCGTACACTCCGAGTGTCTCACGGGCGATGCCTTCGGCAGTCTCAGGTGCGACTGCGGCGAACAGCTTGCCGAGGCTCTGCGCCGCATAGAGGCAAAGGGTAGGGGAGTGCTCCTCTACCTGCGTCAGGAAGGGCGCGGCATAGGACTCATCAACAAGCTTCGCGCCTATAAGTTGCAGGATGAAGGCATGGACACCGTCGAGGCTAACATAGCACTCGGCTTTGCCGCCGACCTGCGAGAGTACGGCACTGGTGCCAGCATCCTTGCCGACCTCGGAGTGAAAGACCTCATCCTCATGACCAACAACCCCCAGAAGATTAGCGGCATAGACGGCTTCGGACTGCGTGTCGTCTCTCGCGAACCTATCGAGATGACCTGTAACGAGAAGGACGAGTTCTATATGTACACCAAATATGCCAAGATGGGACATCTGCTCCACGTCAAGGCTCCAAAGAACAAAGGGTAATGTCCCTTTTTAACTCCCCTATAACTTCCTAAAAACAAAAAAATATGAAGAAACTTGAAGGACAGCTGGTATCAGCCGGCATGAAGATTGGCATCGTAGCCTCTCGTTTTAATGACTTTATAGTAAATCACCTTGTGGCAGGAGCCGAAGACTGTTTCGTGCGTCATGGTGGAAACACCGACGACCTCACCCTCGCCCTCGTTCCTGGAGCCTTTGAGATACCTCTCACGGCACAGAAGATGGCGCAGAGCGGCAAGTATGATGCCGTAGTATGTCTCGGTGCCGTAATACGTGGTGCCACACCCCATTTCGACATGGTGGCAAACGAGTCGGCAAAGGGCATAGCTATGGCAGCCATGAAGTCTGGCGTGCCGGTGCTCAACGGCATCCTCACCACCGACTCCATCGAGCAGGCTGTGGAGCGTGCAGGCACAAAGGCAGGCAACAAGGGTGCCGATGCAATGATTTCAGCCATCGAAATGATAAA